>JBOHTO010000141.1:0-3039 GCA_050733695.1 Gemmatimonadaceae bacterium | reverse complement strand
AATTCCCCGGGGGAATTGCCGAGCAGGAACAGGTCGAGCGGCCCGTCGCGGTTGTAGTCGAAGAACACCGCGTGGATGGTGAAGCCGGTGTCGGCGATGCCGTACGACGAGGCCGCTTCCGAGAACGTCCTGTCGCCATTGTTGATGAACAGGAGATTTGCGCGCTCCGCGGGGGTGGTCCGTTCCGGACCGGCGACGGACACATAGATGTCCAGGTCGCCGTCGGCATCGATGTCGACCATGGTCGCGCCGGTTGCCCATCGGTCCGTCATCACACCCGCCGATTCCGTGATGTCCTCGAACCGCATGTCACCCCGGTTCAGGTAGAGACGGCTCGAGACCATGTTCCCCGTCAGGTAGATGTCGGGCAGGCCGTCCCCATCGATATCACCGACCGCGACGCCGGCCCCGTTGTAGACGAAGAAATCCTCGCCGAACGTGTGCGCCGCGGTGGGCGGGATGGTGTTCGAGAACGTGATCCCGGTTTGATCGGGGGTGAGCAACCGGAACAGCGGTTGTACCGGCTCGTCGCCATCGCAGCCCGATAGACAGGAACAGCAAAGGAGTAAGCGGAGGGCCAGCCGCTGTCTGAAGCCGATGTTCATGTGGAGGACGACTCAGTCTCTGATCGAATCGCCGGCCACCATCGCTCCGAGATCCCGGTAGGTGATGAGCTTGACCGGGTACTCCTCCAACGCGCGTGCAAATGTCGGGGAAAGGAGTGCGTCGAGTTCCGCTTGGCGGTGAACGGCCATGCTCTCGAGCGGATGCGCGGTGTTCATGTCCTCCAGCACGGCCATTTCCGGAGTGTTCAGCCCCGGGTGTGTGATCAGCACGTTGAACCGCGCGTCCAGGCTTCCCAGCATCGTTGCCAGGCTGTCGGGCTTGTCGCTCGGACCGGCACGGTATTGAGGGTCCCAGAAGACCTCGTTCTGGAAGCCGCTCACGAGCAGGCCGTACTCGGCTGCGAGCTCACTCGCGATCTCCAGGAAAGCGGGGTTGTTTCTCACCGTGCCCATGTGAAAGTCCACATAGTCGATCTGCAACCCCGTATTCAGCGCGCGCTCGATCTGCGCGCGTAGCTCCAGCTCCACCTCCCCGAGATCGGGGTCGTTGTCGTAGACGTCTCGCGAGGAGGGGAAGAAGAAGCCGTGCTCATCGACCAGCGTAGGAGCCGCGTTCTGCCCGACCACCGGTCCCCACCGGTAATTCCTCCATTCCGAATTGAGCGCGAGGTGAACGCCCACGGATACCTCCGGATGCTCGCGCAGGATCTCCACCGTCTCCTGCCACCACGGCGTCACGAACATGGTCGAGACCGAAACCGGCATCCCCGTTTCGATGAGCCGCTTCTTGGCCATGTTCACGGCATGCGTCATCCCCGCGTCGTCACTCCGTATCAGGAGATAGACGCTATCCTGTGGTTCGGCTCGGGGACGCGCGGCCGGCGTCTCCGCCGCCAGTCCGCAGCCCGCCACGACCAGCAACGCGCTCGAGAACAGTCGTCGCTGAAGTCTCATCGGTGGCTCCGTCGCGCCTACGGGTCGAAGAGGCGCGTGTGCCGCTCCGCGCCAAACCAGGGACGCAGATGAACGGCGCCGTCGAAACCGTGCTCGAGGTAGCGCATGATAGAGTTCATCTCGGCGGGTGTGTACTGGGTCTGGTGGCAGGCGAAGGCCCGATCGCCCGCCTCGAAATCCTCGGGCGCAAAGGACACGGTGAGGGGAAGGTACTTCTGCGGCATGGTGGTGACCTCCGGCCGCGCGGGCGGCGCCTGCTCCATGCGCTCGGCCGGCAGAGAAGCGTAGTACAGCGCCGACGGTATCCCCTCCCCACCGCTCTGCACCACCTCCGTCACGACGGCGCCGACGAGCCGGTGGTCCGGATGTCCGGTCCCGCCCTCAGGACCGAAGCTGATGATCGCGTCGGGGTCCAGGTCGCGGAAGACACGTCGCAGTTCCTGGCGAAGGCGTCCCAGGCTGGCGAACGATGCCAGCCCGGCATCCTCGAGGCCGAGCAGGATCGGGGGGTGGATGCCCAGTGCCTCCGCGGCACAGCGTGCCTCCTCCGCTCGGACGTGGGCGAGCGAATCGCCGGCAGGAATCCCTGCGTGCTCCCGGACGCCCTTGCGTCCGTCCGTCGCGATCACCAGGTAGACCTCGTGGCCCTCCCGCGCGGAGCGAGCCAGCAAGGGTCCGACGATCCTCTCATCGTCCGGGTGCGCGAACACGGCCACCAGAGTACGCCGGGTCTGCTGCGCCTCGACCGCAAGCGGCACCAGCAGCGTTCCGCCGATCAGCGTGCACAGAGAGAGCGAAACGAATCGCATGGTCTCACAGAGTACAAGGAACGCGCACGCGAGCCTGATTCATTTCGCGAGCGAGTCGAGGAACTCCTCGATCGGGATCGCCGGCAGCGTCATGATGCGGACGCTGCCGCGCGCGGCCAGCAGCGCCGAGACTCGGGCGATCGCGCGGTTGTCCGGCGCGTCCACGATGTTCACGAAATCGAACCCGCCCAACGTCGCGTACTGCTCGCGCACGCGCGCGCCCAGCTTTTCCAGCTCCTGGTTCACTTCGCGGAGCCGTGTTGGGTTCTTCGTCAGGGTCTCGGCGCCGTCGTCGGTGAGCGTGCTGAGAAGGATGTAGGTCGCCATGCGGGCCCTCCCGGGGAAGAGGTCAGAGTGCTGAATGATGGAGAGCCGAGCGCGCGGACTCAAGGTGCGCATGACTCGCGAACGGGCGCAGTACAGCATTGACATCCGACATCAGCCGCCGCATGTAGCTCGCGCGTGCCCACGACTGACAGCTCAGCTGAAGAAGGCTGCGCAGTGGCCGGCTCAGTGCTCCGCTGCCGCCCCGTACCCGCCCGCGAGGTGCCCCGCGGGCACGAACCCGCGCCGGCCATTGGCGGTCGCGACGCGGTACCAGCCGTCGCTGACGCCGACGATGCGCAGCTCGGCGGAGCCCGGCAGCTCAGCGAGGACCTCGGCGCCGGGCGCGGGCGAGGCTCGGAGCAGGGCGCCCGTCGGCATGGGCG
>JBOHTO010000140.1:0-20137 GCA_050733695.1 Gemmatimonadaceae bacterium | reverse complement strand
GACCTGCACACGCGCGTGTACGAGGAAGTGCTCGCGGGCCGCGGCGCGGGCATCGACGAGGCGCGGCCCTCCGTCGAACTTGCGCACCGCATCCGTTCGGCGCCCCTCGCAGCCGCCGGGTCGGCGGCGCACCCGATGCTGATGACCTCATGAGCCGCGCGCCAGCCTACTTCGTGCACGAATCCTCCTACGTGGACGAAGGGAGCGAGATCGGCGATGGCACGAAGATCTGGCATTTCAGCCACGTCATGGCCGGGACGCGGATCGGCCGTGGCTGCAACATCGGCCAGAACGTCGTCGTGTCGCCCGGCGTCGTGATCGGCGACAACGTCAAGATCCAGAACAACGTGTCGGTGTACACCGGCGTCGTCCTCGAAGACGACGTGTTCTGCGGGCCGTCGATGGTGTTCACCAACGTCGTCAACCCGCGCAGCCATGTGTCCCGCAGGCACGAGTACCGGCGCACCCTCGTCAGGCGGGGGTGCACGATAGGGGCGAACGCAACGGTCATCTGCGGCGTCACACTGGGCGAATACGCATTCGTGGGTGCGGGGGCGGTGGTGACGCATGACGTCCCGCCTTTCGCGCTCGTGCTGGGCGTTCCCGCACGCCGGACCGGGTGGATGTGTCGCTGCGGCGAGCGGCTGGGCGACCAGGGCGCCGGTCGCTGTCGCGCCTGCGGCACCCGTTATGAATCCGCGGGTGCCGGCATTGCAGTGGTCGAGGAGGAGCGGGAGTGACGGCGCCGCCCGTGGCGCCCCCTGCTGCGCTGAGGCCGGGGACCACACGCAGAACGGCGCCCGCCCCCTCCGCGGCGACCAACGGAGCTCCGGCGCGCGATTTCGGCGTGGCGCTCCTGGGCTGTGGCCGGATCAGCGCCAGCCATGTGCGCGCGATCGCTGCCGTGGACGGGATGACGCTCACCGCCGTCTGCGACATCGTTCCCGAGCGTGCGCAGTCGCTGGGCGCCGAGCTGGCTGTTCCTGCCTTCGCATCGTATGAAGACATGCTAGCGCGCGCCGAGTGCGATGTGGTGGCCATCTGCACACCCTCGGGCCTGCACCCGGCGCACGGAATAGCGGCCGCGCGCGCCGGCAAGCACGTCGTGAGCGAAAAGCCTATGGCCATCACGCTCGATGGGGCAGACCAGCTCGTCGCTGCCTGCGACGAGGCCGCCGTCCACCTGTTCGTCGTCAAGCAGAACCGTCTCAATACGACGATCCAGCTCCTGCGGCGTGCGATCGACAAGGGACGCTTCGGCCGCATCTACATGGCGAACGCCACCGTGCGCTGGGCGCGGCCGCAGGAGTACTACGAGCAGGCGCCCTGGCGTGGAACATGGGAGTTCGACGGCGGCGCGTTCATGAACCAGGCGTCCCACTACGTGGACCTGATACAGTGGCTCGTGGGCCCGGTGGAGACCGTGATGGCGAAGACGGCGACACTCGCGCGCCGGATCGAGACCGAGGATTCCGGCGCCGCGATACTGCGCTTCCGCTCCGGCGCACTCGGCGTCATCGAGGTGACGATGCTCGCGTACCCACGGAACATCGAGGGTTCGATCACCGTTCTCGGCGAGAGGGGTGCCGTGAAGGTTGGTGGGACGGCGGTCAATCGCATCGAGCACTGGCGCTTTGCGGAGTACGACGACGACGACAAGCTGGTCGATCTGGCCGCGACCGCGCCGCCGAGCGTGTACGGCTTCGGACATGAAGGGTACTATCGCAACGTGCTGGCGGTACTGCGCGGCGAAGCCAGCGCCGACACCGACGGCCGTGGCGGCCGGAAGTCGCTGGAGCTCGTACTCGGGATCTACGAGTCGGCGCGCACCGGGTGCGAAGTTGCGATCCCTCTCAGGGCGGGGAAGTAGCCGCATCTGCGCGATCTCTCCGTCGCAGGCGCCACGCTGGCCAGGAGACAGCGCGCTCCTTCACTCCAACGCAATGGACATGGCCGTTCCTCTGCTCGACCTGCGTGCCCAGCACGCTGCAATCCGCGAAGACGTACTCGGCGAGATCGTCCGACTGACCGACAGCCAGCAGTTCATACTCGGCGAACCGGTCGAGCGTCTGGAGCGGGAGATCGCCCGACTCTCGGGAACGGCGCATGCCGTCGGATGCGCGAGCGGAACCGATGCCCTGCTTCTGGCGCTTCGCGCGCTCGACATCGGGCGAGGCGATGAAGTGATCACCACGCCGTTCACGTTCTTCGCGACGGCGGGAACGATCCACAATGTCGGTGCGACGCCCGTGTTCGTGGACATCGAACCGCGCACGTTCAACATCTCGCCAGCAGCCGTGGCGGCGGCCGTGACGCGCTCGACGCGCGCCGTTGTGACGGTCGACCTGTTCGGACAGATGGCGGCGATCGAGGAGGTCCTGGCGGGAGCGCGTGACGTGCCGATAATCGAGGACGCGGCGCAGGCGATCGGCGCGCGCCGGCGCATCGGTGGCGAGTGGGTGATGGCCGGTGAGAGAGCTACAGTCGGCGCCTTCAGCTTCTTTCCTTCCAAGAACCTCGGTGGCTACGGCGACGGCGGGATGATGGTCACGCAGCGCGACGACATCGCAGCGCGCCTGCGAAGGCTGCGCGTACACGGAGGCACCCGGCAGTACATCCACGATGAGGTTGGTTACAACAGCCGGCTCGATGCTCTTCAGGCGGCCGTCCTCAATGCCAAGCTGCCGCACCTCGCGACCTGGAGCGAGGCGAGGCGGGCGCACGCGCGCTACTACGACCAAGCGCTCGCTGGCATCGCCGGCGTGGTCACCCCGTTCGTGGACCCGTCCAACGAGTGCATCTACAACCAGTACACGCTCCGCGCCGACCGTCGTGATGCCTTGCAGGCTCACCTCGCCGCGCGCGGGATCGGGTGCGCGGTCTACTATCCGCTGCCCCTGCACCGGCAGCCCTGCTTTGCCTATCTCGGCTACGAGGAAGGACGCTGTCCGGAGGCTGAACGCGCTGCGCGGGAGGTAATCTCGCTCCCCGTGTACCCCGAACTCGACCGATCAGCGCAGGACGAGGTGACCGATTCGATACGCGAGTTTTACGGGGCGCGGCCAGGGTGAGGGCCCACGCTCGGCCTGCTTCTTGCCCTCCAACCCGCCCGCCTGCCATGAAACGACGACAAGTTGAACGGACCCTGTCCCCGACGATGGCGGTGCTCTTCCGCTATCGCAAAGTCGCGCTCGCCGCGCTCCAGATCCTGCTGGTCTGCGTCAGCTACGCGCTCGCCTTCCTGCTGCGGTTCGAATGGAACTTTCCCGAAGGTTACATCGGGATGTTCCTCGCCACGCTGCCGTGGCTGATCCTTTTCCGGCTGCTGGCGTTCGCCTACTTCCGCCTGCATCGCGGGTGGTGGCGCTACGTGGGCATGCGCGATCTCGTCGCACTCGTCAAGGCGGTGACGGTGAGTTCGCTCATGTTCACCGCGGCGCTGGTGTTCCTGGGACATTATGGCGATGGCTTCCCGCGCTCGCTCGTGATCATAGACGCGATGCTCACGGTCGGCCTGGTCGGAGGCGTGCGTTTTGCCCTGCGCGCGGCGCGCGAAAGCCGGCGTCCGGGTCGGCCGAAGCGCACTCGGCGCGCTCTCATCATCGGCGCCGGCGACGCTGGCGAGTTGCTGCTCCGCGAGATGCACAACAACCCGCGGCTCGGCTACGTGCCGGTCGGTTTTCTGGACGACGACAAGCGGAAGGAAGGTTTCCAGATCCACGGAGTGGATGTGCTCGGCAATACGAGGCGTCTCTCCGATGTGCTCACGACGACGCCGGCCGATGAGATCATCATCGCCATACCTTCCGCCTCGCGCGACGAGATGCAGCAGCTCGTGAATCGCTGCATCGAGACGGAACTGCCCTTCAAGATCGTACCGGCGATCGCGGCGCTCTCGGACGGTCGTGTTCAGGTCAGCCAGCTTCGTCCCGTTCGTGTCGAGGACCTCTTGGGACGCGAGCCCGTGACGCTCGACGCCGACCTTATCAGGGCCGATATCGCCGGACGGAGGGTGCTGATCACCGGTGCCGGGGGATCGATCGGGTCGGAGCTGGCGCGCCAGATCGCCGGCTTCTCTCCCGCCTGCATCACTCTCGTGGAGCGTTCCGAGAACGCGCTCTATCTCGTGGAGCAGGAGCTCAGGCGCAGACACCCCGAGCTCGACGTGCGCGCGCGCATCTGCGATGTGAGCGACAGCGCGGATCTCGATGGTGCGTTCCGCGACGCGCGTCCCCAGCTCGTGTACCACGCGGCTGCCTTCAAGCACGTACCGATGATGGAGAACCATATCCGGCACGCCGTCTTCAACAACGTCTTCGGGACGCTTCACGTCGCGCGCGCGGCGCAGGGTCATGGCGCGAAGCTCGTCCTGATCTCCACGGACAAGGCCGTGGCACCGTGCAACGTGATGGGCGCCACCAAGCGGCTGGCCGAGCGGCTGGTGCTTTCCCTGAACACGAACGGTGACAACCATTTCGTCATCGTGCGCTTCGGCAACGTGCTGGGGAGCAACGGCTCGGTCGTTCCGCTGTTCAAGGAACAGATCGCCGACGGCGGGCCCGTCACCGTCACGCACCCCGATGCCACACGCTACTTCATGACGATCCCGGAGGCGGTGCAGCTCGTGCTGCAGGCAGCCACGTTGCAGGAGGCGCGGAATCGCATCGCGATGCTCGAGATGGGCCAGCCGGTGAAGATCGTGGACCTCGCTCGCAATCTGATCCGGCTCTCGGGGATGGAGCCGGATGTCGAGATATCGATCGTCTACACCGGGTTGCGATCGGGGGAGAAGCTGCACGAGCAGCTCACGTCGGATACCGAGGAGACGCTGCCCACTCGTTCCGAGAAGATCCGGCTCGTCCGCACCGAACGCCCGTCGGTGTCCGCGCGTGACCTTGAAGTACTGCAGCGCGCGGTCGAGGGGCGCGATGACCGCGCCATCCTCCGTCGTCTGCAGGAGCTCGTACCCGAGTACTCGCCGCAGACGTCGCTCCTGGGGAGCGTCCGGGATCGTGGCGCGGAGAGCGACAAGCGCGAACTGGCCCGCACTGCGGGCTAGCCGCGGCGAGGTGATGAAACGGATTCCCGCGCTCGCGGGAATGACGACGCTGCTGCGGGCCTGCGTGTTGCGCGCGGTGCCGCGCTCGGTGCCGCGCTCGGTGGCGACTGCGACGCTGATCCCGGCGTTCGCTCTGGTGACGCTCGCGGCGAGCACGCCAGGCCACGCGCAGCACCCGCTGGCGGCACTGCCGCTCTCCGATCCCGCCTATGTGCAGCTCGATGCGATAGCGCGCGCGGGATGCCGCGTGGCGCGCGTCTCACCCTATCGCCCGTTCCTCGTGGGCGCGATTCGCAACGCGGTCGCCGCTGCTGCGCAGGAACCGCGCTGCGCAAGCACGATCCTCGACGTCCTCCGGGATCGGTTCCCGGGTGGCAGCCCGGCCGACTCGGCAGGACTTGGCGAAGTGGGGAGCGAGAATGGCGTTGGGGCGGGAGCGGCGCTCACGTTGCGTGCGGCCGCGCTCAGCGAGGGAACGTTTCACCCCCTCTGGCGCGACATCCGCGCGACGGGTGAGGGCGACGCGCCCCTCGTGGGTGTTCTCAGCGGGCGGCTCTCCTGGAGCGGTGGTGACAGACTGTACGCGGTGACCGAAGCGTACGCGCAGAGCGATCGCCGCAACGATCCGCGGATAAGGGCGAGCAGCTTCCGTGGGTCGGACGCGGTACTCGATTTCAGTGAGGCGTACGTCAGCGGGCGACTGTCGGCGCTCGTCCTCACGCTCGGTCGCGGGCAGGAGAGCTGGCTCGGCGACGGCGAAGAGTCCCTGGTTCTCTCGGCGAACTCGCCGCCGCTGGACCGCATTGGCGCCTCGGTGCGCTGGTCGCGCCTCGAGCTTCGCGCGCTCTTCGCGTCGCTCGACGACGTGCTGCTCACGGTGGAGAATGACAACCTGGTGTCCGGCACGCCCCCGCAGAACGTCAACCGATGGCTCTCCGCGCACGCCGTCACCTTTCGCGCGAGCGACGCCCTCGAGCTCACGCTCGGCGAGACGGCCATCATCGGCGACCGCGGGAGCGGGATCGATCTCTCCTACGTGAACCCGTTGATGCTCTTTCTCGTCACGGAGAACGACACCGCGAGGTCCGGCCGCGAGGACCTGAACAACATCGCGGTTTTCGGGGCGGTGCGGGCGAGCGCGCAGGGCGTGACCGTCACGGGCGAGCTCGTCGTCGACGATATCCAGATCGACTCACGCGACCGGGCGGTGGTGCCGGATCAGCTCGCATGGCGCGTGGTGGGTGACTTCGCGCTTCCGCTCATGCTGCCAGCCAGCTTCAGCGCGGGGTATGAGCGCGTGGGCAGCTTCGCGTACCTCAAACGGCCCTACAGCGCCGTGTACCAGCACTACGACGCACCCCTCGGCTCCGAGCTTGGTCCCGACGCCGACCGCGTGCGACTTGCCGCATCGATCTGGCCGAGCGGACGAGTGCGAATAACGGGCGGGATCTCCCGCTGGCGGCGGGGGGCGCAGCGGATATACGGACGCCCCGCGCCGACGCCGATAGGAAGAGCGGGAGAGCCCTTTCCGACGGTGTCCGAGGACCGCCCTGCCGTGCAGCGAAGCTGGATTGCAGAGGCGGGAATAGACTGGCTGGACCAGCGCCTGCCTGTGCGACTCGAGGCCGAGCTGGCGCGAGTCACCAATCGCGGCAACCAGGTTGCGGTGCCGGAACTGCTGGTGCGCGTGCGGCTGGTGGGAAGCTATCGCTTTCGTTATCCATGATCGACCAGTTATCCCCCCTTGCCCTGTTGGCTCCGTGAACCCATCGGCCCGTATCCCGCGCCTCGCGTTCCCCATGCTGCTCCTCATCGGTCTCGCGACGCCCGTCATCGCCCAGGATCCGCGCCGGCCGCTTACCGACCCGCCCGCGATCGACACGATCGAACGCAATGTCGGCGTGCTGCAGCCCGGTGATCTGCTCAAGATCGCCGTCTACCGGCAGCCGGAGTTCACGGGCGACTTCGTCATCAACAGTCGCGGTGATGTCCAGATGCCGGGCGTGGGGGTGATCCATGTAGCGGGTAGCTCACCCGAGGCGGTTACGGAAGAGATCCGCCAGGCCCTGCTGCGGCTCGGGATATCCGATCCGTCGATTGCCGTGCAGCCGGTGCTCCAGGTATCGGTGCTCGGCCACGTGGGTGCGCCGGGGCTCGTGGAGATCCCGCCGGGGACGAATCTCATCCAGTTGCTGACTCTCGTGGGTGGCCCTCTTCCCGACGCTGATCTCGAGGATACGCGCGTCATTCGTGAGGGAGAGGTGTATCACGTCGACATGGAATCCGCGCTCGAGGGAAGCGCGGCGGGGCGTATCGTGCTATACTCCAACGATATCATCGTCATACCCGAGGAGTCCGGATTCAACCGGGAGACGGTCATGTTCATCCTGAGCGGGCTCACCGCCGCGCTCACGGTTTACAACGTGGTTCGCGGACGTCGATAGCATCCCTCCTGCCAATGGCCCCCACCGAAGGCTACGAGACCAGCGAGGAATCCAGCGCGTCGGAGCCCGTGTTCCCGGCGCGCGACGTCATCGTCGCCATCCGCCGTCGCTGGTGGCTGGTGGCGCTGGTATTCGTCTCCATTGTCATGGTCGGGATGTGGTACACGCTGCAGCAACCGCGGCTGTACCGGTCGTCGGTCACGGTCCGCGTGGAGGAGCAGCAGGCGCCCATCGCGGGGATGCGCGATCCCGGGTCCTACAACTACCGCGTGGATCCGCTGCAGTCGGAGCAGACGATCATCAGGAGCCAGGCCGTGGCGGAACGCGTCGCGGATACGCTCGGTCTCCGACTGGCGATCGCGCAGCCGCCGGAGCTGCGCCGCTCGGTGATCCTCGGGGACGGGCTCGCACGGGTCGCTCCGGAAGCGCGGAACGAGTCGTACCGCCTCGTGCTGGAAGATCGGAGCTTCGCGCTGGTGGACGGGGAGAACCGACTGGGTTCCGCAACCTACGGCGACACGCTGCGCGCGGGCGGGCTCGCGCTCTCGATCGAATCGCGCCCGCCGATCGATGAGCGGTCGATCCTCCTCGACGTCCGACCGCTGACGGCGGCGGCAAACGTGGTGCAGCGAGGGGTCTCCACGCAGGTAGTCGAGAACACCGACATCATCAGGATCGACTACGTTGGCACAGACCCTTCGCTCGTTCAGAAGATCGCGGACGCGGTCGCGAACGTGTATGCCAGGTACTCGGCGGAAGGACAGCGCACGCGCGCTCGCTCGCGAACGGCATTCATCGCGCAGTCGCTGCGCGAGCAGGAGCAACGGCTCGAGGAGGCGCAGGACGAGCTCCTCCGTTTCAAGGAAGCGCACGGGACCGCCGATGTATCCGCGGACCTGGGCGCGCTGCTGACGACGATCCACGCCGTGGAAGGGGACCGGCGGGCCGTGCTCATGGAGCAGAGCGTATACAAGGAGCTCGTCGGCAGGCTCGCCGCGGCCGATACGGTCGACGAGGAACTCCGGCGGCTGTCAGGCACGCAGGCAGTGACCACGAACGCGTACATCGCCACGCTCTACGACCGCTGGTTCGAACTGGACAAGGAGCGCGAGCAGTTGCTCAGCGATCTGGAGCCACATCACCCTGACGTTCTCGCCGTAGATCGGCTGATAGCCGCCACCAAGGCAGAGATCCAGGACGCGAGCCGGCTATACCTCCAGGCGCTCGAGTCGAAGCTGGCGACCTACGGCAACACGATCCGGGAGCTGCGCGCGGAGGCCGAGGACTACCCGCCGCTCCAGGCGCAACAGGCGCAGCTCGAAGCGGACGTCGCCACGATTCAGGGCACATACACGGCGCTGCAGAGCGAATATCAGCTCGCGCGCATCGCCGAGTCGGTCGAGGGCGGGAAGGTGCGGATCATCGATCAGGCGCCGCTTCCGACCTCGCCCGTTGCGCCCAACCGGACGCGCGCGTTGATGATGCTCATCGTACTCGGCGTCCTCGTCGGTGTCGCGCTCGCGCTCGTGCTCGAGAAGCTCGATACCTCGATCAAGGCTCCCGATGAGATACAGGAGCGGTTCGGCATTCCGGTGCTGGGTCTGATACCGACCATCAGAGTCGAATCCGCGTCGCGCGGCGCCGCTGCCTCGGCGCTCAGTCGCGTCGTGGCGCATGGGGATCCTCGCTCCCCGGTGGCCGAGGCGTATCGGTCGCTGCGCACCAACCTGGCGTTTGCCAGAGCGCAGCGCGACGTCCGCGCGATAGTGTTCACGAGCCCCGGTCCGGCGGACGGAAAATCCACGTCGGTGGCCAACCTGGCGATAACCTTCGCGCAGCAGGGGCAACGCACGCTTCTGATCGACGCCGACCTTCGCCGCGCCGTTCTGGACAGGACGTTCGGCGTCCCGAGATCGCCGGGGCTCACCGACGCGATCATTGGCCATCTGGGGCTGGCCGAAATCGTGAATGGCACCGATGTCGAGAACCTGTTCGTGCTGGGGAGTGGGCACTTTCCGCCGAACCCATCGGAGCTACTGGGATCGCCCGGCATGCGCAGCGTCCTGCAGGACGCGCGGCAGAACTACGACATCGTTCTCCTGGACTCGCCGCCGCTGCTCGCGGTGACGGACGCCGCCGTGCTGGCGACGATGGTGGACGGTGCGATCCTCGTTGTTCGCATGCAATCCACGGCGCGCGAGGCGGTGCGGCGCGCGCTGTCGCAGCTCAAGGCAGTGCACAGCCGCGTGCTCGGCGCGCTGATGAACGATGTCGACATGTCCAAGGCTTCGTATTACGGCGGGTACGGGTATCAGTATTATGAGTACTACGGCGACGCGGGATCGAACGGGGCGAACGGCCGGCGCGGGCGCGGCGTCATGGCGCGGCTGCGGCGGCTCACGGGACAGGGATCGAGGCGGGGCGCGGGTGGTGGTGAAGGCATCGGGTGACCAGTGAGTTCCGAGCCACGGCGCCTGTATCGCGGCGTTCCGGGCGCCGGATGACGATAACGGTGGGCGGTCGCCAGGCATCGCGCGTGGATCTGCGCCGGCATGCAGTGGCACTTCTGCGGCTCACGCTCGGGTATGATCTGCGCGCTTCGGATCGTTGCGCGTGGGAAGGTGTGTTTCGCATGGCCGCGCGCGAGCGTTGTGCTGCGCTCGCATGGCTCCGCAGTCGAGAGACGATCAGTCGACTGGCTCCTGCTCGCGTCGTTGCGGCATGGCGACGCGAAGTGGTCCGCGCGAGTGAACACGGTTGCCGGCAATTGGGTCGCTATGCTGTGTTCCTGCATCGGCTGGATGATGCCGGTGCCGAGCCCGTTGTACTCAAGGGAATGCCGCTCAGTCAACGGCTCTATTCCGATCCCTTCGTCCGTCTCGCACACGACCTGGATGTTGTGGTCAGACCCGATCGGCGCGACATCGCCCGGAGCATCGCCGTGGAGCTGGGGTGGCGACGCGTGGCCGGTACCGCACCCTTCGAGGAGAACTTCGCCTGGCATGATGAACGCGAGCGAATGTGGATCGACCTCCACTCGTCCGCACTCTCGGACCGGCTGAGTCACCTTCACCTGCCGTTGCCGGAGCATGCACCGTGCGCGATTCATGGTTTCAGTTTTCGCGCGCACTCGGGTCCACTGATGCCTGGCACGCTGGCGGCACATCTCGCGAAGCACGAGCTCCCACCGTTTCTGTGGCTCATCGACTTCGCCACGCTCTGGTCGTTGATTGGTCATGACGGTCGCAATGCATCTCGCAGGGCTGCCTCGCAAGCCGGACTCGGCCGTTACCTGGAATGGGCGCAAGTCATGGCCGCAGGCGTAGCAGCCGCGGCCGAGGACGATCCCGGAGCACTTGGTGCGCTCGGCATAGAGCCGGGATTGCGTCGCGATCGCAACGGAATCTGGCGTGACCTCCGGTTCGCCGTATCAGCGGGCGACGCCATGGCTGTGCTGGGGGACTGGATATGGCCGCGCGGCGAGCGTACGACCCTTCGCGCCCTCCCGCGTTCGGCCGCTTCGCGCCTTCGAGCCCGCGCCGGGAGTCTGCTGATGACCGCGGAGAAGTACGGTGCACCGAGTCCGATGCCTCACTGGAACGATCCAATTCGACCGGATAGGCATGGCGAGCGGGAACGATGGATCGTCTGACAGCGAGTAGTGGCTCGCCCTCCGGCGACCTGCTGGCGCTCTGGACGGCCGCTGACGGCGGGGAAACCAGTGCCGTCGGACCGTGGGTGTCAACACCGGCTTCGATCTCCTCTCTGCGACGGGTGGTCATCACAGAGCGTGAAACGGGGCTGGCAGTCTGCGAAGCGGGCATGCTGCGCGCGCATGTCAGGCGTGTCGGTATGCGGCTCACGATCGCTCCCGTCACTTTCAACCCGGTGGGTGAGCCGAACGGCGCCTCGCGAGGAGATGTGCTGACGCATCTGCTGGAAGCAGCAGCAGGTGAAGCGAGCTTTCCCGTTCCATGGATGCTCCTCTCGCTTTACGTCGCTGTGGAGAATGACGACCTCGTCGACGCCGCTTGGAGGTGGTGTGTTCGGCAAGGTGCGCACTGTGAGATCGATCCCGGAGCCGGCACGTGGACCCGAGTTACCATGATCAAGCCTGGCCTTCGAGGATTGTTCCTTCTCGCCAGGGAAAAGCTTGGACGCGGTGCGACGCGCTCCCGACTGATCGGCGCCTATCACAGCAGGCTTGGCTCCATGGCAGCAGGCCGAACGGCACGTGGCTCGGTCAGCGTTCTGCTCGCTACCCCGGTGGCAGCATTGGAGGCCGACCAGTCGGGCGACCCGGAGCTGGTCGCACCGCCCGGGCTATCATTCCGCTGGGCGACTGACGCCGAGGTCGCGCGACGGCCGCGTTTCTACGCGACGTCGGCGGTCGATGCGCCTCGCCGCATGGAGCGAGGCGATCGTTGCGTGGTCGGTGAGATGGGCGGAGAGATCGTGTTTCACCGCTGGCTCAGCGAGGACCCGCGTCTTCTTGCTGGAGTTCGTATGCGGGCCGGAGGCCCTCCGGGACGGCTCATCTACGCGTATGATGATCGGACTGCGCCAGGTTATCGTGGCCGTGGTATCGCCCCTCTGGCCTTCCAATGGGTCGCACCCTTCTACCGTGGTCATGAGTGTGTCATGCTCGCGAGTGTCGATCGCACGAATCGATCGTCGCTGCGCGCGTACGCCAGGGCCGGCTTTCGCAACGTCGCGATCACGGGATCATCCGATCGCGATCGCTCGCATGCGGCTCCCGAACAGGCAGCATTCGCACGGCGTCTCGATGCCGAGGAGGCTATCGCCTATTTGCGGGAGGCGCCTTGCAGCGGAGCGGGCATCTGGGTGACCGCAACCGGCGCGAGCATGAGCCCGGCGATCACCGATGGAAGTCGCGTGCTGCTGGCACCAGCGCGGGATTCCGTCCGGATCGGGACCGTCGTTCTGGCGCCAATTGCCGGGCGACTCGTTCTGCACCGTGTGATTTCCTGTGATGGTGACCGGATTGTGACGCAGGGTGATGCCTGTCTGACTGCTGACTTTCCCATCATGCGGTCGCAAGTACTTGGGCGAGGCCTGGCCGTCACCAGCGGCGGCAACATGGTCGCCCTGGTTCCGACCCTTCGATTCGGAGTTCGCGCGCTCGCCGGTCATGGCCGCGCGCGAGCACGATTGCTTCTCGCGAGAGGGTGGCGCAGGTCGCGCACGGTGGTTAGATCTTTCCTGCGGCGGAGCGCCGCCGGCGGGAGTTGCCGGAGCGTGCCGTGAGCGAGCAGGTGCGTCGTGCCTCTCGGGTGGAATCAATTCGTGGAGGAGCGATGGCCGGCGAAGGCGTCCGAGTGTCCCGGTGGCATGGAACGGAAGATCCTCGGAGGCTTGCCCTTCGCTTTGGCGAGATAAGCTTCGCGCACCAGTGTGCCGATACCGCGTGTCCCGGCCTTGCGGTTACACCGGAGTATGAGCACTTCAGAGTGACTCCCGACAACGATGCGGACTGCACGGTGCGCTGGTCTCTGGGCGAAGTCACGCCGCCCGCCGACCCACCCACGGTCGAGGCGGAGATCTGGTCCACCTGGCTCCGCAGCGATGAGGAACTGACCGTTTTCTTTCGCGGCGTCAATCGAATACCATACCTGAGCGCGCGCATCGACCGTGAGTTCAGGGACGCCGAGGTGAAGCGCGAGGATCGCGACCTCCTCGACGGACGGATTGACGTGGGTCGTTATCCGCTTTCCGAATTCATGGCCTGCCGGCTGCTGAGCCGAAGGGGAGCCGTCGAGCTTCACGCCAGCTCGGTGATTATCGACCGCCTGGCCTACGTTTTCGTCGGCGACTCGGGGGCCGGAAAGACGACGCTCTCCCGGCTTGCAGAAGCGGCGGGAGCGATCGTGCTCAGCGACGACCGGACGATCCTTGCCGTGCGCCAGAAGGGCGTACTGGCGTGGGGAACCCCGTGGCATGGCACAGGCCGCCAGAGTTCATCTGGCAGCGCCCGGGTCCGGGGAATCTTTCTCATCGAGCAGGATTCGCGCAATCGCGTAGAGCCAGCGATGGAAACGTCGAGGGCGCTCAAGGAACTCTTCGTGCGTCTCATTCAGCCACGCGTTCGCGTGGACGAGGTCAACTCGGCGCTGGATTCACTGATCGGGATTCAGGCGGCGATTCCCCTGCGCCGTTTTCGCTTCAGAGCGGAGCGATCGGCGTTCGATGAGCTGATGGATTCCCTGTCCGACGACGACAGGACAGCGTCCGCGCGCGACGGCTCGCGACATGGTCCGGATATTGCGCCCATTCGAGCCAATGCAACTTGACACCGAAAGTGCCGTGATCGAGTATACGCGCGGTGCACGGCACATATATCGCGAGATAGCGGGCGAGCATCTTCTCATCGATCTCCGGAGCAGGAGCGAGGTTCCTTTTTTCGCTCTGACCGCTTCCGGCGTTCGGCTATGGGAGGCGCTCGCGGCGTGGATGACCGTGGATGCACTGGTCGACGGACTTCGAGGCATCTACGAGGTATCCGCTGAAGAGGCCGATCGCGACGTGCGAGAGTTTCTCGCGCAGCTCGCGTCGATCGACGCCCTGACCGATCGGGAGAGGAGCGAATGAGCTGCGGTATCGAGGTCGCTTCCATCAACCCGGTCAGGCAGCGCATTTACAACCGGGCGCGGGCTGACAGAATCCCGCTCCAGGCGGACATAGAGATCATCGCAACGTGCAACTTCAAGTGCGTTCATTGCTACATCGCGCCAGTAGCGGAGCGTGGCGATGTCATGTCGCTCGAGGATGCAAAGGTCATCTTCGGGAAGCTGCGCGAGGCGGGTACGATGAGCGTGCTCCTCACCGGCGGTGAGGTTTTCACGCACAAGCAGTTTCGCGAGATATACCTCGCGGCGAAGCAATCGGGCTTCATCGTCTATGTCAACACCAACGCCTACCTGATCGGCGAGAGGTGGGCAGATTTTCTGGCGGAGTACCCGCCGGCTCTTGTGTCGATCAGCGTGTACGGGATGACCGCGGAGTCCTACGAGCGGCTCACCGGAATACCTCGGTCCTTCGAGCGATGCATGCGCGCCATCGACCTGCTGTTCGAGCGTGGAATCAAGCTCGATCTCAAGTGTCCGGCGCTGACGATCACGGCGGACGAGCTTCCGCTGATGCGCGACTTTGCGCTGAGCAGGAAGAGCCGTTTCAGAGTCGATCCGATCATCACCCCCCAGCGCAACGGCGGCGCGAAGCCCCTGGACCTTCAGCTGTCTCCCTCGGCGGTGCTCGATATCGAGCGCAAGGTCGATCCGGGGCTCGAATCGCTTCGCAACTTCGCAGCGCCAAGGGTAGGTCGCGATCCCGGCGGCAAGGTCTACCAGTGCGGTGCAGGACGCACGGCGCTCGCGATCGGCGTTCGCGGCGATGTCGCCACCTGTCTTGCTTCGCGGGTACCGGTGGCGAATCTCCTGGCCCAGCCGTTCGCCGAGGTGTGGGAAGCGCTGCACGGAAAGGTGGAGGCGCGCTTCCCAGACGGGCATCCCTGCGCGACCTGTCGTCTGCGCGCGATGTGCGCCGGGTGCCCTGCAACCGTCGAACAGCTCACCGGAACACCCGATGGTTACGTCCAGCACTACTGCAGGATCACGCATCTTCAGGCGAAGGAGCTGGGTTTCCATCAAACCGGGGTACCGCGGACCGTCACGGAAGGTATCCCGGCCGGTGTCCGTACTCCCGCCAGCGTCTTCGCCCGCGCCTTGCCGGTTCTCAACTAGCTTGCCCGTTCTCAACCAGATTGATAGCGTTGTCCGTCGTAGAACTGCTGATTCCGTTGCCATTATCAGGAGGGACTAGATGTCGCAGAAGCCCGAGAAGTACGTCAAGCCAGCCGTGATTCAGCTCGAGTACGAGACGGATCTGACCGTGTCCCTCCAGGGCTGCAAGACAGCCGCAGGTGCGGGTCAGAATGGAGGTGGCTGCGGTGGAATAGATCCGACGACATTCGAGCTCTGCTCTACCATCGGAAGTTGAGACTCACGGCACGCATTCTGTCTGCGCAGAACTGCCTCCGATCGAGAAGCTGCTGATATCCCCATTGCCAGAGGTGCTTGTGAAAGCGCGATTCGTCAATTTCACGTTCGTCGTCATGCTGCTGGCGGTGCTCGCGCCGCTGGCGTGCGACGACGATTTAACGCGAGTGGCCGTGTCTCCCCTCGACCCGGAGATCCTGGTCGGAGACACGATCGGAAGGCAGGATGAGATCCGCGTCGTCTTCCCCCGGGCGGTGGATGCGGCGACAGCGCTCGATCCCGCCAATTTCATTGTCACCGACCTCTGCACCGGCCTCCGCATTCCCGGATCTCTGCGTCTCTCCGGTGATACCCTGATCTTCAGTGCGTCGGAGGCTCTACCATTCCTCACGCCGATCGCGGTCAGAATCCAGAACATTCTGGATCTGAACGGGCAGAGTCTTGCAGCGCCGGTGACCTTCTCGACGACGACGGAAGCGCCGCCGGTGCGGGATGTGAGCTGGCAGACACTCAACTCGCCCACGGGCGATTTCCTTGTGAGTACTTCCTTCCTGAATCGCGATGAGGGCTATATCGCGACATCCGGCGGTGAGGTATTCCGGACCACAAGCGGCGGACTCACGTTCGCGGCACGGTTCAAGGATCCCGATATCAAGAACACTCGCGTGCGGGTATCAACGACCGATACCGTCTATATGTCGGCGAGCGCGAGCTTCGGAGGAACAACATCCACGACCGCTGCGCTGTTCCGCTCCAGCGATGCTGCTGTAACATTCAGTCCGGTGTTCACGGATAACCCGGCTGACATGCAGTCGATCCGTCTCCGTCGCGCCGGATCCGGTGCCCGGGTATTCGTCGTCGGCAACAGAGGCCGGCTGGCAGCCTGGCTCTTCGACGAAGCGACGGATGTCGTTTTCCGCTTCGGCCCGGTCGATGGCCAGTTCGGGCGCGGCGGCGACCTCTCTCCTGACGTGTCGAAGGCAGTCATTGTCGGTAACACGGTAGCGCCATTGGCCCCGCCCGTCGTGGGCGTCGCATATACGTCGGTGGATAGTGGCAAGACTTTCCAGCAGATCGACATCGGCTCGGTTCCGCCTCTCATCAATGGCGGTTTCGTCAACAACACCACAGCACTGCTCGTCGGAGTAGGGTCGACAGTCCTCAGGGTCGATGTGACATCGGGAACCGTCACACCCCTTGGAGCCGCAGCCGGCATTCCGGTGACGACTGTTGAGGATTCGCTCACGCTCCGGTACAACCTCACTTCGGTGAGCTTCGCGCCGGGCGGTAACGTCGGCTGGATAGTGGGGCTCGAGATACTCGACCGCCCGGGCGCGACTCCGGATGCCGTGCGCGGCGTGATCCTGATGTCGCGCGACGGTGGCCTGACGTTTACGCGCCAGGCCGTAGAGGGGACCACCGCGCTCGGGCTGGGCTTCCCGACTCTCTCGGATGTATCGGCGCTCACTCCGGACTTCGTGACGACGGTTGGCAACGAAGGCTTCGTGGCCGCGCGCAAGGCCGACACTGGCGGCAACCTCGCCGCGTGTTCGTTCCAGAACGAGGGGTAAGCATTTCATGAACGTAAAAACCATGCTGGCCCGACCGGGTATGCTGGCGAAGCTCGCCGTTGACGGCCGCCTCTGGCTGACCATCGCAATGGTCGCTAGCGCACTGTGGGTACCGTCCGCGGAACCCCTGTCCGCCCAGGTCGTCACTGGCGGTGACTTCGACGTATGCGACTATTGCGGCACGCTCACAGGCACGACGGCGAAGATACGCGGCCGGAGCGGCTTCGGAACGGAGCGAGCCATCTTCGTTCTGATCAATGCCGCCAACGATGCACAGGATGTGGACCGGGACGGGTACACGCCCGGGTTCAATTTCACGAACCTGGCAGTTGTTGACACGTCCAATTTCCTCAAGACCGACAATCCGGACATCGCGATAACGGCCGACAATCTCGTTATCGCGGATTTCCTCAATCCGCTCAACAACGGATTCCAGAATCAGGTCGCATTCTACGTCAACATCCCTGCAGGCACGCCAGCAGGGATCTTCACCGGAATCTTCACCATCGAAGACACGACCGTCGCTGTGGGAACGAACGCGAACCAGGAGACGCTCCGTCGTGACGAGGTGCAGGTGGAGATCGAGGTCCTGCCGAATGCGGGCATCGGTCTCGTACGACCCGACACTTCAGCCGAGCTCGACTCGCTTGTCCTCCGCGGGCGGGCGGGCCAGACGGTCAGCGGCGTTGTCCGTGTTGCCAACCTCGGCAACGTCGACCTGGGAACCGTTCGTCTCGAAGCGACCGACCTCGTCGCCACCTCGGGCACCGGACTGAGAATTCGGCGGGAACAGATAAGCTTCTCACCCGTCGATCTTCCAGGACTTCAGGTCGGCGACACCGCTCGGGTGGTCGTAACCGTGCGGATCCCGCTCGGGATACTTGCCGGGACGTATCGAGGCGATCTGATACTGCAGGGCGAAGGTCTTTCGGCTCGGCGTGTTCCGCTGATAGTGATAGTCACCACGATCGGCGAGATAGTCTTCGAGACCAACCCCGTCATAGGCCGCGCCGGTGACCTCGCGGTGATCATCTTCAACGCCGACGCCGGCACCGAGTGGGAACTCCGCATCTTCGACATGATGGCGCTCACGGTGTTCGCCGACGACGGCGTTGTCTTCGCAGGAAGCGCCGGTGACCAGGGCTTCCCGGGTGATGAAGCCGTTCGCTTCACCTGGCCACTCGTCAACGGCATCGGTGAGCCGGTCGCCGGAGGGATGTACTACGTGATCATCAATGCAATCCAGGACGGTGAGCTCCGCCAGTTGCGCGACAAGCTCATGGTCATTCGCTGAGGAGCGAACCAATGAAACTCGACTCCCGTATGCTCGGCGCGGCGCTCCTCTGCGCGACGATGGCTTCCCAGGGCGCCGCACAGGACGATTTCGCCGGCGGCGATCAGGACAACGGCACCAATGCCCTCACCATGCTCGGGATCCCGATCTCGCCCAGAGCGATAGCACTTGGTGAAGCGATGAGCGTCATAGGCACCGATCCGTCGGCAATCTGGTACAATGCCGCCGGGCTGGCAGGGCTCAACACCAACGCATTCAGCGTCACCGGCGCGCAACGCTTCGGGCAGACGCAGTTGGCGGGCGCCGTCGTCGCGTTTCCAACCCGGATCGGAACGTTCGGCATCGCGGGGCGAGCGTTCAACGCGGGCACGGTCGATCGCCGCGTGCAGGGTGAGCTCGTAGGCGGAACGGTGCGCGCCTACCAGTTCGCGCTCGAAGGCGGTGGCGCAATACAGCTCGCCGACTGGTGGCGCTGGGGCGGCACCCTCATGTACGCCCAGGAAACGCTCGGCGACGAGACCGACGCTTCGATCGGTGTCAACTCCGGCATGCAGTTTCCGGATCTCTTCGGCCGGCTCACGCTCGCAGGGGGCGTGCGCAACTGGGGCCTCAAGGTCAACTTCGATGAGACAGCCGAAGGTTTCTCACCGCCCCTTTACGGGTACTTCGGCGCCGGAATCGATCTGCTCCGCGACCGCAACCTGATCCAGACGCCGATGCTCTTCCGCGGCGAGCCGATCAACATCGACGCGAAGATCGTCGCACAGGCGAATATCCCGGAGAACGAGGAACCCTACTTCGGCGGCGGAATCGAGACGACAGTGAACGGCGTCGCCATCGCGCGCATCGGATACCAGACGGGCGATGACAACCGCAAGGGCCTGTCGCTGGGCGCCGGAATCAACGTTGGTCAGTTCCGGCTCGAGTACGCCTTCCGGGATCGCCAGAACGGCGGTGCCGACTTCTTCGAGAACGACCCGGTAGGCGATTCACACAACGTGGGCTTCACCTACTTCTGGGGCGGCCCCGAGCGCAACGTGCCGATCGTTCCGGTCATAGTGACGCAGCCGGTCGATACGGCGGCGATCAATGCGGCAGTGCGTCAGGCAGTGGAGCAGCAGCTCCAGCAGTTGCGGCCGCTGCTCGACAGCCTGCGCTCGCAGCAGGTGGAGATCACGAGAGAAAGCGATCTCGTCGCCCGCTACGTGGTGCCGGTTCACTTCGCGTTCGACTCGGCCGTCGTGCGTGAGGAGGACATCGACGTCCTGGGCCAGATAGCCGATGTCATTCGCCAGGTCTACCCGAACGCGCTCGTCACCATCGAAGGCTTCGCCGACCCGGCCGGAACGGACGCCTACAACATCGATCTGTCGAGGCGCCGTGCCGAGGCGGTCAAGCGCGTCATGGTCGAGCGGTTCAACCTGCCGGAGCGCCAGTTCAAGACGGTGGGCTACGGCGAGCAGGACATTCGCCAGGTTGTGCCGGGCGCGCGCCGGGATGATCCGGGTGCGCTCAGCAACCGCCGCGTTGTCTTCACCATCGACGCGACGCAGCGGTTCTGACGCGGTGGTGCGGCCAGGGCGCACGAGTGAGCCCTGGTCAGTGATCGACGGCGAGGCAGGGTCTCTGGACGACCCTGCCTCGCTGTTCGTTGTTCGGGCCGGTGGCGCTCGAGCGAACGGAAGCGTTGCCTTGTTTCACGTCCGGGGCTAACTTCGCGCGGGGTCAGGTCTTGTTTTGCGGCATCATAACAT
>JBOHTO010000139.1:0-19152 GCA_050733695.1 Gemmatimonadaceae bacterium | reverse complement strand
CCTCGGGCGTCTCAATCAGGGCGATGCCCGGAAGCTGCGGGTTGCCCTTGCTCTCTATCACGAAGACCACGCGGCGGTTCGACTCGGCGCCAGCGTCGTCACCCCATGCTCCTGGCACCACCAGTCGCGCCTCGCCGTAGCCAACCGGTCGGACGAGCTCACCGTCCAGACCATGCGACAGCAGGTATGAGCGCACCGATTCCGCCCGGCGCTGCGAGAGCGCGCGGTTGTACTCCGCTGACCCGGCCGGATCGGCAAAGCCTTCGACCGTGATCTCCGAACCGTTGTAGTGTCGCTGGATCACCTCGGCAAAGCGCTGAAGCGCCGGCTCGTCTTCCATGCGCAGTTCCGCCTCATCAAAGGCGAAGTGCACCGGGAAGATGAACTGTACTCCCTCCTCCAGCGCCGTTATCTGCGCGTTGAACTCGGTGCGCAGGCCCTGCAGGTCGCTCCGCAGCGCCTCGACATCGGTGCGCAACGCCGCCACGTCCGTCCTGATCCCGCTGTCTGCGCCTGCGCGCGCAGATCGCTCCGCCTCCAGCGCGGTTCGCTGTTCATCCATGGCGCGCCTCAGATCGCCTTTCGTGGCACATCCGGCCACGAGCGGCGCAAGCGCTACCAGCATTCCCATCACCCCGTAGTTCACTCGCATTGTCTGGCTCCGGTTAATTCGTGAAGTCCGTCCCGCCCACTGCGCACGATCGCGCGCGCGTGCATCATCCGGCCATTCCAATGTGCCAGAATCGTACCGCCCGATGCGACGCTGTAACTTCTTATCGTGCTTATGGTTGGCGCTGTGACGCGCGTCACACGCCCGATGATCCGCGGGCCAGCCAGGACCCACCATCCACGACCAGAATCTCACCCGTGATCCAGTCGCCTGCGGTCGACGCGAGAAAGGCAACGGCGTTCGCTATGTCGCGCGGGGAACCCCAGCGCCCCAGCGGGATGGCGTGACGTGCGTGCTCGGCCAGTGCCTCCTCCTCGCCCTCCGGCTTCCCCTCGCCAAACACGCTCGCTGTGCCCGGGCGGGCAGCGGCGAAGGCGCGACGCACCCCCTCTGTGGGAACCGGGCCGGGCGCGATTGCGTTCACGCGGATACCGTGCCCGGCCCATTCCACGGCGAGTGTACGCGTGAGCGCATCGACACCGCCCTTGGCCGCGGTGGCATGTGCCATCTGCGGCCATCCGCGGTAGTGCAGAGTCATCGAGATATTGATTATCCGTCCCCCACCCTGGTCGCGCATCGCCGGCATCACCGCCTGCGAGCAGAAGAACGTACCGTAGAGGTCGATCTCGACAACGGAGCGCCATGCGTTGGGGCTCAGCGTCTCCGAGGGGGCGTAGAAGTTCCCGGCCGCATTATTCACGAGGATGTCGATCCTCCCGAGGTCGCTGCGCACGCCGTGCATCAGCTGCTTCACGCGCTCCGGGTCGCGCACGTCGACGGTACGCGCTGTGGCGGCACCCTTGCCCCCGGCCTCGCGCAGCCGCTCGGCCGCCGCCTCGACGTTGGCGGCCTTTCTGCTCGCGACGACGACGTGTGCTCCAAGACGAGTGAGGAGCTCGGCGATCCCGAAGCCGATGCCGGTCCCGCCCCCGGTGACGATTGCGACCTGACCCGCGAAGATGTCGTCCCGGAAGGGCGAGGCGTCGCTCATGCCTGCGCCTCGCCCGGAACCAGTATCTCGATGCACGGGCCCGGCCCGCGAGCGAGCGCCGCGGAGGCGCGGGAATCGCTGCTGGGCGGGTCCAGGTCCAGCAAAAGCTGCTTCACCCGGAAGAACGTTCGCCGGTGGTGAACTGTGAGCCCACGCTCCCCCAGCCCGTCGAGGTGGTCGCGTGTCGCGTAGCCGACGTTCCGCTCCCAGGCATATCCCGGATACCGCGCCGCCAGCGCGTGCATGAGGCGATCGCGGGTGACCTTGGCGACGATCGACGCGCAGGCGATGCTGTAGCAGCGTGCATCCCCGCCCACCACGGCCGTGTGAGCCGTGTCGAGCGCCGCGATGCTGCGACCGTCAAGCAGTACATGGTCCGGCCGCATCTGCAGTCGGTGAAGTGCGCGACGCATGGCGAGCGTCGTTGCGTGGTAGATGTTGAGACGCTCGATCTCGCGCACGGAGGCGGCGCCGAGCCCGATTGCGAGCGCCCGCGACCGGATACTGACGGCGAGGCGAACGCGGTCGGAGGCAGGCAGGCGCTTGGAGTCATCCACGCCGGCGATCGCGCGGCGATCGGGCGGCATGATGATGGCGCAGGCGACCACCGGGCCGGCGAGCGGCCCGCGTCCAACCTCGTCGATTCCTGCGATGAGTGGCCCGGTAGCCGCGCGAAGCTCGCGCTCTATGGCACTCCAGCGCTTGCGGGTGCCGGGTCGGGACTGGCGGTGCGCGCCGTTCCCGGCTCCGCCCTCTCCCACCCGGCCCATCATTGGCGGCTACGCCTCCGAGCCCGACACCGGTACTCGGGTCCTTTTCTCCCGGATGCGCGTAGCCTTGCCGCTGAGTGCGCGCAGGTAGTACAGCTTGGCGCGCCGCACCTGTCCGCGCCGAACCACGGCGACGCTGCCGATCATCGGGCTGTGTGTGGGGAAGATGCGCTCCACGCCGACGCCGTTCGAGATCTTGCGAACGGTGAAGCTCGCGCTCACACCGCTGCCGCGGCGCGCGATGCAGACGCCTTCGAAGGCCTGCAGCCGTTCCTTGTCCCCCTCCTTGACGCGCACGTTGACGCGGACGGTGTCACCGGCCCGGAAGGGCGGGATGTCGTCGCGGAGCCACTCTTTCTGGGTTTCGATGAAGGGGTGCATATGGCGCTCCGGGCCAGCGTTCGGCCCGATTCCGGGGACCGGGGGTGGGGGGGCGGGAGGGGAGAAGGGCAGCCCACTTGGGCATGCCGTAAGGTGCACAGAACGGGGAAGTTAACGGGGTCGTGCGCCACATGCCAGTGAGCCCGGAATGCTGCCCCCGCACGCCGCGCCCGAGGCACCGAAGCCGCCTCCGACGCTGCCTGGGACGGGTGACGCCCTCAGGAGGGCCCCTCCGGGTTGTTACCGATGTGCCCTTTTTACCGTCCGATGTGCGAATAGCTGGCGCCTGCCCGACGCGGGGCGGCGCGCCTGACTCACGCATGCCCCCGGAGTGGCCGGGAGTCGGCTACGGCTGCTCCACTGTCCCCCCGCTTGCCAGCGCGATGATCCGACTGTCTCACCTGAGTCATCCGTCTGGCCGCACTCTCCACGGAGATAGCATGAGAAAGATCTTTGCAACTGTCGCGACTGCATCGTTCGTTGCTGCCGCGGTACCTGCCTCGGCGCAGGAGCCCGATGTCAGCGATGTCGTCTCGTACCTCGCGCTCGTGACGACGCCGGTGGGCGCACTGCCACCGTCGCTCGGTTCAGCGATGCTCGAGAGCCCTTCGGCCGGCGTGGGCTTTGGTGCCCGCTACGGCTGGATGGACCTGGACGGATCGGCCGTGCACAACCTTGGCCTCGGCGTCGACTTCGTCGCTCCCTGGAGCGGTGATCTCGGACTCACGCTCGGCTACAGCCTGCCGGACTGTCCCGACGGCGTCGAGTGCGATGGCAACTTCATGGGTGGCGCAAGCTGGCAGACGAAGGTTTCGTCGATGGACGTCGGAACGTCGTCGCGCGTCAATCTCGGCGTCGATGCGCAGCTCGGCCTCGCCCGCTCGGACGACGGCGCCGGTGAGAGTGTGACCGCGATGAGCGTCGCGCTGTCGCTGCCGGTGGCGCTGGTTACCGGTAGCGCCGGCGGGATTCGGATCGCCCCGTTCGTGAGCCCCGGCTTCGGCTACGGCAGGATCTCCGGCACGGACCCCGTGTCGGGCGATGGCGTGTCGGAGAGCGGCACGCGCTTCCTCCTCGGCGGCGGTGCCAGCCTCATGAATGCAAGCGGCAGCTTCGCGTTCAACGCCGGCGTGCAGAAGGTGTTCATCGACCAGGGTGACATTCAGTTCGGTGTCGGGATGAGCTTCCACCCGGGCCGCTGACGCGGTTCCGTGGTTCGGGAGTTGAAAACGCCCCGGGAGAGATCCCGGGGCGTTTTCTCTTTCTGTCCGGCCCTCTGTCAGAAGGTCGCCGTACTCTCGTTCGTGCACGCGGTGGTTCCGGCGGAGCACACCTTGTAGGTGTAGGAGGCATGTCCCTTCGCCCCGATCTGGTCGGTGTGCGCACCTGTGTTGGACGTCGTCGTGATCTTCGAGCCATTCCGGAAGATGTCGACGCTGGTCGCCGTGCCAGTAGTCCAGCTCAGGTCCACAGTGTGGCTGCCCCTCACCTTGTAGCCATTGGTCGAGAGGTTCGAAGGACCGGTTGCCGACCCGTCGGTAACGCTGATCGTGCGGGCCTCCGCGTCGGTTGCCCCGTCATCATCCGTCACCGTAAGCGTAACCGTGTAGCTGCCGCTCGCGCCGTAGACGTGCGTCGGACTCTGCTCCGAAGATCCTGCAGCATCGCCGAAGTCCCACGACCACGCCGTGATCGTGCCGTCGGAATCACTGCTGGCATCGGTAAAGCTGCACGCCAGAAGATCGCAGCTATGTGTCCAGTCAGCCGTAGGCGCGCTGTTTCCGCCTCCCCCCCCCGCATCCTCGAGGCTATGGAGAAGGTGGTTGTTCGCGGTCGATGACTGGGCGACGATGCTCTTCGTCGTCATGCCGTACAGGGCATCGCGGAGGATCGCAGGGTCGGTGTGCCCGTGGGCCTGCAGGTACAGCGCCGCTACGCCAGCGGTGTGCGGCGAAGCCATCGACGTGCCGCTGATCGTCCTGGTCTCCGTGTCGCCGCTGCCGATCCAGGCGGAGGTTATCGAGACGCCGGGAGCGAACCAGTCGACGCAGTCGCCGTAGTTCGAAAAGGATGCCTTCGTGTCGGTGTTATCGGTGGCGCCGATCGTCATCGCCTCCGGCACGCGCGCCGGCGAGTAGTTGCAGGCATCCTGGGCGCGGCCGGCGATGTTGCCGTTGCCCGCGGCAACCGCGTAGCTGACGCCGGCCGCGATGGAGTTCTGCACGGCCAGGTCGAGCGACGAGGAAGCGCCGCCGCCAAGACTCATGTTCGCGACGGCCGGCTTGGTGTGGTTCGCCGTCACCCAGTCGATTCCGGCGATCACGCCCGAGGTCGTGCCCGAGCCACTACAATCGAGCACGCGCACGGCGTACAGCGCGACGTTCTTGGCGACGCCATACGTGCTGCCGCCAGTCGTGCCCGAAACGTGGGTGCCATGACCGTGGCAGTCCGCCCCGTTCTGTCCGTCGCTGAAGACATCGGTGCCGAGGACGGCCCGGCCACCGAAGTCCTGGTGGGCGAAGTCGATTCCGGTATCCAGGATGTAGGCGTTCACCCCGGTCCCATCGTAGTTGTACGTATAGGAGCCGTCGAGCGGGAGCCGCCGCTGGTCGATGCGATCGAGCCCCCAGGTGGCGTTCAACTGCGTTGCGACGGCGTAGACCACCTGGTCCTGCTCCACGAAATCGACATTGGGGTTACGCGCCAGCGCCGCTGCGGCCTGCGCCGACAGGTTCGCCGCCGCGAATCCCTTGATCGCGGACGTGTAGATGAAGCGGAGCGACGCGTTGTTCGCCGCCACAAGCCGTCGAGCGACCCCTGGGGCATCGGCCACATCGTCGCGGAATACCACGACGTACTGCCCCGGAATGGGGTCCGTGCCGGATACGGCGAGGTCCGCCGCCGCACCCATGAGACCTTCTTCTGGCGCGAGCAGCGTTGACTGCTCCACGCACGCGGAGAGTACGAACGCGACACCGATGGCCCCGCCCAGTGCTGCCGAGTGCTTCATGATCACGAGACCTCCCTTCAGGATGACCGCGCTGCAACTGCACCGGTGGAGTTGCTCGACCCGAATCCGGCGGCGCCGGGCGGCGCCCGTCCGGACAATGTACACGGTGAGCGCGAATTGTAAACTACCGTTCCGGGCGCTCCGCCCCGGCGCCGCCGCGCTCCGTCATCCGCTCCCCCTCCGACCGCCGCCACTCCTCTATTCGCGCATGATCGCCGGAGAGCAGTACGTCCGGCACGGCGTGCCCCCTGAACACCGCCGGCCGAGTGTAGCTCGGCGCGCTTATTCCGCCACCGTGAAATGAATCACCACGCGCGCTGTTTGCATCCGACATTGCGCCGGGAAGCAACCGGACAGTTGCATCCACGACGGCCAGCGCTCCCACCTCGCCTCCGCTCAGCACGAAGTCGCCCAGCGACAGCTCCTCCGTGGCAAGATGCTCGGCAACACGCTGATCCACATCCTTGTAGTGCCCGCACAGCAGCGTCAGCTCCTCGCCCGCTGCGAAGCGCACCGCGTCGGCGTGCGTGAATCGCCTTCCGCGTGCGGAAAGGAGGACGATCGGTGCGCTCGCGCCCATCGCCTCGACCGCTTCGAAGAACGGCTCCGGTTTCATCACCATCCCCGCGCCGCCGCCGTACGGGTAGTCATCGACTGTGCGGTGACGGTCGTGCGCGTGGTCGCGGAGATCGACGACGCGGTACTCCACGGAGCCCGCAGCCGCGGCGCGCGCTGGTATGCTGATCGCCAGCGGCGCGGCGAAGAACTCGGGGAAGATCGTGACGATGCCGATGCGCAGCATCGCGCTTCAGTCCACGAGCCCCGGGGGCGGATCGATCCGGATCACCCTGCCCGCGAGGTCCACGGCCTGGACGACCTCCTCGCGGTACGGAACCATGACGGCGTTCCCCTGCATGGACTCGCCCTTCGCCACTTCGAGCATGAGACCCTGGGGCAGCTCGTACACAGCAGAGACGACGCCCACGGCGTCGCCCGATGTCCGTTCGACGCGCATTCCGATCAGATCATGCATGTAGAGCTCGTTCTCCCCGGGCGGCTCGAGATCCCCGGCCGCCGCGAACAGGTAGCGGTCGCGCCAGAGTTCGGCGCTGTCGCGATCTTCGACTCCATCAAAGGCAACGATGAGCGCATTGGTCGTGTGGCGTGCGCTCTCGATGCGGAGCTTGTTCCCGTCGCCGAATTCACCGCCGACAGTCCCTGCCAGAACGCTGCGCCCCGACGCGAAGACCGCGCGAGGCGCATCGGTGATCGGTTCGACAATGAGTTCGCCGCGAATGCCGTGCGGCTTGCGGATCCGACCGACGATCAGATACTCGGCGGCCATCCTACTTTGCCGCGTCGGACTCCGGCTCCGAATTGCGCTCCGCCAGAGGGACGGCCCCGACCTGCCGCGTGGCGGCGACGCGTGCTTCGTGTCGCTCGCGAAGCAGGCCCGCCCTGCGCAGCAGCGACCGCACGGTGTCCGACGGCTGCGCGCCCACGTCCAGCCAGTAGTTCACGCGGTCGGTGACGACCTTGAGCTCGCCCTTGCCGTCGGAGTGACGGGGAGCGTACTGGCCCACGATCTCGATGAATCTGCCGTCGCGAGGGCTGCGCGAGTCCGCGACCACGATCCGGTAAACCGGTGCCCTCTTCCGTCCGACGCGACGGAGGCGGATCCTGACTGCCATTGTAACGCTCCCATATCCGATTGTTTCTTCCAGCCCCGGGCTCCTCGCGCATCCGGAACTCCCGGACCGCACCCGGTACCATAGACTGCTATGACTGCTATTGCATCCCCAGCATTCCCGGGGGCATCCGCATGCCACCCTGGGCGACCTTCTTTATCATCTTCTGCATGTCGCGGAACTGCACGAGCAGTCGGTTGACCTCGCTCACCGGGCGTCCCGCGCCCCGTGCTATGCGCGCTCGCCGCGAGCCGTTCAGCACCTTCGGGTTGCGCCGTTCCTCGGCCGTCATCGAGAGAACGATCGCCTCGATGTGCTTCATTCGCTTCGGCTCCACCTTCGCATCGCGCAGCGCCTTCGTGTTCACGCCCGGGATCATCTTCAGCAGCCCTTCCAGCGGACCGAGCTTCTGCATCTGCCGCATGGCGGTGAGGAAATCCTCGAGGTCCATGCCCTCCTTGCGCACCTTCTTCTCGAGCTTCTTCGCCTCGCTCTCGTCGAACGCGCCCTGGGCCTTCTCGACGAGGGTGACGATATCGCCCTGCTGCAGGATCCGTCCCGCCATTCTGTCCGGATGAAACGCCTCCAGTGCATCGGACTTCTCGCCGACTCCGATGAACTTTATCGGCTTGCCCGTTACTCCATGGATGGACAGCGCGGCACCGCCGCGTGCGTCGCCATCCATCTTCGTCAGAATGATCCCTGTCACTCCGAGTGCGGAATCGAAGCCCTCGGCGATGCGTACGGCGTCCTGACCCGTCATCCCGTCGGCAACGAGCAGGATCTCGTCCGGCCGCACGCCTTGCTTCAGCCGCTCGAGCTCGTTCATCATCTCGTCGTCGATCTGCAGGCGGCCGGCGGTGTCGATGATCACCACACGTTCGCGCGCACGGCGGGCTTCCTCGACTCCACGCTTCGCTATCTGCACGACGTCACGGCTGTCACGTTCGGCGTGTACCGGGATGCCGAGCTGGTTTCCCAGCGTCTCGAGCTGATCGATTGCCGCGGGCCGGTAGACGTCGGCCGCGACGAGTCGCGCGCTGCGCCCCTCACCTGCGAGCCGGCGCGCGAGCTTCGCGGCGGTCGTCGTCTTGCCTGATCCCTGCAGCCCGACCATCATCACGATCGTGGGCGGCACGGAACTGAACTTCAGCCCTTCGCGGCGCTCGCCCAGCATGTGGGTGAGCTCGTCGTGCACGATCTTGACGATCTGCTGCGCGGGCGAGACCGTACGCAGACTCGCGACTCCGAGCGCCCTCGCCTGCACCCGCTCGAGAAACTCGCGCGTGAGCCTGAAGTTCACATCCGCTTCGAGGAGGACGCGTCGCACCTCGCGCAGCCCTTCCCTGATGTCGGACTCCGTGAGAACACCGCGCCCGCGCAGGCGGGCGAAGGTCTCCTCCAGCTTTTCAGCAAGCTCGTCAAACATAGCCGTTAAAGGTATGAGCGGTTAGCTTCCGGTTCAAGTTGTGGGGCAGCATGGCGCCGCGTGTCCTGTCCGTGGCCGGGCTGCTCGTTCCCCGCCGCCTTGTCCACACTCGCACAACCCCGGCTCACGTCCACGCATGTCCAAGTCGCAACGCCAGGAAGAAATACTCAGATCGGAGCTCCCACCCACGCTCCCGCTGCTCGCGCTGCGCTCCACGATCGTGTACCCGCTGGGCACGATCGCGGTGCAGATGGGCGCGCCCGAGAACCTCGCGCTGCTGCGCGCGCACGAGGAGCCGGGGCTCATCGTCGCGCTCGTCGTCGCCGGCGGCGACCACGATGAGCCGATCGACGGCGGCCAGTTCATCGGGAAAGTGGGCGTGGCTGCGCGCGTGCACGAGCGCATCAATCTCCCAGGGGACACGGTGCAGATCACCCTGCAGGGGCTCCGGCGCATTGTGGTCGAGGAAGTGATGCAGACCGAGCCGTACCCGGCCGCCTACATCCGGCCGGCGAAGGAAACGCCGCCGGACCCGGGCGAAGTCGACGATCTCGTGGCCCGCATTGCGACGGCGGCCGAGTCGCTGGCCGATCTCATCGACCGAATCCCGGAGGAAGTGCCGGCGATCCTGAAGATGAACGTCTCCGACCCGGGGCGATTCGCCGACCTCGCCGCAACGAACATGAACTTCCGGATACAGGACAAGGACGAGGTGCTGCAGCGGCTCGACGTGGGCCAGCGGCTGCAGTTTGTACTCACGCGGCTCGAGCGCGAAGTCGCCCGCGCCCGCGTCATGGAGGACGTCAAGCGGCAGACGGAGATCAAGATCGAGCAGCACCAGCGCGAGTTCTATCTGCGGCAGCAGTTGCGCGCGATACAGGCGGAGCTGGGCGAGACCGATCCCGGGGAGAAGGAAGCCATCGAGCTGCTGCGCCGGATCGAGGAACGCGAGCTCCCCGAGAAGGCGGCACAGGAGGCGCGCCGCGAAACGGAGCGGCTGAGGCAGCTCTCGCCGGCCTCGAGCGAGTACCAGGTGATACGCAACTATCTCGACTGGCTGCTCGCGCTCCCGTGGAAGGCGCGCTCCGGCGACGACGAGATCGCGCTCACCAAGGTCGAGGAGGCACTCGACACGCGCCACTACGGGCTCGATGAGGCGAAGGAGCGCATCGTCGAATTCCTGGCCGTGCGGAAGTTGCGCGGCGGCGATCCGCACGGCCCGATTCTCTGCTTCGTGGGCCCGCCTGGCACCGGCAAGACATCGCTGGGCGAGGCAATCGCGGCGTCGATCGGGCGCGAGTTCTACCGAATCTCCGTGGGCGGCGTGCGCGACGAGGCGGAGATCCGTGGACATCGCCGTACGTATGTTGGAGCGATGCCCGGGTTGCTCATCCAGTCGCTGCGGCGCGCGGAGGTCAAGGATCCCGTCCTCATGATCGATGAGATCGACAAGATGTCGAGCGGCGGGCCATCGGGCGATCCGACGGCTGCGATGCTCGAGGTGCTCGACCCCACGCAGAACGACGAGTTCGTCGACCACTACATCAACCTTCCGTTCGACCTGTCGGCAGTGCTCTTCATCTGCACCGCCAACAATCTGTTCGACATCCCCGCTCCACTGCGCGATCGAATGGAAGTGATCCGCATCGCCGGTTACACGGTGGAGGAGAAGGTGGAAATCGCATGGCGCTACCTGCTCCCGCAACTGCTGGAGGAGCACGGGATCGGTGACCGCGACATCCAGTTCACGGACGAATCGCTGAGCTTCATCTCGGGCCGCTACTCGCGCGAGGCCGGGCTGCGCGGCTTCTCGCGCAACGTCGCGGCGATCATGCGCAAGCGCGCGCGTCGCAAGGCGGACGGCGAGGAAGGCGCATGGGTCGTCGATCTCGATAGGGTGGAAGACATACTTGGCCCGCCGCGTTACGCATTCGAGGAGGCGGAGAAGGAGCCCGAGATCGGCGTCGTTACCGGGCTCGCGTGGACCGCCACGGGCGGCGATATCATGATCATCGAGGCACTCAAGATGCCGGGGTCGGGACGCCTCACCGTCACGGGCCAGCTCGGCGACGTGATGCGCGAATCAGTGGATGCTGCTCACTCGTACGTGCGTTCGCGTGCGCGGCATCTCGGGATCGACGAGTCGGAGTTCCGCGAGCACGACCTGCACGTGCACCTCCCGGCTGGCGCCATCCCCAAGGACGGGCCCAGCGCGGGCATCACGCTCACGCTCGCGCTCGCGAGTGTGCTGAGTGCGCGGCCGGTGCGGCGCGACCTCGCGATGACAGGCGAGGTGACGCTGCGCGGCAAGGTGCTCGAGATCGGCGGAGTGAAGGAGAAAGTCCTGGCCGCCTACCGCTCGGGACTGCGTCACGTGATGCTTCCGGCGGCCAACGAGAAGGACCTGCGTGAGGTGCCCGACCCGGTCAAGGAGAAGATGAGCTTCACCTTCGTCGCGACAATGGACGAGGTGCTGCGGCTGGCGCTTCTCCCCGAACCGGAGCTCGGGCTCGCCGATCAGGTGCAGCCGGAGGAGGTCACCGCCGCGGGTGAGCTGATCGGCTCGGGTGAGCCACCTCGCCCCGCCGACGCCGCCGCGCGCTAGTAGCGGATGGAAAACTCCTGGGCGCTGTTCGGGCTCCAGGTACTGGTAGGGACGATCGCGGGCGGCGTGACCAACATGGTCGCCGTCTGGATGCTCTTCCACCCCCACGAGAAGCGATTCGGCTTTCACGGCGCGATCCCCAAGAACAAGGCGCGGCTGGCGCGCAGCATCGGCCGCACTGTCGGAGAGCGGTTGCTCACACCCGCGGATTTCCTCGAGGAGATTCGCCGGGCCCGACTCCAGGAGACGCTGGACAACAAGCTCGCCGAGATCATCGACGATCTGCTCGGGCGCGAGCGCGGATCGCTGCGCGAGCTACTCCCGCCCAGCGTCTTCGCCGAGGTCGAGCGCGCGCTGGGCGAGAGCGCGCCGGTGATCACGGGCGCGCTCGCGGCGTTCGTGGATTCACCGGAGTTCGTGGAACGCGCCGAGCGGTTCGTGGCGCGCACGCGTGCGGAGCTGGCCGACGAGCCGATCGGAGCGGTTCTCACGGCGGAACGGCGCGCAGAGATCTCGACGCGCGCAGCCGCGTGGGCAGAGGAGCTCGCGGAGTCACCGGAGCTCGAGCGCGGCGTCCGCGAGTATCTCGACCGGCTGGCCGTCGATGTGCTCGGGTCTCCGGAGCCATTGCTCGAGAAGGTGCCGGCGCCGGTCGTGCGCGCGCTGGAGAGTGCGATCGACGCCTACCTTCCGCTCGCCGTCGCCAAGCTCGGCGAGTTCCTGCACCAGCCGGCAGCGCGCGACCGCGTACGCGATGCATTGCACGGTCTTTTTCAGCAGTTCGTCGAGGACCTGCGCTTCCACGAGCGCGTCATCGCCCGCCTCGTCGTCACCGAGAACACCTTCGACAAGGTTCTCGACTCCATCGAGCGCGATGGCGTCGAGCAGCTCGCCACGCTCCTCGACGATCCCGTCGTGCGCGATGAGATATCGCGGACAATCCACGATGCGGTTATCACGTACCTCCGGCGCCCGCTATCGGCGATGATCGGTGGAGCGGACGAGGAGCGGGCGCGCTCGCTCGTGTGCACGACGGGCGACTTCCTGCTGAAGGTGCTGCGGGACGAGCGAACGCGCGGCTTTCTGGTCGGCAAGCTCAACGCCGTGCTGGAACGCAGCGAGGGGCGCACCTGGGGCGAGATCCTCGGCGCGATCGACGACGCGACAATCGCCGGGTGGATCACCAATGGCGCGCGCTCGCCGCGCGTGCGCGAAGTGGCCGAGGACGGCGTTCACGCCGCGATCACGCGCACACTCGACAGGCCGATCGGGCGACCGGGTCGCTGGCTCCCACCAGATGCCTCGGCGCGTCTCGCGACGGTCATCTCCCCGGCGCTCTGGGAATGGCTCATCGCGCAGCTCCCGCGCGTCGTCGAGCAGCTCAACGTGCAGGACATGGTGGAGCGCAAGGTGCTGGGCTTCAGCACGCAGCGCGTGGAGGAGATCATCCGCGGCGTCACCGAGCGCGAGCTGGACCTCATCGTGCGGCTCGGCTACGTGCTCGGAGCGATCATCGGGATGATCACTTTCGGAGTGACGTGGCTGGTGGGGCGAGAGTAGCAGCGACCGAACCACGCGCTATGGTTCACCTGCCGTATCCAGCTCCACCTCGAGCGAGTCGATGATGTTCGGATCCTCACCGAGCGGCGCGTCGGCGAAGATGATCACGGCCCGCCCGCGCTCATCCTCGCCGTCTCCCTCGCCTTCCACCTGCGCCGCCCTCACCATCAGGGTACGCTCCGCCGAGTCGTATATCCGCACGTCACCCGACACGCTACGCTCCACCGCCCCCCCGTCCGCCCCGCCTCCCCCGCCCCCGCCGCCCCCCTGCTCTCGCTCTGCAACATCCGGATAGCGTTCCAGCACCAGTTGGTTCAACAGGTCATGGAACTCCGCCGCGTCCACAGGCGAGTCCCAGACGGAGACCCAGACGAGTACATCGCCGGCGTCGGTCTCGACGACCATGTAGCGATCGCCATCCCATCCCGCCGCGCCGCGCACCGACGCCGGCTGGTCGCGCAGGTGTTCGTACAGGAGCAGTCGCGTCTCGAACTCGCCGAGGCTGTTCTCGTAGACGGATTCGCCGCGGAGAGGATCAGGCAGCTCCACAACCGTCGGAGCGTCCGGGTCACGGCCGAAGTACGCATCCTCGTGCATCACCTGTTCAGTGGAGAGGGGCATCCGTTCGTACGGAGTCTCGCCGGGGAAGCGCGCCTCGTATCGTCGCACGAACTCGGCGCCGCTCAGGTAGGGGAAGATCAGCGTTTCCTGAATCACCAGCGGCGCCGCGGCGAACAGCGGCATCCGGCTCGACTCCTGCCGGATCACATCGCGCATGCGATCCCAGGAGAGATCACTCGTACCGACCGTCCCCAGCGTCGCGACAATGGATTCGAACGTCGCCTGTCCCTCGATCACCGCCTGCGCCGCCGTCTGCCGATCGTTCAGGCCATGGACGCTCTGGATGGAATCGAGATCGATGTACTGATCCTGCAGCGCGTGGATGAGCTCGTGGATGATCGTCAACCCGACGAGTTCCTCCGACGCGTTCTCCACGACGTAGAGCACGTCCGATTCCGGATCGTAGTAGCCCACCACCTGCTCGGTGAGCAGATCGAGAAGAAACGGCCGCAGGTCGAGCGTGTCGGGGAGGAACCCGAACAGCTTGTATGCGCGCTCGAGCCCCACGATCTCGCGCTGGGAGTTCTCCTCGCGGAACTGCGCCTCGAGAAAGCCGCGCAGCTCGTCAGTGGATCGCACCTCGAGCCGCGGCGGTTCCCTGAACGGAATCCCCATGGCTTCCTCGATTCGCGGTACAGCCTCCGCGACTTCCCTCGCGTACGGTCCTTCGCCGGCCGCCGCATCATCATCGGTACATGCAGCCGTGAGCACCGCGGCAAGCAACAGCATGCCGCGCCTTCCGGATCCGATCATCAACTCTCCCTTCCCCATGTCACGGTTCGCCCCGTGGCGACGCTCACGACGCGGGCGATGTCGTGGCCGCGAACGACCTTCCCCTCCGCGGCAAGACACGCCGCGAGTTCCTGTTCGATCTCCGGGAGCGAGGCGGGTTGCGACCCTCTCCTCCTCCCCGGACCGGCCTCCGAATCCTTGGCCGTGTCGTTCGGCCCCGTGTCAGCCGGGCCGCCGTGTACACCCGCGGCTCCGGGCGCTACAGGCGACGGAGCTTGGCCGACCAGCGCCGCCTCCAGCTCGGCGCCGAAGCGCTCGAGTGCGGCGAAGCTGTCGCGCGCAAACCGATCGAATGGATCGACGTCATCGCCGTAGATGGACGGTTCGGAAGGCGAAGGCGATGCCGCGCGTGGCCGCTCCCACGCCCGCGCGGCGGCGCGAAGAGCGTCGCGCCGGGCACGGATGAGCAACTCCGCGCGGGGCGAGTATTCCGCGGTCGCGTGCGTGTGCGCGCACGCCTCATCCAGCGCGTCGAGCGCGCGGTCCGGTCGCATGCGGTCCGTGACGTGCAGGTCGGTGAGCTCGACCGCGGCGCGCATGGCGTCATCGGCGATGACGACGGCGTGATGACGCTCCAGCCGGTGCCGCCTGGCTTCGAGGATCTCCATTGTCTCGTCGACGCCCAGCTCCCGAACCGGCACGCGCTGGAAGCGGCGTTCGAGGGCGGGATCGCCGCGTATCCACTGGTCGTACTCGCCGTCCGTGGTCGCCCCGATGACCCGGAAGTCTCCGCGCACGAGCGCCGGTTTGAGCATGTTGGCCGCATCCATCGCCACACCCAGCGCCGTGCCCTGGCCGATGAGATTGTGCATCTCGTCGACGAACAGAATGACGTCGGGGGCAGCCGTCGTCTCTTCCACCAGGCCGCGGATGCGCTCCTCGTACTGACCGCGATATGTCGTTCCGGCAAGCAGGGCCACGTGATCGAGTGCGAGGATGCGCACGTCGCGGAGGGAGAGAGGAGCGCCGCCAGCGACTATCCTCTGCGCCAGCCCCTCAGCTATCGCCGTCTTGCCGACTCCGGCCGGTCCCACAAGAACCGGGTTGTTCTTACCGTGCCGCAGCAGGATGTCCATGACGCGCGCGATCTCCTCGGCGCGCGAACGGACCGGCTCGAGGGCGCCGCTCCGCGCTTCGGCCGTGAGATCGCGCGTGAAGCGCGACAGCACGCTGTCGGAGGGGCGCAGCATCTCTCCGGTGGGATGACTCGTTTCAGGGTGCGAGAATCCGGCGCTGATACCAGTCGATCAGCTCCCTCCCCCAAAGCAATGTCACCATCGCGGCCGGCGCAAGGAACACTCCGAACGGCACGAGAGGAGGCTCGAACTCGCCGCTGCGCCTGCGACTGCGTATCGCGACAATCGGATACACAATCGCGAGGAATCCGATCGCCCCGATCAGAGCGCCCACGAAGATCGTGAGCAGTGCGCGCCAGGGGCCCACCGCCGCGCCAACCACGGCCATGAGCGTGACGTCTCCAAAACCCATCGCTTCCTTCCCGAAGGCCAGTTCACCCAGCCATCCGGCAATCGCTACCGCACCGGCACCCACACAGGCACCGAGGAGCATGTCGGTAAATTCGGCGAAGGGCGATACATCGCGCAGGAAAAGCGCGGCCGTCGCCGTGAGCGCAACCCAGATGAGCCCGAAAACGGTGAAGCCATCCGGAATCACGTAGTGCTTCGCGTCCGTGACGGCGATCCCGAAGAGCATCGAACCGAAAATCGCCACGCGGAGGGCGGTGAAGCCGAAACCGAACGTCATTGCCGCGGCCAGCCAGATGAGGGCGACGGTCAGCTCCACACCGGGGTAGAGCAGCGAGATGGAACCGCCGCAGCCGCGGCAGCGCCCGCGAAGCAGGAGCCAGCCGACGATCGGAATGTTCTCCGCGGCCGTGATCCCGCGCCCGCAGCGAGGGCAACGCGAGCGCGGCGCAATTACGGATTCGTCCTTCGGCCAGCGCGCGATGCATACGTTCAGAAAGGAGCCGATGCACGCGCCGATGACGAAGGCGGAGGCACCCTGCAGGTATGATATCACTTGCGTGTTCCCAGTTCGAAGAGGAGGATCCCGGCCGCGACGGCCACGTTCAGCGATTCGACGAGCGGCGAGATGGGAAGCGCTATGGTTCGATCCAGCCGCGCCCGCGCGGCCGGTCCCAGTCCGGTTCCTTCGTTGCCGACGACGAGCGCGAGCCGCTCGGGCCAGTCACGTTCCTCATCTCCCGTGAAGGGATCTCCAGCGCTGTCCGCGCCCCAGAGCTTCAGGCGGACGCGGGCATGGAACGAGTCGATCTCTTCCCATGTACAACCAAGGGCGAGATGATGGAACTGCGCACCCATCGCGCTACGGACGACTTTCGCGTTCCACAGGTCAACGGTACCCGGGAGGGCGAGCGTCGCGGAGGCGCCGAGCGCGGCCGCGGTTCGAACGATCGTCCCGACGTTGCCGGGATCCTGAACGCCGTCGAGCAGGACGAGCCGGAGCGGCCCATCGGGCGGCAGTTCGTCTAGCGCGCGATCGGGTATCTCGCCGACGGCCAGCACGCCCTGCGGGGAGTCCGTTTCGGCGGCCGATGCGAACTCCCGCTCCGTGACCTCGGTCACGGCGGCGTCACGCTGGCGGAGAAGGTCGAGAAGAGCGGCGCCGCGCTGCGCACCGCCAAGTTGCGGTGCGACGAGGACGCCGCGCACCACGAGTGAAGAACGCAGCAGCTCCTCGACGCTGCGCACACCTTCGGCGACGAACAGCCGCTGGCGCTCTCGCGCCCGCCGCCGCCGCAGGTCTCTCGCGATCGTCAGAAGCTTCACCGTAATCGACCCGTTCGGGAAACTGGAATGGCTCTTGCCCCGGACGGGTCGTGCAACCCCTTCAGGAGCACAGATGAAACTGATTCTCCCGACAGCCGCCCTCGCCCTCTCGGCCGCGGGTTGTGCCGTGTCGACCCAGCAGGAAGTCGCGCTCGGTGCCGACTACGCCTCGCAGATAAACCAGCAGCTCCCGATCGTCGACGATCCCGAGATCAACCGGTACATCAACGTATTGGGCGACTCGATCGCGATGCTCTCCGACGAGCGCGGGCTCGACTGGCACTTCTACGTCGTGAACTCCGAGCAGGTGAACGCCTTCGCCGTGCCCGGCGGGTACATCTACGTGACGCGCGGCCTGATCGAGCGGTCGCAGAACCTGTCGATGCTCGCCGGCGTGCTCGGCCACGAAATCGGCCACGTCACAGAGCGGCATTCTATCGACCAGATGCAGGATGCGCAAAAGGCGAACATAGGGCTCACCCTCGCCTGCGTGCTCACGAGCGTGTGCCAGAGCGGAGCCGCGCGGGCCGGGATCAACATTGCCGGAAGCGCGATCTTCGCCGGCTTCAGCCGCGACGACGAGCGTGAAGCCGATGCGGAGGGCATCCGGAACGTGGTTCGCGCCGGCATCCACCCGGGCGGCATTCCCGCGATGTTTCGCGTGCTGCTCGAGGAGCGGTCGAGACAGCCGGCCGCGGTCGAGAGCTGGTTCGCGACGCACCCCACGGAGCGGGAGCGCATAGAAGACACGGAAGCGGCAATCGCGCAGATAGACCCGCTCATCCTGGAGGGACTCACGCGGGATACGGAGAACTTCCACGCCTTCAAGCGGCGGGTCCAGGCGCTCCCGGCTCCACCGCCGCCCAGGCAGTAGGATGTTGTGACCACGGCGCGCGGTCGCGGAGGCAGGGTGCGCATCGCGCTCACCGTCGCCGGTTCCGATTCGGGCGGCGGAGCCGGCATACAGGCTGATCTCAAGACATTCCACCGGTTCGGGCTGTTCGGAACGTCGGTCATCACGGCGATAACGGCGCAGAACACGATCGAGGTTGCCGGCTGGCTGGCCACACCGGCCGACCTGGTGACCGCGCAACTCGATGCCGTTGCCAGCGATCTGCGCCCGGCAGCGGTCAAGAGTGGAATGCTGGGGAGCGAGGATGTCGTGAGAGCACTCGCCGATGGGATCCGCAAGCACGGTCTGTCGCCCTACGTTCTCGACCCCGTGATGGCTGCTTCGTCGGGCGACCCTCTGCTCGAGCGGCAGGCGATCACGGCAGTGCGTCGCGAGCTCCTGCCACTCGCTCACGTCGTCACGCCCAACCTGGACGAAGCTGCCATTCTCGTCGGCGAGACCGTAAGCGATGTCGCCGGGATGGAGAGCGCGGCACGCTGGCTGGTGGAGGTGGGGGGCGCCAGGGCGGCCCTGGTCAAGGGCGGGCATCTCGAGGGGAACGAGGCAGTCGATGTGTTGTTCGATGGCGACATCCACGTAATGCGACATCCCATGCTCCGCACGCGAAACACGCACGGCACAGGGTGCACGCTGTCGGCCGCGATCGCAGCCGGCCTCGCGCTCGGCAACCCGCTCGCCGATGCGATAAGGACGGCTCTCGACTATGTGCACCATGCGATAGAGAGCGCGCCGGAGCTGGGCGGAGATCGCGGTCACGGCCCGCTCAACCACTTCGCCGAGCTTCGGGCATAAGCACCCCCGCGCTGTCCACCGCGGCAGTCACGACAAGGGGTCCGGACCAGCGTGACTGCCTGGCGGGGAGCGGGGTCAGGTCTTGAATTGACGAATCGTTCCGATGCGACAATACAAGAC
>JBOHTO010000138.1:0-46706 GCA_050733695.1 Gemmatimonadaceae bacterium | reverse complement strand
CCATTGCGGGCTTCGAGATCACGCAGCGCAAGATGGCGGAGCTAGCCTCGGACATCTACGCATCGGACGCGATGGTGGGCATCCTCGCTTCAATGATCGACAACGAGGAGAGTGATTTCTCGCTCGAAGCTGCGTGCGCGAAGGTATTCGCGAGTGACATGATCTGGCGCGCGGCCGACGAGATGGTACAGGTCGCAGGCGGCCGCGGCTACGTCAAACCGTATCCGTACGAACGCATGCTGCGCGATGCGCGAATCAACCGGATATTCGAGGGGACGAACGAGATCCTGCGCCTGTTCATCGCACTCAACGGGATACAGACGCCGGCCGATCAGCTCAGAGAGGTCGGCTCGGCGCTGCGCCGTCCGCTGCGCAACCTGGGACTGCTCAGCGGCTACGCGGCGTCACGCATGAAGAGTGCACTCGGAGCATCCGGCAAGCTCGACGCCCGATTGCACGAGCGGCTCACGCGCCACCGCGAGTATTTCGAGAAGCATGTCGCGGAGCTCAAATCGGCCGCCGACCGCGCAATCCTTCGTCACAGGAAGGAGATCGTCGAGCGCCAGCTCGATCTGGAGCGTCTTGCCAACATGGCTATCGAGCTGTTCGCAACGGCGGCGGTGATCGCGCGCACCCAGCGACTCATCGAGGAACGCGGGGAAGAGAGCGCCGAGGGTGACGGTCAGCTCGCGCTGTGCGATCTCTTCTGCGTTCAGTCCGGGCTCAGGTTTCGCGGGCATCGCACCCGGCTGGGCGCGGAGGAAGATGCAGCCACACGTGCGGTAGCGGGCGTGGTGAGGGAGTGCGGCGGGTATTACGTGCGCGATGCGATACTGGAGGAGGCCGGCCAGGACGGTGCTTGACATAGGGGATGGGGGTATCTACCTTGATACCTGTGGTGGGTATGTAGCCGCCACAATTCTTCCCTATCGACGGAGCAGGACGATGCAACGGCCGACAATGAGCATTCGGGCGGGAGCGGGGAGTGGGAGGGGGAGGGGGAGGGGGAGGCGGAATGACACCCGTTGAATGGGCTGTCCTCGCCACCGGCGTGGCTGCCATCGGCTGGGTTAACTGGTACTTCTTCCTCGCCGAGCGAGGGACGGTAGTCGCGGGTGTGCAGACAGGGGACGGCGATGGCGACGGGGTCGGGAGCAGAGCCGGGGCCGGGGCCGGGGGCGGGGGCACGAGCGCGGCCGAAGTCACCATACAGGTGAAGGGCGGCTACAGCCCGGCGACGATCCGCGCCAGGGCGGGCCAGCCGGTGCGGCTCGTATTCGACCGGCAGGAGACGTCGGGGTGCTCGGAGGAGATTGTCTTCCCCGATTTCGGCATCAGGAAGTTCCTGCCCGCCTTCCAGAAGACATCGGTCGAGGTGACGCCACCCAGGGCCGGACGGTACGAATTCACCTGTGGCATGAGCATGCTTCGCGGCACGCTCGTCGCCGAGGAGCAATGATGCCGATGGCCACGACAATCGGCACGGGATTACGGGCAGATGCTGCGACGTCAAACGGCGGTCCCGCAGGCGACGCGGGGAGCACGGCGCTTGGCAGCAAGATACGGATCCCGGTGAACGGGATGACGTGCGCGGCGTGTCAATCGCGCGTGCAGAAGGCGCTCGCCAGCCAGCCTGGCGTCGTCGACGCCTCGGTGAACCTGATGATGAAGAACGCAGCCATCACTTTCGATCCGGCCGCGATCACGCCGGACCAGCTTGTCGAAACGATCCGGGCAACCGGCTACGAGGCGGAGCTTGCTTCACCGGGCCAGTCCGCGTTCGAGGAGCAGGAGGCGCGTGACAGGGCGCAGGCAGAGGAGCTCACCGAGCTGCGCCGGAAGGCGATGGCCAGCGGCATCGCCGGCGTGCTCGCAATGCTCCTCTCCATGCCGCTCATGGCTGCGGGCGAGTACGGTCACACTGCCGTCGCCGATCCGTTCATGCGTTGGGCAATGGATTTGCTGACGCCAGCGCTGCGGAGTGTCGCGCCGTGGCTGTACGCGATTCCCGCGGTGACCCTGTCGTACGGCCTGCTGTTCGTCACCCTTGGGGTGATGCTTTGGGCTGGCCGGCACTTCTACACACGCGCGTGGGCCGCCTTCCGCCACCACTCGGCGGACATGAACACGCTCGTCGCCGTCGGCACGGGCGCGGCGTTTCTGTACTCGCTCGTCGCGACCGTCGCCCCGGGCTTCTTCCTGAGCCGCAGTCTCGCCCCTGACGTGTACTACGAGGCGGTGATCATAATCATCGCCCTCGTCCTCACCGGTAACATGTTCGAGGCGCGTGCGAAGCGGCATACGTCGGCCGCGCTCCGGGCGCTGGTGGACCTGCAGCCCGGGACGGCGCGCGTGGTTCGCGATGGACAGGAAGTGGACGTGCCCGTGGAGGACGTCGCACGCGGCGAGACGGTGGTAGTTCGACCCGGTGAGCGCGTGCCGGTGGACGGTGAGGTCGTGTCAGGACAGAGCGCGGTCGATGAGTCGATGCTCACGGGCGAGTCGCTTCCGGTGAAGAAGGGCGCTGGCGACAGAGTGATCGGCGCCACGATCAACGGGACCGGGAGCTTCCGCTACACTGCGACGACGCTGGGCAGCGACAGTATGCTCGCGCAGATCGTCAAGCTGATGCGCGACGCTCAGGGTTCACGCGCGCCCATCCAGCGCCTCGCCGACCGGGTGAGCGGTATCTTTGTGCCAGTAGTGATCTCGATCGCCATAGCGACGTTTGTCGTCTGGTTCATCGCGGCGGGTGCGGCGCCCGACGTGCGCGCCTTCGCGGCCGCGGTTGCGGTCCTCATCATAGCCTGCCCCTGTGCGATGGGGCTCGCCGTGCCGACGGCGGTGATGGTCTCCACGGGCAAGGGAGCGGAGCTCGGGGTGCTCATCAAGGGAGGTGAGGCGCTCCAGCGGGCGGGCGACGTCCGCACGGTGGTGCTCGACAAGACCGGAACGGTGACGCAAGGCAAACCCGGCGTGACCGATGTGATTGCCGCGCCAGGGGCGGGGTTTGATCGCGCCGACGAGGAGCTGCTGCGACTCGTGGCGTCGCTCGAGATGGCGAGCGAGCACCCGCTGGCGGACGCCATTGTACGACACGCAAGGGAGCGCGGGCTCGCTCTCACGGCGCCGGAAGGATTCGACGCGGTGACGGGTCGCGGCGCTGTTGGGGTTGTGGACGGAACTGCCCTCGCGGTGGGGAATGCGGCTCTCATGAGTGATCATGCGATCGCCATCGCGCCGCTGCGGGAGGCCGCCGAACGGCTCGCCGGAGAAGGCAAGACGCCGATGTACGTGGCGACAGACGGCGCGCTGGCCGGCGTGTTCGCCGTTGCGGACCCCATCAAGCTCACGTCGCGCGAAGCGATCGAGCGCATGCACCGGATGGGGCTCGAGGTCGTGATGCTCACCGGGGACAACGATCGCACGGCGCGCGCGATCGCGAAGGAGGCCGGCATCGACCGCGTGGTGGCAGGCGTGCTCCCGGATGGGAAGGTTGCCGAGATCGAGCGCCTGCAGGCCGAGGGGAAGGTGGTGGCGATGGTCGGCGACGGCATCAACGACGCGCCGGCGCTCGCGCGCGCCGATGTGGGGATGGCGATGGGGACGGGGACGGACATTGCCGCCGAGGCGGCGGATGTGGTGCTGATGCGCGACGACCTGCGAAGCACGGCACACGCGATCGAGCTCTCCCGCCGCACGATGCGCACGATGAAGCAGAACCTGTTCTGGGCGTTCATCTACAACGCGGTCGGCATCCCGATAGCGGCCGGCGTGCTCTATCCGGCGTTCGGGCTGCTTCTGAGTCCGATCCTGGCGAGCGCCGCGATGGCCTTCAGCTCGGTGAGCGTCGTGATGAACAGCCTGCGCCTCCGCCGCGCGCGCATCGCGTGAGTATACGATGGACGTGAGCATGCGATGGAAATGAGACAAGACGCGGAGATCATGATCTGGTCCGGGCCGGCCGCCTGGACGGCGGCGGTGTACACTTCGGGCTCGCATTCGGCGAAAGGAGCCAGCACCAATGACATCGAAAACCCGACGCTCGGCTGGTCGTGCAGGCGAGACGGCGCACGCTCCCTGTGCGTGCGGTGTCGACGCTGACGTGACGGACGGGAGGAAGGCGGTGGGTGTGGACCGCGACATCAAGGATCGAAACCTCAAGAGGTTGCGCCGGATCGAGGGGCAGGTCCGGGGCCTGCAGAAAATGGTCGAGGAGGATCGCTACTGCGCCGACATCATGACGCAGATCTCCTCCGTGCATGAGGCGCTGCGCGCGGTTGGGCGCGAACTGATGCGCAACCACCTGAAGCACTGCGCAACGTCGGCGATCCGCTCCGGGGAGATCGAGGCGAATGCGATGTACGATGAGCTTGTCGACATGATGTACCGGCACAGCCGATAGCGCGCTCTCTGCTCAACACCTGCTCCGGGGCACGCGCGCAACAGTTGCAGCCGCCTGCAACACCGGCCCGATGCGCGGCCGGTCACCGAACCAGAGCACCGGTCCCGTACTCGCCAATTCGATCATCTGGTTTCCGCTCCCGACCGCCAGTCCTCGATAAACCACGAGTATCAGGTTCGTGAGTCCGGCCTCGGCGATCTTGCGCATCTTGGTCTCGAGATACTCCGGCGTCCAGAAGCCGATGATCTCGACCATCGCTTCGCGTCCGCCGCTGTGCCGGAGGGTGAAGTCCGGAAGAAACAGATCGCCCGCCACCGATACGGGCGTCGCCTCGCGCAACAGGCGCCAACCCGCGCGCTCTTCCACAAGCAGTTCCGAGAAATCGGAGGCGAGCGCGTGCTCCCATTTCGAATCGTAGCTCGCACGTCGCGGTGGTTTGCTCGCGATCACGCCGGAGTCCAGCACGTACGATGCGCGTAGATCGCTCCCATCGCGTACGATGCTCGCATCCAGTCGCCAGCCCGGCGCACGCATCAGCGCGGGCAGCACTCTGGCGAAGCGCACGCCGTACCGGTGGGGGCGCACGATGAACGGCGCGGCCGGACCAGTGAGCTCCACGCGGTAGCTGCGCTCCGCACGTTCCAGCCGGTACATCAGGCGCGCGAGTTTCACCGCGCGGAAGATCGCGCGCCAGCCGCCGCGTGCGGTAAGTGTCGCGCGGTCCGCATCGAGAAGCACGCCGCGCGCCAGCTCCATGTTGTAGCTCTCAAGCAGCGCGCGGCCGTCCATCGCCGGGGCGCGCACGAGAACTCGCTCTCGGGGCGAGTCTGCGTAGAGCAACCGTTCGATCTCTGCCGGCCTCGTAGCGAGGGCTGCAGCCGCCATCTCGTAGGGCACCGCGCGATCGCCGGGGACGGGGGGCCAGACGGAGCCACGCGCTCGGAAGAGTGCCTGGCGAACCGCAGGTGCACGCTCGGCGGCCGCCGGCGCACGCAGCTCGCAGCGGTCGAGCAGTACCTTGGATATACCCGCGAGGCGGCGTGCATCGCGCACCCTGCGCTCCTGGCGCGCGAGCGCTTCGGCCACGACCCTGCGCGGCCGGCCTTCGAGGCGCCGAACGAGCCGACAGAGCCGGTCGAGGAATTGAGTCAGGGCCGCACTATCGTCCGCGAGCAGTGTCGCGTGCAGCTCGCCGTCCCGCTCCACGACGAAGGGTAGCACCTGCGGACGCGCCAGCATCAGATGCCGAGCCCGAGCTGATTGACGCCCATGCGCGCCATGCCGCCGCGACGCCTCTGCGAGGCGAAGAACTCGTACGTCCCGGCGGCGACGATCTCGTACAGCGACGCTACCGCATCACCCTGACGCCGCAGGATCCTGCCGAGTCGCTGCGCGTGCTGCCTGCGGCCACCACGGGTGCTGTCGCCGAGCACGATCCCGAGTTTGGCGGCGGGAATATCCCACCCTTCGTCGAGCACCTGAACACTCGCTACTGCACGCACCTCACCAGCGGCCATGGCATCGAGCAACGCCTTGCGCTCCGATGCGGGCGTGGACGCGGTGATCATCGGGATCGCGAGATCACGCGAAACGCGCTCTGCTGCCTGGGTCCCGCCGCAGAAGATGATCGCGCGCTCGGCCGGGTACAGACGGAGTATGCGGCCTGTCTCGCTCAACTTGTGTTCCGCGAGCGTGACGAGGCGCGATCGTTCCTGGAAGGCGCGGAACGCGCGGCGGGCGCGCGGCGAACGGCGCGTCTCGGCCATGAACACGCGCCATGCGTCGGCCTTCGTAGCGAAGCGGTCCGCGTAGCCCCTCGCCGCCACGAACGATTCGTATTCCAGGGTGAGTGCGTCGTAGCGCTGCTGCTCCACTCCGGTGAGCGATACGAAGCGACGTTCGAGTGCAAAGCTGGCGAGCTCGCGGTCCGCCATCTCCGCTATCGACTTGCGGTAAACGACCGGCCCCGCGAGCCGCCGCAGTTCCGCGTCTCGCCCGTCGGGATACGTCGCGGTGAGGCCCAGCCGGGCCGCCGCGGGCGCAATGCGCAGGGCGTCGTGCCAGCCCTTCGCGCTGCCGTCGGCACTATCAGCGAGATGGTGAACCTCATCGAGTACGAGCAGGCGGAAGCGCGCGCCTTCCCGCTCCAGCAATGTGAACGCCGAGTGGTAAGTCGTAACGGTGATCGGGCGTACGTCCTTCTCGTCCGCGTAGAAGGCACCGACACTCTCGGCGCCGAACGCGTCGGCGAGCTGGGCGAACCACTGGCCCACCAGCGCCCGCGTCGGCGCGACGACGCAGGCACGCTGGCCCGTCTCGTGGATTGCATGCACGGCCACGAGACTCTTGCCTGCGCCCGTCGGAAGCACGACGGAGCCACGCGAGCCGCCGGCTTGCCAGCATGCGAGCGCCTCGCGCTGGTAGTCTCTCGGCGTGCGCGGATCGAACAGTGGTTCGGCCACGCGCTCGGCGTGGAGGCCCGTTTCGCGGATGCCGCGCGCCGCGCCCCACTCGCGCAGTTCCGCCAGCCGGTGTCCGGGCGCCACGTAAGCGGAGAGGCGATCATCGAAGCGCATCCACGACGGCGCGGCCCCCGCCACCTCGCGCACGTGGCGCAGAACGGCGAGGCCGTGCCGGTACAGGAACTCGGGGGCATGATCGGGTGCGCGGGTCACCGCATCGGAGTTCTGCGCGTGGTGCGCCTCGTCGTCCGGTGTCCGCTCCCCGCGATTCACGACCGGTGTCCGTTGCACTCAACGTAGTACAGTCGCTCACGCACGTGATCTCCCTTGTATCGGCGGCCTGCGTGGTCGGCGTCCGCGCGGTAGCGGGCGTAGTCCAGCTCGTGCAACCGAAACGTCGCCCCTCTATCGTGCTCGCGGAACAGGCGATTGATCTCGGGCTCGGGGATGATGCCTTCGCTGTTGTAACTCATGAGCGCGCAGCGCGCGTTCGCGCGGGAAAGAAGGTCGGCCAGCGCATCGACGCAGCCGCCGCGAGTGGACCACGCCGATCGCAGATCACCGTCGGGCATGAGGCCCGTCTTGCCGCGGAGCTCGGGTTCGCCATCGAACCAACCCCGCGCGAGCAGTTCCGGAACATGGTAATAGCCACTGTATTGCCGCGTGTTGTACGGCGGATCCATGTACAGGATGTCCACGGGACCGATCTCGCCGAGTATGCTTCCGGCATTGCCCTGATAGGCGGCGCAACGCGACCCCGTGCCCGGCACGACATCGGGGCAGCGCAGGCGGAGCGGGCGGAGCGCGTTCGGCTGCCACGACTTGACGAACGCAGCGTAGACACCGGTGGTATTGGCCACGGCATCAGCTCCCTCGATGAGCGCGGCAAGAAGCACGAAATACTCCGGATCATCGAGGAGCCCGGCGATGCGCCACTCGTGGATGCACGTACGGATGGCATCGATGCGCTGCGCGTTCTCCCTGGTGAAGAACATCCGGTCGCCCGGCTCATCGCCACTCCCGTCCGGTGCAAACTGTCGCGTAATGAATGCCGTCAGCGATGGCAGTTCGCTCTCGAGATACCGGAAGACGTCATGCGCAGGCGATGGCGGTGACAGCGCGAGCTCGAGTGGCGAGCGGCTCCTGCCTCCCACCCGTGCGCGCCGCAGTTCGGGATCATGTTCCCGGACCCGCTCGAAGGATGGTTCGGCGTCGGCCTCGATGCGCGCCTTCTGCAGGACGAAGCTGTACGTCATCAGGTCGCATGAGCTGACGGCGAAGCCACGCTTCTTGAGAAAGCTTCCAACACTCGCCGTCCCCGAGAAGGCGTCGAAGGCATGCCCCGACCGGAGCCCGTGTTCGTCCAGTACGCGACCGATGAAACCGAGCAGACGCGTCTTGTTGCCTATGTAGCGCATGGACCTGCCTCATGGGGTCGCGCACTCGCGGGCACGCCCGCTACTCGAAATCCAGGCCCAGATCCAGAGCGCGCGCGGAGTGCGTGAGCGCACCGATGGAGATCCGATCGACGCCGGTCTCCGCAATGGCGCGCACCGTATCGAGGCGCACGCCGCCCGAGGCTTCGGTCACGGCGCGACCGTCCACCAGCTTCACGCACGCGGCAAGCAGGTCGAGGGGCATGTTGTCGAGGAGGATGATGTCGGCTCCGGCGCCAACGGCAGCGGTCGCCTGTGCCTCGCCATCGCACTCGACCTCGATCCTTGTCCCCGAAGGGGCGAGTTCGCGCGCGCGCCGTACCGCCATCTCGACGTCGCCATCGAGGGCGGTGAGATGGTTGTCCTTGATGAGTATGCTCGAGGCAAGATCGAACCTGTGGTTCGATCCGCCTCCCGCGCGAACGGCGTACTTCTCGGCCTTGCGCCACCCCGGCGTCGTTTTGCGGGTATCGAGGATGCGCGCGCCGGTGCCGCGCACGGCGGCCGCAAAGCGTGCGGTGAGCGACGCGATGCCGCACAGTCGCTGCAGGAAGTTGAGCGCGACGCGCTCCGCCGAGAGAATCGCTCGTGCGTGTCCCGTCAGGAAGAGGATGGGACATCCCGCGCCCACGCGCCCACCATCCTCCACATCCACCCGGATCGCGATCTTGGGATCGAGCATGCGGAACGACTCGATCGCGAGCAGGACGCCAGCGATCACGCCGCTTTCGCGCGCGGTGAGCGTGGCACGTGCGTGCCGATCGGAGACGACAGTCGCGATGGTCGTGAGATCATTGAATGCGCCGTCTTCCTCGAGCGCGGCACGAACCCGCTGCTGCACCTCCTCGAGGGTGAACGGAAAGTCGAGTCCGTCCTGCCGGATCGCCGGCGTCGACAGCGGCGTGATGGTGCGCGGAACACGCCTGGGGTCGCGCGGCGACGGTGAGTGCGGAGACGTGGGGGAAAACGGCGTCATTCGCCCGGATCCACGGTGGAGGCCGGCTCCGGCGAGAGTGAGCGTCGGCCCGTCCCGGCGGCTGCCTTCCTGCTTCCTGTTGAAACCATTCGTTCGATCGCGAGCCGGGCCCGCGATGCAATCTCCGGCGGCACGGTGATGCGATGCTCGAGACGCTCCAGCGACCGCAAAACCTTGGGTAGCGTGGTGACTTTCATGTACGCACACTTCGCGTCGTCGTTCGCGGCAAAGAACCGCTTGTCGGGGTTCTCGCGCCGCAACCGGTGGAGGATCCCGACCTCGGTGGCCACGATGAATTCGTCCGACTCTGACTGCGCGGGACGTCTGATCATCCCTTCCGTCGAGAGAATCTGAACGCCTTCCGGATCGATGTCACCTGCCGACATCGCCTCGAGCACGCTTGTCGAGCAGCCGCACTCCGGGTGAATGAGGAACTCGGCCTCGGGATGCGCCGAGCGCTTGAGTGTGATATGCTCGGGGTCGATGCCCGCGTGCACGTGGCATTCGCCCATCCACACGTGCATGTTCTGCCGGCCCGTCACACGCCGAACGTGCGCGCCGAGGAACATGTCGGGCAGAAAGAGAATATCGCGGTCTGCCGGAATCGAATCGACGATGTCGACGGCATTTCCTGAGGTGCAGCAGTAGTCGCTTTCCGCCTTGACCTCGGCGCTCGTGTTCACGTACGAGACGACGACCGCGCCAGGATGTTCCGCCTTCCACTCGCGCAACTGCTCGCCGTCGATCGTAGCCGCGAGGGAGCAGCCGGCGGCCATATCCGGGAGCAGGACGGACCTGTCGGGCGAGAGAATGGCGGCCGTCTCTGCCATGAAGTGCACACCGCAGAATACGATCACGTCGGCATCCGTGCTGGCGGCCTCGCGCGAGAGGCCCAGCGAGTCCCCGACGAAATCGGCTACATCCTGGACTTCAGGGCGCTCGTAGTTGTGAGCGATTATCACCGCGTTCCGGTCGCGGGCGAGTCGGCGGATCTCCTCGTGCAGTTCGGTTGTGGCGGCAACGGTCATCGGTGCAACCCTTACGAAGGGTTGGGAAAGATAGCCTTTCCACGTCCAGCCGTCATTCCCGCGCAGGCCTGGCATGCATGGCTCGGCCCCTGACTTACCACTCTATGTGCCGCCCCTTCCACAGTCGTTTGGCCGACGGGAAATCGCTCCGGTAGTGCCCGCCCCGGGATTCCTTGCGCAACAGGGCCGCCTCCGCGATGAGGCGTGCTGTCTGAACCATGTTGCGCTCCTCGGTCGCGCCGCCGGAGAGTCGGTCCGCTACATCGTCGAGTGCCGCGATGCCGGTGCGCAGCGCCTTCGCGGAACGAGCTATGCCAGCGTACTCCCACATGATCGCGCGAATCGCGCCGGCGGCAACCTGCGCCGCACCGCGATCCACAAGAGGCGGGACTTCCCAGTCACCCGGCTCGGGCACATCGACCAGGGCTGGCGTCTGCATGAGGTCGCGCGCCACGCGCTCGGCGAAGACGAGTCCCTCCAGAAGGGAGTTCGAGGCGAGACGGTTGGCGCCGTGCACACCGGTGCGTGATACCTCGCCGCAGGCATACAACCGCGGCAGACTCGACCGCCCGATGAGATCCGTCACGATCCCGCCCATCATGTAGTGTGCTGCCGGTGTAACGGGGATGAGGTCATCCCGCGGATCGATACCGCGCGCAAGACAGAGAGCGAGGATTCCCGGGAAGCGCGTGTCGAACCGATCCCGCAGCATCCGCGCATCGAGTACCACGCGGCTCCCCCGGCGCCTCTCGCGAAAGATTCCGCGCGCGACGACATCCCTCGGCGCAAGCTCGGCGAGTTTGTGCCTTGCGACCATGAAGCGCTCGCCATGATCGTTCAGGAGTACGGCGCCCTCGCCACGCACCGCTTCGGAGATGAGCGAGAGCGGGTTCTCCGGCGTGTCCAGCGCCGTCGGGTGGAACTGCACGAACTCCATGTCCGCCAGACGGACCCCCGCCCGCTGCGCAATCGCATAGCCGTCGCCGGTGGCGACAGCAGGGTTGGTCGTGTACCGGTAGACCTGACCGCAGCCGCCGGTCGCCAGCACCGTTGCGTCGGCAATCACCTCGACGGCGCGCCCCGCCACACTCGCGCGAACGCCACAGCACCGCTCGCCGTCGACGATCAGATCGAGCACGCGTGCCCGCTCCAGCACTCGTATCGCCGAGCTCTCGCGTACGCGCTCGATCAGCGTGCGCGCCACTTCCGCGCCGGTCTGATCGCCGTGCGCATGAACGATGCGATTGGCAGAGTGCGCGCCTTCGCGACCCAGGCGGAATCCGCCGGCGGGGTCGAGATCGAAGGCCGCACCCGCCGTATGAAGCTCCTTCACTCGTGCCGGGCCCTCATCTACGAGAACCTGTACGGCGGCCGCGTCGCACAACGCGGCTCCGGCGGCGAGCGTATCCCTTCGGTGCAACGCAGGCGAATCGCCCGCGCCCAGTGCCGCCGCTATTCCGCCCTGTGCGTAGGCCGTGGCGCTGTCGAACAGCGAGCGCTTTGTAAGGACGACGACCTCGTCCTGGCCGGAGGCGCGCCATGCCGCGTGAAGCCCGGCCACACCGCTGCCCACGACAAGAAATCGCGTCCGCATTCGCTCCGGCATCGTGACTAATCAACGAAGCGCGCGGCGGCTTCGGAAGTACGCGGGGGCGCTGCCTCTCACCGGTGTCCATTGTCCGCTCGCCGCCTTGCGACCCCGTTGCTCGCGAACGATCCTTTCCCGATGCGAAAGCTGTTCATACTCCTCGGCCTTCTGCTCACCGTCCATGTCGTGCTGCTCTTCGCGAGTCCGGGACGGGCGACGCGTCCGGGAGCCGGCGCTGGGATCGATGTCGGCGTCGTCTTCGACGTCGGCGGACGCGGCGACAAGTCGTTCAACGATGGCGCCTATCTGGGCGCCGAGCGCGCCATCCGCGAGCTCGGGGCCGACGTGCGCTTCGTAGAGCCGGGGGAAGGCTCGGATCGCGAGGCCGGGCTTCGGCTCCTCGCCGCACAGGGGATGGACCTCGTCATCGGAGTCGGGTTCATCTTCACCGACGATCTCACGCAACTCGCGCTGGAATATCCCGACATCGCATTCGCCGGTGTCGATTACTCGGTGAAGACGGATGCACAGGGAAACGTTGTGCAGCCACCATCCAATCTCGCCGCGCTCAAGTTCCGCGAGGAGGAGGGCTCCTTCATCGTGGGCGCGTTGGCGGCACTAGTGAGCGACTCCAGGAGAATCGGCTTCGTGGGCGGCATGGACATCCCGCTCATTCACAAGTTCGAAGCCGGCTACCGTGCGGGCGTCGAACATGTCTGCCCCGAATGCGACGTGATCGTCCAGTACGCGGGCATAACTCCCGAGGCGTTCGCGAATCCCGCCAGGGGGAGGGAGCTCGCACTCAGCCAGTACAACTCGGGCGTCGAGGTGATCTTCCACGCGGCCGGCTCGACCGGCCTGGGCGTGTTCGAGGCCGCTCGGCAAACCGGCAACCTGGCGATCGGCGTGGATTCGGACCAGTACTCCGAGGCACCCGGCCACATCCTGACATCGATGGTCAAGGGCGTGGACAACGCGGTTTACAACGCGATTCGCCGCGTCACGGAAGGGACCTTCGAAGGCGGCATCTCGCAGTTCGGCCTTGCGGACGATGGCGTCGGATACGTATACGACGCCAACAATCGGGCGCTCATTCCCGACGGCGTGCACGAACGCATCGAACAGCTCAGGCGGGGAATCATCGCCGGCCGCATCGAGGTGCCGAGCGTGCGCGAGTGACAGATCCGTTGGGTCGAAAGGCGGATTACTCCGCACCGCCTTCGATGGAAGATGCTGCGGCGCCGGCGATCACCATGCACGCGATCGAGAAGTCGTTCGGTGCGGTGCGGGCAAACCGGGGGGCTTCACTCGCTGTTCGCGCCGGTGAGATCCATGCGCTGGTTGGCGAGAACGGAGCGGGCAAGTCCACGCTGATGCGCATCCTCAGCGGTATGACAGATCCCGACTCGGGTTCCATTCACCTGTTCGGCCGCGACGTGACCGGATGGTCCGCCGCCGAGGCAATCGAGGCAGGTGTGGGCATGGTGCACCAGCACTTCATGCTCGTGCCCACGCTGACGGTTGCGGAGAATCTCGTGCTCGGCCGGGAACCACGACGCGGCATAGCGTTCGATCTCGCTGCCGCGATGCGCGAGGTGCGCGGCCTCACCGAGCGTACAGGCCTGCGGGCCTCTCCGGAATCCGTCGTCGCCGACCTCTCGGTGGGCGAGGCGCAGCGAGTAGAGATACTGAGGACGATCTTCCGCGGTGCGCGAGTGCTGATCCTCGACGAGCCCACGGCTGTACTCTCGCCACCGGAGATAGCGGAACTCTGGCGCGTGCTGCGCACCCTGCGCGACGGCGGATCAACCGTCGTCCTGATCACGCACAAGCTCGACGAGGTCATGGACGTCTCCGATGCCGTCACGGTGATGCGCGACGGACGGACGGTGACACGCTTCGCCACGCGCGACACAACACCGGCAACGATCGCGCGCGCCATGGTGGGACGCGATGTGGCTCTTGTGAGTGGCGAGACTGTGCTTTCCTCGCGGTCGCCGGTGCACATGGATACGGTTCCACGCGGACCGGCGCTGGAGGTACGCGATCTCGTCGCCATGGGTGCCCGCCGGACCCGCGCACTTCATGGAGTTGCCTTCACGGTGAATCGGGGGGAGATCCTGGGCATGGCGGGCGTGGAGGGAAACGGTCAGACAGAGCTGATCGAGACGATCGCCGGATTACGGCCCGCGGCTTCCGGGCTCGTACTGCTCGAGAGTCACGACATGAAGACACTCGGCGTACGCGAGCGCACCGAAGCGGGGCTCGCACACATCCCCGAGGACCGTCACCGGCGAGGTCTGGTCCTCGACTTCTCCGTGGCCGACAACCTGATCCTCGGCAGACAGGGACGGTTCACCCGGCGGGGCGCGCTGGATCGCCATGCGATCGCCGCACACGCGATGGAACGCGTCGAGGCGTTCGACATCCGCCCGGGCGATCCGACGCTCCCCGCGCGTGCTCTCTCGGGCGGCAACCAGCAGAAGATCGTCATCGCGCGCGAGATGAGCGCACCGGATGGCAGCGAATCCGTCGTGCTGCTTGCGGCGCAGCCAACGCGCGGTGTGGACGTCGGTGCGATCGAGATGATCCACGCGCGACTGCGGGCAGCACGAGATGCCGGGACGGCCGTTCTCCTCGTGTCTGCAGAGCTGTCGGAGATACTCTCGCTTTCGGACAGGGTTGCCGTGATGTATGGAGGGCGCATCGTGGTCACGATGCTTCGCGCGGACGCGAGCGTCGAGTTGCTCGGTGGCTACATGACGGGCGCTCACAGCGGCGGGCAGACAACGGGTGCTGCATGACAGCGGCACGCTCCGAGCTGCGGGGACGTATCGAGGAAGCCCTTCTGCCCACGATCGTCGCTCTCATGATCGCGATCGTCGCCGGCGACCTGCTCATCATCGCCTTTGGCGAATCGCCCGGCGATGTCTGGGCGCTGCTTCTCGATGGCACATGGGGCAACGCGTACGGCTTCGGCCAGGTGATCTACAAGGCGACAACCCTCACGTTCACCGGCCTCGCGGTCGCAATCGGCCTGCGCGCGGGACTGTTCAACATCGGTGCTGAGGGCCAGTTGGCGGCCGGCGGTTTCGCAGCGGCAGCGTTGGGACTTCTCCTCCCGGTCGGAACACCCGGATTGATCGCCGTGCCGGTGCTCGCCGCGGGGGCTGTCGCCGGTGGCGGCGCGGTTGGTGCCGTGCCCGGAGTGCTCAAGGCCCGCTTCGGCGCGCACGAAGTGATCGTGACGATCATGCTCAACTTCATTGTGCTGGCCCTGCTCAACTATCTTGTGGCATCCCACCTGAATGTCGCGGAGACCCTGCACACTCCGGAGTTGAGCGCGGGGACAGTGACACGGCTCTCGCAGATCACAGGCGCCCTGCACGGATCGGCTGCGAATCTGACGATCGTGCTCGCGCTTGCGGTCGCTGCCTTCATATGGTGGCTGCTGTTTCGAACGCGTTTCGGCTACGAGTTGCGTGCGGTCGGGTTGCAGCCGGAAGCGGCGGAATATGGCGGCGTGCGTCCTGGGCGGATGTGGATTGCAGCCATGACACTTTCGGGCGCGCTCGCGGGGCTTGGCGGCGTCAACTTCGTGCTCGGCTACAAGCATTACTATGAGGATGGCTTCGCCGGTGGCGCCGGATTCGTCGGCATTGCCGTGGCGCTCGTGGGTCGGAACCATCCGCTCGGCGTCGTGCTCGCCGCGCTCTTCTTCGCGACTCTTTCGCAGGGCGGGCTCGCGATCAACGCACTCGTTCCCCGGACACTCGTGGAAGTGCTCGAGGGAATCGTGATCCTCGCGGTCGTCATGGCAGTACCGGAAATCCGACGGCTGCTGCGTGATGCTGCGCGCGGCGCTCGCATTGGGCGGTCGTCCACCGAGGCGGTCGGCGACGTGCGTGGTACTGCCGGCGCGAGCCGCGACTGATGGAGCTCGCGTTCCTGATCCAGACGGTTCGCATTGCGATCCCCTACCTCTTCGCCGCGGCTGGGGGTGTCGTGGCGGAGCGATCGGGCGTGGTCAGTCTCACGCTCGAGGGCTTCATGCTCGCCGGTGCGTTCTCGGGAGCGTTGGGCGCGTTCTACAGCGGCAGCGGCTGGGTGGGCGTGCTGTGCGGTGTGCTTGGCGGGCTGCTCTTCGGCCTTCTGCACGCCGTCGCATCCATTCGCTTCCGCGCCGATCAGATCGTCGTGGGCATCGCGATCAATCTGCTTGCCGTCGGGATCACGAGGTTCTTCCTCGAGCTCGCCTTCGACAGCTCGTCCAATTCACCGCGCGTTCCGGGCCTCGGGCTCGCTGATCCGGGGAGTGGTGTGACCGCGTCGCTGTCGAATCCACTGCTCTGGCTGGGGTTGATCGCGACCCCGGCGATTGCATGGCTCGTGCATCGCACCCCGTTCGGGTTGCGAGTGCGCGCTGTGGGTGAACATCCCGAGGCGGCGGCGAGCGTGGGCGTGTCGGTGCCGCGCGTACGCTACTTCGCGGTCGTGCTCTCGGGCATTCTGGCGGCGCTCGGGGGCGTGTATCTCGCACTGGAACAGCACCAGTTCACCGATCAGATGACCGCGGGGCGCGGATTCATCGCGCTCGCGGCCGTGATTTTCGGACGCTGGGATCCGCTGCGCGCCGGGCTCGCGTGCCTGCTGTTCGCGGCGGCCGAAACGCTGCAGATCCATCTGCAGGCCGTGCAGGTCATTCCCTCGCAGTTCGTTGCCACGATTCCCTATGTCCTCACCATCGTCGCACTGGCGGGCGTCGTCGGCCGGTCGGTTCCACCAGCAGCGCTCGGCAAGGCGGCCGAGTGATCCCGTACTCAGAAGGGTGTTCATCGGTCTGGCGACATATCACGCGCAGGCAGCAGATAACGATATCGCGATACCGGGACTGACTCGTTGGGAAAGCTGATCGTACTGATGGTCACTGCGTTCGTGGACATGGTGGGACTACTCATGGTGCTCCCCCTGCTCCCGTTCTACGCGGTGCGGCTCCGGTCGGACGGAGTGCTCATATCCGTGCTCGACTGGATGGGCATGAGTGGTGATGGTTTCGTCGTCGCCGTACTCATTGCGTCGTTCTCCGTTGCGCAGTTGGTGAGCGCGCCTGTCTGGGGGCGGGTTTCCGATCGCTACGGCCGCCGTCCCGCGCTACTCATTGGGCTCGCGGCATCCACGCTGGCCTACATCGTGTTCGCATTCGCCGGTTCCGTGGACATGCTCTTTCTTTCGCGCATCGTCCAGGGTGCGGGCGGGGGGACAGTAGGCGTGATACAGGCATATGTCGCCGATGCCACCGACCCGGAAAACCGCGCCCGGAGTCTGGGGTGGCTGTCGGCGGCGACCAGCGTCGGCGTCGCACTCGGCCCTGCGCTCGGCTCGCTGTCGCGCACATTCGGAGACGAGGCGCCCGGTCTGATCGCCGCCATGCTCTGCGTCCTCAACATCATCTTCGCGTGGTTCTTCCTGCGCGAATCGCACACCGAGCGGTCTCCCGTGCGCGGTGGCGCGCCGGTACGCAGATCCCGCGAGGCGGTGTGGCACGTCATCGCGCACCCCAACGAGCCATCGTCCCGATTGATATGGATCTACGCCATTGTGTTCCTCGCTTTCTCGGGGATGACCGCGGTGCTCGCGCTCTTCCTGGCCGCGCGGTTCGGCGTCGATGAAAGCACGATCGGGTTCTTCTTCGTGTACATCGGCGTCATTTCAGTGATCACGCGCGCGGGGATCCTCGGGTGGGCCGTCGACCGTTTCGGCGAGGCGCGGCTGTCGCGACTCGGGGTTCTGCTTCTCGCCGCCGGACTCGCGGGGCTGCCGTTCGCGCGCGGATACGTTTCGCTCGCCATCGCAGTGGCGCTCGTACCACTCGGCACGGCGTTCACCTTCCCCTGTGTCACGAGCCTGCTCTCGCGCGTGATCGGCGCTCACGAGCGCGGACTGTACATGGGTGTGCAGCAGAGTTTTGGAGGAATCGCGCGAGTGCTGGGCCCGCTATGGGCCGGTATCGCCTACGACCGGCTCGGCATCGGAGTCCCGTTCTGGACCGGCGCGGCGCTCGTGGTGACAACGATCTTCCTGGGGCTGGACATGGAGGATTACACGCGCGAGAGCTCCGGGGTGACGGCGGCGAGCGGGTGAGGAGTGCAGCCATCACCGATAACGGCCCCCGTACTCCGGGACGCGCAGCAGCATCGCTTCAGTGACCGCCGTGCTTGTCGCAACGCCGACGCCGATCGACCAGCGTCCGCGGTTGCGACGCCTCGTGCGCACGGGCTCGATCGCCGAGGAGGGCCGGGTGCCAGCCCGGGTGGTCCATGAGAACTCAGCGGCGAGCCGAACGCCTGCGACCGGGCAGGCGAGAGGCAGGAGGAGGCAGCAAGCGATACCCTGCCACTTCGAAGTGATGATCCAGCGCAAGCGCCTCCTCGATCCGCTCCACTCGCATCACCTCGAAGCTTACTGCGTTGGTGAGGCTGAAGCGGTGATCCGCACAGGGGCGAAGCCACCGGTCGGTCGCCTCGGACTCCAGCTCACGCGTCGCGCTGATCACGCGGTACAGGGGATCAGTGTACAGGGCGTCGAGCAGGGCGCACCCGGCCCGCGCCCCGCGCTCCCGAACGATCAGCACATGCATCTCGGCGAGGACGAGATTGGTGGTGACCAGCGGCACCCGCCGCTTTGCAAGGTCGTCGTGAGCCGCTGCCATCTCGGCGTGACGACTCTCGCGGGTGCTCGCCGCGGCGAGCCAGCCGGAGGTGTCGACGAAGACGGCGCGGCTCACGCACCGTGCCGGTCGCGGTGTGCACCGGCCAGGTGGTCGTCGTGCCGGCTGGCGATGTCGGCGGGCCAGTCGTCCCCTCGCAGCGAGAGCAACAGAGCCTGCATGGGCCCCTCCTCGCCGCGATGCTCCGCGGCAAAGCTTCGCAGCCCACGCCGCAATATCTCGGCACGGGACAGTCCCGTGTCGTTCGCGAGCCAATCGAGCAACCGGCGCTCGTCGGGCAGGATGTATATCTGGATCGGCTCCCGAACCCGCGAGTTGCGCCCACTCTTTCTTTTCATGAAGTAATGTTAATTAATTCATGCACATGTGACAAGTAGGGGCTCGTGATGCGACCCGGGGTCGATGATCCCCCCCTGCGATCGTGTACCACTTCCGGTCAGCTCGTATCCGCCGGGTCAGGCTCACCCTGACTCGCCGCGGGCAGACGAGATCCCGCCGCGCCGCGCCCGCCTGGCCGCCCACCATACCTCCCGCTCCTTCCACAGTGAGTAGATCGCGGGTATGACGATCAGCGTGAGCACCGTACTCGTGATCATTCCGCCTACCATCGGAGCGGCGATCCGCTTCATTACGTCCGCTCCGGTGCCACTGCTCCACAGAATGGGGAGGAGACCCGCGATGATCGCCGTCACCGTCATCATCTTCGGCCGCACACGCTCCACTGCGCCGTACTCGACAGCCGCGTCCACGTCGGCACGGTCGCGCATGAGCCCCTGCTCTCGCCGCCCGAGATACGCCTGATCCAGGTAGATGAGCATGATCACTCCAGTCTCGGCGGCCACTCCTGCGAGCGCGATGAAGCCGATCGCCGTCGCGACGCTCATGTTGTAGCCGAGCAGCCACATGAGCCACACCCCGCCCACGAGAGAGAACGGGAGCGATAGCATGACGATCGCGCTTTCCGTCACGCTGCCGAAGTTGAAGTACAACAGCAGGAAGATGATCGCGAGTGTGATCGGAACTACCACGCGAAGCCTCTGTCCCGCACGCTCCATCGCCTCGAACTGGCCTGACCATTCGATGCGGTAGCCCGGCGGGAGCGTCAGCCGATCCTCCAGCAGCGCCCTGGCATCGGCGACGTAGCTGCCGATGTCGCGGTCGCGCACGTCCACGTAGACGACGTTGTTCAGATACGCGTTCTCGGACTTGATGAGCGTGGACCCCCGGGTGATGTCGATGGCAGCGAGATCGCCCAGCCGGACCTGCGCACCGGCGGGAGTGGCCACGAGCACGTTCCGGATCGCCTGCGGATCGTCGCGCAATGCACGCGGGTAGCGCACGAGTAGCCCGTAACGCTCACGGCCCTCGATCACTTCGCCCGCCGGCATTCCGCCCACGGCTGTCATGATGGCCATCTGAACCTGCTCCACGGTCATCCCGTAGCGCGCCACTGCCACGCGATCCACCGTGATATCGAGATAGCGTCCCCCCACGGCACGCTCGGCGAAGACGGAGTTCGTGCCGTCCACCGCCGGGAGCAGCGCCTCGATTCGCTTACCGATCGTGTCGAGCGTGTCGAGACTCGGGCCGAAGATCCGGATTCCGACCGGCGTCTTTATCCCCGTCGCAAGCATGTCGAGCCGATTCTTGATCGGCATGGACCACATGTTGGCAACGCCGGGCGTCTGTACCCTGGCGTTCATCTCGGCGACGAGCGAGTCATGGGTGACACCCTCGCGCCACTCGTCCCCGGGCTTGAGGATCGCGATCGTCTCGATCATGGACATCGGCGCCATGTCCGTGGGGCTCTCGGCCCGACCGATCTTGCCGAGCACCATCTCTACCTCGGGGATGCTCGCGAGGATGGAGTCCCGCTGCTGCAGCACCTGCTTTGCCTGCGCTGTCCCGATGCCCGGGAAAAGCGACGGCATGTCCATGATGCTGCCCTCGTTCAGCGGCGGCATGAACTCGCTGCCCAGGTTCTTCCAGGGAATGATCGTCAGGGCCAGTACGAGGACGGCGGCCGCGATCGTCGGCCAGCGGTGCCGGAGAACGAAGTCGATCGCTGGCCGGTACACCCGGATCAGGAAGCGGTTCACCGGGTTCGCCGCCTCCGGCTTCACGCCCTTCCGGATGAAGAGCGCCATCATCACCGGCACGAGCGTGACCGACAGCAGCGCCGCGGCTGCCATCGAGAGAGTCTTCGTCCATGCGAGGGGCTGGAACAGGCGCCCTTCCTGCGCCTCCAGTGCAAATACAGGCAGGAACGAGAGCGTGATGATGAGCAGCGATGTGAAGAGCGCTGGCCCCACCTCTTTCGAGGCAGCGATGACGATCTGCAGATGCGTGAGGGGCTTACCCTCCAGCTCGTTCCGCTCCATGTGCTTGTGCATGTTCTCCACCATCACGATGGCAGCGTCGATCATCGCGCCGATCGCGATCGCGATCCCGCCAAGCGACATGATGTTGGCATCCACGCCCAGGAAGCGCATGGCTGTGAAGGCAATGAGAATCCCGATGGGCAGCGTGAGAATGGCGACGAGTGCGCTCTGCACGTGCAGGAGAAAGAGGACCGTTACCAGCGCGACGATGATCGATTCCTCGATGAGCTTCTCCCTCAGTGTGTCGATGGCACGTTCGATCAGCTCCGAGCGGTCGTAGCCCATCACGAACGTGACGCCCGGCGGGAGGGCCCGCTCGAGCTCCTGCATCTTCTCCTTCACACCGTCGATCACGGCGAGCGGGTTCTCGCCGAAGCGCATGACCACCCACCCCGTCACTATCTCGCCCCGACCGTCGAGGTCCGCTATCCCGCGCCGTATCTCGGGGCCGATCTGTACGTTGGCGACATCGCTGACCGTGACGGGCGTGCCGCCCGGTCCGGTCCCCAGCGCGACGGAGCGGATGTCTTCGAGACTGTCGAAACGTCCGCGGCCACGCACCACGTACTCCGTTCCCCCCAACTCGATCACCCGGCCACCGACATCCCGATTGGATGCCTGTACCGCCTTGACGACGCGGCTCAGTGGAATGTCGTAGGCGAGGAGCCTCGCCGGATCGACTTCGATCTGATACTGCTTTTCGAACCCGCCCAGCGACGCGATCTCGGCGACACCCGGAACGGCCGTGAGTGCTGGCCGCACCGTCCAGTCCTGCAACCCGCGCAGCTCCGCCAGATTAAGGCGGCCGGACGTGTCGGCGAGGATGTACTGCATCACCCAGCCGACCCCCGTGGCATCGGGCCCCAGCGTCGTGCTCGCACCCGCGGGCAGCCGGTCGCGCACGCTGTTCAGATACTCCAGCACGCGTGAGCGCGCCCAGTAGAGATCCGTGCCGTCCTCGAAGACGATGAACACCGCCGAGAGCCCGAACTGGCTCATGCCGCGCACGAACTTCGTGTTCGGCACCTTGAGCATCTCGGTGGAGAGCGGATAGGTCACCTGATCCTCCACCAGCTCCGGCGCCTGCCCGGGCCATTCGGTCATGACTATGACCTGGACATCGGAGAGATCCGGGATCGCGTCGACTGGTGTCCGGTACATCGCGACGACGCCAGCGAGCGATATGGCGATTGTCGCGAGCAGCACGAGGAACCGATGGTTCACCGACCATTCGATGATGCGTTCGAGCATGGCCGGGTTACCTCTTCTCTGGCGGGACGGCAGGCATCTCCATCCCTTCCATGTCGTCGCCCATGTCCATGCCTTCCATGCTACCCATGTCGGCGCTGCCCATCTGTCCCAGCATGGACTTCATTACCTGGGCAAGGTTCGACTCGGAATCGAGGAGGAATTGCGCAGATGTGACCACTCGCTGTCCCGGCTCGACGCCCGAGAGCACTTCGATGAAATCGCCCGCCACGAACCCCGGCTCGATCTCCTGAGGCATGAGCTGGCCGCCACCCATGTCGACGAAGACGATGGCGCTTTCGCCGGTGCGCACCACGGCCGTCGCCGGCACCGTGAGTGCGCGCCGCGCAGGGGTGGAGAGATGCACGGTCGCGAACATTCCGGGCTTGAGCCGCCCTTCGGAGTTCGCGACCGCGATGCGCGCCTTGATAGTGCGCGATGCGGCGTCGAGCGTCGGGTAGACGTACTCCACCCGCCCCTTGAACGGCTGGCCCGGATATGCCGCGACATCGATCGTGGCGGCCGTGCCCTCGCGTACACTCCGCGCCTCGCCTTCCCGCAACTCCACCTCGACCCACACCTCCGAGAGATTGGCGATTGTATACAGCATGTCGCCCGACTGGAACGCCTCTCCCTCGACAATGTTCTTCTCCATCACTATTCCGGAAACCGGCGCGAAGAGCGTGAGCGTTCGGCGGACTTCACCCGTGCGCAGGATCTCCTGGATCTGCCGCTCCGAAATGTCCCACAGCCGGAGCCGTCGCGTGGCTGCCTCCAGAAGGTTGGAAGATCCTTCGGGAATTCCCGGCACAGCGCTCTCGTCGAGCGTGCGATCCAGGCGCCGAGCCACGAGCAACTCTTCCTGCGCCGCTACGAGCTCGGGCGAATAGACCGCGAGCAGCGGCTGTCCGCGCCGGACCGGCTGGCCCGTGGAGTTCACGTAGAGCTCCTCCGCGTAGCCACCGAACCTGGGAGTTACCTGCGCGATGCGCGTCTCGTCGAAGTTGACGATCCCAACAGTACGAACCTCTGATTCGAGCATTCGCTGCTCCACGGAGCCGAACGTGACTCCGAACTGTCGCATCTCGCTGGCTGTGAGGCGGACGGTGGAACCCGATTCCATCTGCATCCCTTCCATTCCAGCCATGCCATTCGTGGTGGCCGCCGCTTCGCCGCCCGCGCGCTCGTCGTCGCGGATATTCGCTGCGATCGCCCACGTTCCACCGGCCAGCAGCACGATCGTGATGCCGATCAGAATGCCGCGCCGAGTTCGGGTGGTCATTCTGTTGATCCCATCGTTCCAGCTCATGGCAGGACCTCCTGGCCGACGGTTTGTTCCAGCTCGGCCAATGTCTTCGCGAAATCCGTGAGGACGCGGTAGTAACTCGTCTCGTAGTTGAACAGCGTGGCCTGATTGTCGAGGAGCGTGAGATAGTCGGCGCGTCCCACCTGATAGGCACCCGTCGCCGATGACAGCGCGGCTCGTCCTTGCGGAATGATCGCCCTGACGTAGAGAGCGAGTTGTGCACGGTCGCGCTCCAGATTCGCATGCAGCCGCGCGACCTCGGCGCGTAGCGTGTTCGCCTTTGCGTGGCGCTCCGATTCCAGTGCGGCGAGCTCCGCACTCGCCTCCGCAACGAGCTGATCCTGCTTGCTGCGCCGCTGGATCGGGATCGGGATCGCTACCACCGCCGAAACCATGTCAGAGAAGCCGTCGCGCTGCCCGTAGGAGAGCGATACGTCGAAGTCGGGGAGATGCTCCTTGCGCGCCAGCTCCAGCCGCGCGGCCTGCGCGGCGATCATCGCCGCCTGCGCCCGTAACTCCGGATTCTGCCGAACGACCGCGAGTTGCAACACCTCGACCGCCGGGAGTGGCGAGCCGGCGGCACGCGCGCCGAGCACCGGGGAGACGAAGCGCACCGCGCTGATCGAATCGGCGACCGCGGCCCGGGCTATACGGCGCGGTATCGATGGGTCGGGCACAGGCGTGTTGGTCGCACGGTCGAGCAGGGCATTGAGTCGCGCCAGCACCGCGCGCCGCTGCTCGATGAGCACCACCGCCTCCTCGCCCAGCCGCGCCGCTTCCACGTGAACCCGGAGCACATCCTGCTGCCCCGCCGTACCCACTGCGTAGCGGGCCTCGGCTACCTTCATGAAGTCGATGAGTAGCGCGCGATTGCGATCGACGATGTCGAGGGCACGATCCAGAAAGGCAAGCTCGTAGTACGCGTGCTCCACCTCCGCCTCCACATCGAGCCTCACGCTCTCGAGCATGACGTTCGCGGCGGCGGCCTCGTACCGGGCCGCGCGCTGGCGGAGTGAGAGCTTGCCGGGATACGGGATCGTCTGGCCGATGCCGACCATCTTCATGGTCATGAAATCATCGAAGCCCGGGTCGGCGATCGGAAAGTTCTGAATGCCGGCCATGAGCATCGGATCGGGCCGCGCGCCTGCGGGTGCGATCCGGGCACCCGCCGCATCTGCACGCCGGCGCGCCGCGGTCACCCTCGGGTTCACCTCCATCGCTGTGGCGACGAGCGACGCGAGATCCGCGCTGTCGCGAGCTGACGTCTGCGCCCGGAGCGGGCGCGCACTGACGAGTTCGATGATCGCCAGCGCGACCATGAGCGCGATCGCAAACAGTCCGGACGGATATTTCCGTGCACGGAGGAGCGTCACCTGCTCGGATGACGAGTGTGCGTTGTGCATGAATCCCTGCCGAAGTCCAGTGTTGGCACGGCGCCGGCCCGCGGGGGGTGGGGGGGGGCCTACGCGACGTGAGTGGCTGCCAGCCGGCTTGTGTGCCGGAAGCTGGTCGGGCCGACAGACGCCGGATGGTTACGGCGTGTGAACTGGACTACGCCCGCGGAGGGGGGAGCTCGGGCGGTGTGCTCTGCGAGGGTGGCGTGAGAACGCGTGCATCGATCACGCGGGACGTGACCGGAGGCATCATGCCGCTCGATTCTTCAGCGGCGAGGACGAGCACAGGGCCGCAAGGGGCCATCGTCTGACACGACTGCGTCGTCGTCGGGTGATCGCATGGCGTCTCGTCCGGGCTGGAGGAGTCGCCGCCGAGCGATGTCGCGCTCTGTGCCGGCATCTCCATTTCCGCCACGGATGCCGCGCTGGAGCCGGCGATGTCCGGGCGCAGCGATCCATCGTGCCCTGCCATCGGGCACACGAAGCCGCTCCCTCCCCCCAGCAGTGAGAGCTGCAGGGCGATCAATCCTGGGACGAGCGCGACCGCGCGCGGGATCCGAGCCATGGCACTATAGTTACCACCATCGATTGGAAAGTTCCAGAGCAGTGCTGGATCGCGCGCGTGTACCGCACGAAGCGCTCAACCGGTAACGACGAAGTTGCGGCATCGGTGCAACCTTGGAGGAGACATGATGCAGGGTATGCAGGGGTGGTGCCCCATGTGCGGCGGTGGAATGCTCGGGATGCTGGTGTTCTGGGTCATCGTTCTGGCGATCCTGGCTGGCGTTGGTTGGCTGATTCTTCGAGCGGTTTCGCGAAGGCGTTAGTGGCGGGGCCAGTCCGGCATCGCCGCCCCGCGCCCGTCAGAACTCGATCTGTGTGGCGCCTACGTGCGGGTTTGCTCCCCACCATCTGCGCCTGGCTCGCTCGCCAGCACCGCCTTCGCAATCTGGACCATCGGGACGGATCGGTCCTGGCTGCTCCGCTGCAGGATGCGGTACGCCTCGTGCTCGGATGACCCGGTGCGTCGCATGAGAATGCCCTTTGCCCGCTCGACAATCTTGCGATTCTCGAGTTCCTCACGCGCACTTGTTGCGTCCCGGCGCGCTTCCTCGAGAGCGCGGGCACGGGCGACGGCCAGCCGGATCGTCGAGTCGAGCATCTTCGGCGGCGTCGGCTTGGGAAGAAACGCGAGTGCTGCCGTCGCGGCTATGTCACGTTCGCTGAGAGTGATGCTCTGGTCACCGCTGAACAGAACCACGGCGATGCCCGGCGCGGCACGCGTGATGGTTTCCGCCGCGTCGATGCCGGAGCCGTCGGGCATGTGCACATCGAGGAGCACGACGTCGGGGTGCTTCTCCGTGGTCCGCTCGATTGCCTCCCTCCCGGTTGCGACGCTCGACACGACCGTGTGGCCGAGAGTCGCGAGCAGGTCGGCGAGCACGGAGCGTGCGGTTGCATCGTCCTCCGCCAGCAGAACCCTTATGCCGTTTGGAGATGTCATCCAGGAACTCGCGTGACGGGGTGGTGTGTGCGACGCAAGGCACCGAGCGCCCCCGAAACTACGACTCCGCCACCACCTGCGCGAGAAGCTCCGCCGTATGGATCGGCTTGCGCAGGGTGAAGTGCACGTCACCGGTAGCCGTCCGCAGTTCCCACCCCGTGACGACCCCCACACGCAGCGCCGGCCAGCGCCTGCGTGCGCGCTCGGCAAGCTCCAAGCCGGAGCCATCAGGGAGACCGATATCGGTGATCAGCACGTCGAAGGGCATGTTCTCCACGTCGCTCGCGTTTCCCGCGGCGTGTAGCCCGAGTCGCCGGACTGCGGCGTCCATCGTGGCAACGGATTCGACGGTGTGCCCATCGCTCGCGAGCAGCGCATGCATGAGCTCCCGGCCGCCGTCATTGTCCTCCACCAGGAGGATACGGCGGATCACTCGCGGGTGCGGGAGTGGCGTACGCGGCGGCTCCACGTCGTGTGCGAGCGGGAAGAGGAGGCGGACTGTTGTCCCCGCACCAGGTACGGAGTCGATCTCGGTGACTCCGCGGTGTCTCTTCACTATGCCGTACACCTCGGACAGACCGAGTCCGGTGCCGCTGTACCCCTTGGTCGTGAAGAAGGGCTCGAAAGCGCGTTCGCGAACCTCGGGCGTCATTCCCGTTCCCGAATCCACCACCTCCACACACGCACGCCCGCCACGAATCCGCGTGACGAGGCCGAGCGTTCCACCATTCGGACGCATGGCATCGAGCGCATTCTGAACAAGATTGAGCAGCGCCTCGCGCAGCTCGCCCGCAATGCCGCGGAGGAGCACGCCGGTCGTCGATGTCCGTTCCAGCAGTATGCTTCCGCGCGCACGCTCGGTCCAGAGTGGCCTCGTCATCGCGATCACCTCATCGGTGATCGTGGAGAGATCGACCAGTTCCTCGTCCCCGGCCGGCAGCGGCTCCTGCCTGATGAATCGGCCAACGCGAACAGCCGTGGCCGCGCCTGTTTCCGCCGCTCTGGCTATTCGGGTCGCATAATCCCTGACGGCGACGGGATCGTTGGCATGCACGGAAAGCAGGTACGAAGCCGCAACTATGGGGTTGAGCGCGTTGTTGACGTCATGCATGACACCAGCCGCGAGCTGGCCCAGGGCGGCGAGACGTCCCTCGCGCGCACGCGCCTCCTCCAGCGCGCGGAGCTCGTCGGTTCGGGCCTGGACCATTCGCTCGAGCCGACCGGCCTCGGTCGAGACCCGTTCGTAGAGCGCGGCCGAACGACGCACCTGCTCCTCGACCTCATGCGCGAGTCGAATTCGTTCGGTGACATCGCGTTCCACCGCCACGGCTCCAGCTATCCGTCCCGCTCCATCGCGCAACGGACTCGCACTGAACTCGGCAACTTCCGGGGCGCTCGCTCCGCCGCGGCGGACTGCGAGAGGCTTGTTGCGCACATCCTCCCCCCGCAGCGCCCGCGCCACCGGATGTTCGTCGAGTGTCACTATCGCTCCCGCAAGTGTGCGCGGGTGAGAGACCGTCCACAGATCACCCAGCGTCGCGATGCCGAGCGTGTCGTAGTCGTTCCGGGCCCGGGCGTTGGCGCGCACGATCAGGCCGCCCGTGTCGAACGTGCGCACAGCATCCGGAATCAGGTCGATGATCGACGTGATCTCGTCGACGTTGATCACGCCGCGAGCGCCGCCGCGCCAGCGCGCGCCCGGCGGGTTCCGCCCAGCCGCGCGACGATAGTGATCCCGAGCACGAGCAGGATGAGCAGAACACTGTACGCCGCCGCTGTTCCGAAGGCGAAGCCGCGCAGTTGCGCGAGTATCTCGACCGATATCGGCCTGTTGGCATGGGTGTACAGAACGATGCTCGCTACGAACTCACCCACGGCCGTCACGGCGGCGAGCATCGCTCCCGCGACAAGCCCCGGCCGCGCAGCGGGGAGAATCACGCGCCGCATTGTGAGCAACCAGGATCCCCCAAGACCACGCGCAGCATCTTCGAGCGATGGATCCATCTGGTGGAGCGAACCCTCGACGGCGGTTGCCACGAGCGGAATGCCGCGCACGAAATAGGCGAGCGGCAGTATCCAGAACGTGCCGATGAGCAGTACCCGCCCCGTCAGGATGTCGTGGCGGTCGAAAGTGGAAGCGAGCCCGATCGCGATCGCGGTCGCCGGGATCGCCCACGGAAGTGCGACGAGCAGCTCGAGCAATCGCCGGCCGCTGAATCGGCGGAGTACGATGAGGTAGGCAGCGAGCGAGCAGATGACCACGTTCGCTGCCGTCGCCAGCGTCGCCATCGCGAGACTGTTCCGGATTGGAACCCAGAGAGCGCTGTCGGTGGCAAGTCGCCGGAAGTTGTCGAGCGTATAATCCGTGGGCAGCAACTGTGTCGTCCAGCTTCCGTCACGCGCGAAGGATACGAGGAACACCATGGCATGCGGAAGGATGAGCAGCACCACAAGCACGGTGGCGATCGCCGGGCCCGCGACGCGCGCCGCTCGCGATGTGATCGGCACGCGGGTAACCGCTCCCTTTCCCGTCATCGCATACGGACGCCGCCGCTCCAGCCAGCGCAGAAGGGCGAGTGCCGCGATTGCGCTCGCGGCCAGCACCGTCGTCTCGACGAGTGCGAGTCCGAATGCGCCGTTGAGCCTGGAGGCGACGATCTGGGTCGAGAGCACGCGAATCCCGCCCCCGAACACGTAGGGAGCTGAGAACGACCCGAGTGAGCTCATGAAGACGAGCAGCATCGAGCCGGTGATGGCGGGCGTCAACAGCGGGAGCGTGACCCGTCGCAGCCGAAGCGTTCGCGAGGCGCCGAGGCCCGCCGCGGCCTCGTCGAGCGAGCTGTCCATCCGCTCGAGGCCCGCCGAGACGAAGAGGAAGACGTACACGTACATCGTGTATGCGTGTACGAAGATGATCGCGGGCACCCCGGTGAGCGACCACGGCGCGCTCTCGAGTCCGAGGAGGCGCTGCACGACCCGCGTTACCACACCACTCTCACCGTAGAGAAAGAGAAAGGCGACGACGCCGACGAGAGGAGGCAGTGCCGCCGGCAACGTCGCCATCACGCCCAGCGCACGCCTTCCGCGAAACTCGAATCGCGCGAGGAGGAACGCGAGCGGAATGCCGATGATTGTCGCAGCGACGACGGAGCCCAGCGATATCACGAGCGTCGTGTACAACGCCTCGCGATCCGCCGGGCTCGCGATGAACGCTCGCCAGTATTCCAGGCCGCTCCCGAAGCTGCCTGCGATCACCGAAACGTTGGGAAGCACAACTGACCACACGAGGACGAGAAGCACCGGAACGGCAATCAGCGCGGTGCCTGTTCGCTCCCTGCTCCAGACCGCCGCACGAACTCCATCGGCCGGGCCATTCCGCCGGGCCGGCTGCGGCCGTCGTGACGCCGCGCCCGGCGATGGAGCGACTGGTGTCGTCACGCCGCCACTACCGCCACCGTCTCGCGGACAATGCCCACGCCCACTCGATCACCCTCACGTACGTCGCGCTTCGCACTTGCCACCTCGACCTCGATACCACCGTCCAGCAGAACATGATACGCGAGCGATGCACCGGCAAAGCGTCGAGCGCTCACCGTCCCCGGCCACGAATCCACGCCGTCCACGGCCGTGAGACCCAGCGAGTCCGGGCGCAACACGGCGAGAGCTCCGTCCCCGTTGGCGGCACCGTCCGGCGCCCTTGCACCAACCCGCCGCTCGACACCGCCTATACGAATGGATATTGCCCGGCCGTCGAGTTCCCCGGGCACGAGCGCGGCCCGCCCGATGAACTCGGCGACCTCGCGGGATCTCGGTGCGTCGTACAACTCCTCCGGAGTTCCCACCTGCAGCAGTCGGCCGAGACGCAGAAGTGCAATGCGGTCGGCCACGGCGAAGGCATCTTCCTGATCATGCGTAACGAAGAGCGTTGTGACGGCCAGTCGGCGAAGCGTGGCTCGCATCTCGTTGCGCATCGTTCGCCGGAGTGTGGGATCGAGATTGGACAGTGGTTCGTCCAGGAGAAGCACGGGCGGTTCGATGATCATGGCGCGTGCGAGCGCGACCCGCTGCTGTTCGCCGCCGGAGAGCTGCTGCACCGGCCGATCGGCGGCACCTTCGAGCCCGACCGCCGCGAGCGCGCGAGCGGCGCGAGCGGTTCGCTCCTGCCGGCGCGCTCCACGCGCCTCGAGGCCGAATGCAACGTTCTCTCCCACCGTCATATGCGGGAAGAGCGCGTAGTGCTGGAACACCATGCCGAATCCACGCCGCTGCGGGGCGATGCCCGTGATGTCGCGCCCGTCGAGCAGGACCGCACCCGAGTCAGGCTGCTCGTAACCGGCCACCATGCGCAGCGTGGTTGTCTTCCCCGAGCCCGACGCTCCCACCAGCGCGAGGAGTTCACCGGGCGCCACATCGAGCGTGAGATCCTCCACCGCGAGGCGGCCGTCGAATCGGCGCGTCAGCCCCGCGAGCGAGAGGGTGCCTGCGGTCACGGGTCGCTGCTCTGGTTCCGGATGTTGGAGTCCCAGTAGCGCATCCAGTCGTCGAGCCGGTCGGCAAGCAGCTCCTGATCGACAGGCATCGGGATGATCTGTTCCTTCGCCTCGCGGATCCAGTCGGGGAGGGAGTCGATGGGGATGTCACTCCGCGCGGGAATGCGCATGAAGCGGTTGGCGGCGGCTACGAGCGCCTCGGGGGTAGTGACGAACTCGTAGTAGCGTCGTGCGATGTTTCCGTTTGCACTCCCGCGCACGAGGGCGATCGCATCCACCAGAACCGGCGTACCGCTTGCCGGAATCACGTAGTCGATGGGAATGCCGAGCCGTTTCTGGATGGTGGCGATATCGGGCATGTCCCAGAGCGTGATCAATCCCTCCTGCCTGCCCAGCTTCTGGTACAACAGGGTGGGATTCAGGACGTATTCCTTGGTGTTGGCGTCCAGCCGGCGCAGCCATTCGAAACCCGCGTCTGGCGAGCCCGTCTCGCGAACCGATCGCGCGATCTGCGCACCGAAGATCGCCCGCATCGTGCCGGACGCGATCGGATCCCGAATGAGCACCTCGCCCCGCCATTTCGGATCGAGCACATCGTCCCAGTCTTCCGGCGCCTCCGACCGGCTCACGGCCTCGCTGTTATACGCTATCACCTCCGGCGTGAGATATGTTCCGTACCACATGTCATCCGTGCCGTGTGCCTCCGGAGGCACCGTCTCATGCCAGGTCGGCTGGTATGCGGCGAGCAGACTCTCTGCCGCGGCGCGGTCGAAGATCTCGGCCGGCGCCCCGAACCAGAGGTCAGCCTGCGGATTCGCGGACTCGGCGCGCAGTCGATCCAGCACCTCCTGCGAACCCATGTCCACCCACTGTACGTCGATATCCGGATTTGCGTCCTCGAAACGCTGTTCGAAGTACGCCAGCAGATCCTTGCCGTGCGGTGAGTAGACGGTGAGCACGGCCCGCCCATCGCCTGCGCACGCGGATACAAGGGCAGCCATCGCCGCTGCACGAGTGCGGCGTCCGGTCACGGCGCGATCGTCGCTGCGCCACGACTCGTTGCGCCGGCGGCCAGCAGATTTACGAAGAGCCGTGCCGCACCGGGGACGCCGGCCGGAAGCTGTCGGAAGAACGCGAGCGTGGTATAGATGTACGTGCCGCGGCCGTATGGCACGACCAGAATCGCGCTCTCGGATGCCGGTTCGCCGGGATCCGCCACGGCGAGCACGGTGGTGTAGTGATCGCTGAACGTAGCCGGCATGTACAGCGCGCGCTCCTGTACCCATCCATCGAAGTCATCCGCGGTGATGCGGTTGGGACGCTGCAGCAGTGCATGTTGCGGATCGAGAAGTCGAACCTTCGCATGCTCATCGGTCACGCGTGTGTGCGGTCGTTCGAGCGTGATCGGGTATGGCATGATCCCGGAGCGGGTCATCTCGTACTGGCCGTACTGCACGACCAGCGTTCCTCCTTCGCGCGCGTACTCGAGAAGGCGTCTGTTGTTCGCGGCCAGCTCCGGACTCGCATCATACGCGCGCGGTCCCACGACCACCACGCCGAAACGCGACAGGTCCACATTGACGAGAGCACCCGGCTCGATCACCCGCGGGTCGAGTCCAAGCTGGCGCAGCATGGGCACGATGTTGTCGCCCACACCGGTCAGATACGCTACCGCAATTCCCGCCGGAAGTTCGACATCGACCGCTTCGAGCAGGAGTTCCGCAGGACGATAGACCCGTGCTGGAAGGATGTGGTCGTACACGATCGGAATGAAGCCGTCGCCGAACCGCACGCCGTTGCTCTCCGCAACTGCGCGGATCACATGACTCCCCTCGCGCGGGCGTCCGCGCACGACGAAGTCGACTGTACGCGTCGCACCTCCCGCGAGCATCAGCGTGCGTAGGGCGGAATCCGCGCTGAATCCTCCGGGGAGCTCGAGGGACACGATAACGCGCCGTTCGTCATTGTCGGACGATCGAAGATGTACGCGCACCGTTCGCTCGAAGCCCTCACCAGCCCGTGCATACTCGATCGTGCGATCGAGCGTGATGGATATCGCGGGCACGACGGCCAGAGGGCGCCGGACATCGCCGCGTACCGGATCGGCATATCGGAATACAACCGGCGCATGCGCCCACACACGTGTGCCGGCGATATCGATAATGAGTGCAACGCGCGCGGCAGCGGTGTGTGCAGCAGTCGCCTCGCTTCCGCCGGCCACACCGAACATGTCGCCCTTTCGCGGGGGCACGAGCCAGCGGGGACGCGTCCAGCGCAGGCCGTCCACCGACAGAGTGACTTCGTGTGCGCTGTCCGGCTCGATCTGCACCGGTCGTTGCGGCCGCAGAGACGCCGCTCTCGTGTCGTCGCCAATCTGAAAGATCTCCACGAGCCTGACCGGCTCGGTGCCTCGATTGTACAGCGTGATCTCGACGGCGGCGCTGTCCCCCAGTGCAACCACGTCGCGTGGGACCGTCGCCTCGACGCTCACTCCCGCTGCCGCGAGGAGTGCGTGACCTACCCGCCTCAGGCCATTGGTCAGCGACCCTTCGACGTCGGCCGGAACCGGGTGCGCAACCGAAGGTATCGGGTCAACGGTGTCGGTGATGCACCGGGTACTTCCCTCTCCGCACCATGCCCGCCGCAACAGGGTGTTCACGCGACCCAGCGCGGCCAGCGTCGTGGCCGGGACGAATGGATCGTACGCCTCGCGAACCGTGGCGACCGCGGGCGGAATGGAATCCAGCGCCGCGCGCGCGGCGGCGTCCACGACCAGCGGCCGGATGCGGGCCCAGGTGGTGTCGATACCGTCGAAGATGTCGCTCTCGGCCCCGGCAGGTGTGCCCGCGTTGACTCGTGAGTCCTCGCGCCGCACGTGATCCAGGACGACCCCTTTGCGCTGGAGGACGCCAAACCCCTGCGACTTGTGCTGCGATCGACTCTCCGCAGCAATCTCGTAGTATGACCGGCCGCGCAGCGGATCGTACTCGCCAACGTTGAAGCTGAGTGTGGCCGACTCACGGGAGAATCGCGCGGAACGGTAGAACTTGAGCGGTGTCCACGGTCCAGAGCCACTGGTAACGGCACGCGGAAAGCGCACGGTATCCATTGCCACGTCGTACGCCTCGCGCGCAAGTATACCCGCCGCCTGATGCTGCCCATGACCGTCGCGTGGTGTCCCCGAGAATACCGACACTATCACATGCGGCCGAAAGGCCCGCACCGCGGTCACGATATCCTGCAGCAGTGAGTCGCGTTGCCAGTGGCCAAACGTCTCCTCCGCACTCTTCGAGAAGCCGAAGTCGTAGGCACGCGTGAAGTATTGCCGTGCACCGTCCACCTCTCGCGCAGCGAGGAGCTCATTCGTACGGATGACGCCCAGGGGTTCGCCGAGCTCGTTGCCGATGAGGTTCTGACCACCATCGCCGCGTGTGAGCGACAGATATGCGGCCTCCATGTGCCGGCCACGCACGAGCCAGGCGAGCAGCGCCGTGTCCTCGTCGTCGGGATGGGCGCCGATCACGAGAACGCGACCGCTCACGCCGAGGCCATCGATGATCCCCCCCAGCGCTATCGCGCCACGGCCCTGCGCCGCGGAGACGCGCGACGCGGCCAGGAGGACGAGCGCTGCGACTGCGAGCCGGAGCGGGCTGAGGAGCGGGCTGAGGAGCGGGCTGACAGTCACGACCGCGCAGTCGCGCGCCGCCGCGGGGGCGGGGAAGAACGCGCGGGTGCCAGCGCATCGGCAACGATCCGCTCCTGCTCCTCGACGTGCGCGGCGTGGTATCCTTCCGCCGGACTCGCCCGCTCCGGCCGGCCGACGTAACGCACGGGCATCGCGTTCCCCGTCGACGCGCGCAGCCGGGACGCGACGAATGTCCAGGCGCCCATGTTCTTCGGCTCTTCCTGGGCCCACACGACTTCCTCGAGCGCGGGGTACAGATCCACGATGCGCGCCACAGCATCGTGCGGCCACGGATACAACTGCTCGACACGCACGACTGCTGTGTCCGGACCGCGCTCCGAAGCGAGGATGTCGTAGTATATCTTGCCGGTGCAGAGAACCAGGCGCTCGACCAGCTCCCGCTTTCCTTCGCGCGACGCGGCTGGATCATCGATCACCCTGAAGAAGCCGCGCGATGACAGATCGTCGAGCGAGGACATCGCCTCGCGCAGTCGCAGAAGACTCTTCGGCTGCATCAACACCAGCGGACAGCGCGGCGATCGCTTCGCCTGCAGGCGAAGCACGTGGAAGTACTGCGCCGGCGTGGATGGGTACGCCACGACCATGTTCCCTTCCGCGCAGAGCTGAAGGAAGCGCTCGAGGCGCGCGCTGGAGTGCTCCGGCCCCTGTCCCTCGTACCCGTGCGGCAGCAGGAGTACGACCGATGATGTCTGTCCCCACTTCGATCGATCTGCTGCGAGAAACTGGTCGATCACCGGAGCGGCCACGTTGACGAAGTCACCGAACTGGGCCTCCCACAGCACCAGCGCGTCCGCTGCGGCCACGCTGTATCCATACTCGAATGCAAGCACGGCCGCCTCCGAGAGAGGACTGTTCCAAATCTCGAAAGCGCCCTTCGCTCCGCGCAGTTGCTGCAGCGGGATGTAGATGGACCCGGTCTCCATGTCGTGCAGAACCGCCTGGCGGTGGGAAAAGGTTCCGCGTTCGGCGTCCTGCCCCGAGAGACGAATCGAGGTGCCGTCCATGAGAATCGTGGCGAAAGCGAGCGCTTCGGCGTGCCCCCAGTCGATCTCGCTCTCGATCGCCTCGCGACGTCGCTGAAGATTCTTCGCGAGCCGCTTGTGGACCTCGAGGTCTTCCGGCCACAGAATGAGCCGCTCATTGAGGTCGCGCAGCCGGCGTTCGTCGACCCGCGTGTCGATCTCGTCCGCCGCGGCCCGATCTCCCGGCACGTCCCGGGAACCGGTGCCGTCACCGGTCGCATGTCCGACATCCGACGCCTCGACGCCCGTTGTGTCGGCGGCACCTTCGCTCTTCGCTGACACCTCGTCGTGAATGGCGCCAAGCCGCTCCATGAAGGACGCCTCGAACGCCTCCACATCCGCCTCCGAGACAACGGCATCCTTCACCAGGCGCGCACCGAAAACCTCGCGCGGCGTGGGGTGTCCGCGAATCTTCTCGTACAGCACCGGCTGCGTGAAACTCGGCTCATCGGTTTCGTTGTGGCCATGCCTGCGGTAGCCGACCAGATCGATGAGAAAGTCCTTGCCGAACCGCTCGCGATAAGCGATCCCGAGACGCACGGCAGCGATACACGACTCCGCGTCGTCACCGTTCACGTGGAGGATGGGAACCTCGAATCCCTTCGCGAGATCGCTCGCGTACCAGGTCGAGCGTCCATCTGCGGGATCGGTAGTGAATCCGACCTGATTGTTGACTATGATGTGCAGTGTTCCGCCTGTGCGAAATCCGGCCAGTCGCGAGAGATTGAGCGTTTCGGCAACGATGCCTTCGCCCATGAACGCTGCATCGCCGTGCACCAGGATGGGCAGCACCTGTCCCTCATCGCGTTTGCCCGATGACGGGTCGTCACCCGTACGCTGTCCCGCACGCGCCACGCCTTCGAGCACGGGATTGACGAACTCCAGATGACTCGGGTTCGGCATGAGCGCGACCTCGATCGTCCGGTCGTCGCCGCCATCAGCGCCGAAGCGTCGCTGCCCGCGTGCGCCAAGATGGTATTTTACGTCACCCGTTCCACTCTCCGGCTGGCTCGCCGGATGCTGCCCCTCAAACTCCGCGAACAGTTGCGCGTATGGCTTGCCGAGTATGTGAACCAGGACATTCAACCGTCCGCGGTGTGCCATCCCGATGACGACCTGCCGCGCACTGCTCGCCGCCGCTCCCTCGATCGCGGCATCCAGCATGGGGACAAGCATGTCGGTCCCCTCGATCGAAAAACGCTTCACGCCCAGGTATGCCCTGCCAAGGAACCTCTCGAGGCCGTCGACCTCGGTGAGCCGCTGAAGAACAGCGACCTTCTCCTCCGCCCTGAGCGTCGCCGCGAGTTCGCCTTCCTCGATGGCACGGCGAAACCAGTCACGCTCCTCCTCTTCCTCTATGTGGGCGAATTCGAAGCCGATTCGCGTACTGTAGAATCGCCGGAGTCGGGCGACCACGTCCGCGGCGGTCGCAACGTCCGCGTCGTTCGAACCGTCACCGTTCGCATCGGGGGTTCGATCCGCCAGGCTGCGGGTATCCGCGAGCGCAGCCGCAGCAACCTGCTGCAGATCGGCATCGCCGATACCGTAGAACTCCGCCTTCAGCTCGGCGGCACCGAGGGGTGCGCTTCCGAGCGGGTCCAGTGGAACGGCGAGATGGCCGTACTGACGGATGCCGTCGGCGAGTGCGGCGGCCGCTGCGACCTTGCGCAGAAGCTCGGGGTCGGCTGCCGAGCCGGCTGGCTGCTCCCCGATAATCCCGCTCAGAGTGCGCGCGACCTTGAAGAGCTGTCGCCAGGACTCATCCACCGAAGCCGGGTCGCGCAGGAAGGAATCGTACAGACCGGCGAGATACGCGTCGTTGAAGACGCCGGTGACAGGCGTATCCGTCATGATCCAAATCTACATTGACGAGGGCGGTTGGGCAGCAGCGTTGAAACGAAACGGCGACCGGTCCTGCCGGACGGGTCGGGCGAGCGGTGCTACTGGCCCGAGGTGCCGTCGAAGGGGAGGATCAGCGTGAACGTCGACCCACGCTGTGGCTCCGATTCCAGTTCTATGCGTCCGCCCAGGAGCTCGGCGAGCCGCCGCGACACGTAGAGACCGAGCCCGGTTCCACCGTGGCGGCGTGTGAGGCCGGTGTCGATCTGGGTGAAGGGTCTGAAGAGCCGGGAGATGTCGCAGCTCGCGATGCCCATCCCGGTATCGCTGATCGCCCACCTCGCTTCGGTTGTCGAGACACTCACATGGAGTCGAACACCCCCGCAGTCGGTGAACTTGACGGCATTCGCGATCAGGTTGATGAGTATCTGGCGCACCTTGTCCACGTCGCTGTCGATCATCACCATGTCGCGCGGCGCATCGACGCAGAGAGTGAGTCCCTTCTGCTTCGCCAGCGGCTCACCCACGGCCACCGCCGCGTGTGCCGCATCGGCCGCATCCATCTTCGCGATGCGTACGATCTCGCGTCCGGCCTCGACGTTCGAGTAGGTCAGAATCTCGTCGATCATCGTTGCGAGATGATGCGTGACAGTACGCATTCGCTCGACAACCTCGAGCTGCACCTTCGGCAGCGGACCCAGCACCTGATCGGCGAGAAGTTCACCGTAGCCCGTCAGAGCCGTGATCGGCGTCCGCAGTTCATGGGAGATTGTAGCGAGGAAGCTGGCCTTTGCCTCGTTCGCCGCCTGTACCTGCTCGAGCAACTCTCGCAGCCGCTCCTCGGCGCCCCCGAGTTCGGGGACACCACTCCCGGTGGTCGCACATCGGCCAGGACTCTCCGGGCCCGGGGGGATGGAATGAGCATGCAGGAGCACGAGCACTCCGCCGTCATCGAGCGGGCGGATCTCGACGTCGAGCCGCTGGTGTGAGTTCAATGCGGCGAATGCCCTTCCAACCGAGGGTCGCCAATCGCGAACGGCGGCGCGTGTTCTCCGGCGCATCGTCTCCCGACACGCGCGCTCGACCTCTGTACCCGCGGCGGGAAGCACTTCCCACAGCGACCGGCCGGTCTGTCGCCTGCCGCTGCCACCGAGCATATCATTGGCGGCCGCGTTCACGAGGCGAACCGTCCAGTCCGGCGCGCACGACAGCACGCCGCTGTCGAGCGCATCGAGCGCACCGACCGATGCCGGGATACCAGCATGAGCGGCACCGAACGCCCGGCTGTTCCCGATACGCTCCTCATGCTCCGTGTGCAGCGCCCGCTGCTCGCCGTGCGCGAAGCTCAACAGAGTCCACCGTTGCATCGGACCACGACAGCGCGGATCATTTGCTCTGATTCTCTATTCGTCAACCACACATTCCATGCGAAATCCGGAGCACGAAGTCTGACGCCGGGGGCGGCAATGCTCAAGTGGCTTGCCGGAAACGTGATGGGGAAGATCTCGCCGGTGGCCTCAAGGGCGAGCACCGGTCGGTGAGCGATCGAGCACGGAAGGGAGCGACGGCGCCGGCGGTGCACTCGTTCCCGCAGCGGTGACAACCTTTGCAGCCTCCTCGCGCGTCAGAGTCGGCAGATACAGGAACCCGGCGATCCCGTTCACGTCGAGCGCATGGAGCTCGGTGGGCCTCCGCGTGAGACTCACCGCGATTACTGGCAGCCGAGAGATCCGTTCGTCGCACTCCCAGCCAGCGAGCGGATACCTCACCAGGAGATCGTAGTCACATAGCACGATGTCGGGCGCGTGCTCGTGGGCAGACGCCAGTGCGGCCTCACAGCCGACGACGGGGATGGTCTCCAGCCCGATGCCGCGAAAATACGAGCTGATGTGATCGCTCAACACCTGGTGACGGGCCACACACAGCGCACGCATGTCGATCATGACTCCCTTATCCGCACGAGGCGGGTGAAGAATGATCTGCTTCAGTTACGCTCGGCACCGTTCTCGATCCAGTTCACTATCGTCCCTATCTGATTGTCCGTGAGCGGCTGCCGTCCGAGCGGCATCCTCGGCAGTCCGGCCCGGTCACCCGTTTCGGATATGGTCGCAACGAGGAACGATCCGGCGGCATTGAACTGCTCCACCCGCAGAACGCCGGGTGAATAACGCGACGGAACACCAACGAGCTGATCGTACGCCTGTTCTTCCGAGAGCACGAGCCCGCCCTGATGCGAAGTTCCGGTATGACAGCCCGCCGTGGCACATCGGGCGGTGAATATCGGTTGAATGTGCTCCGTGAAGGATGGATCGGCCACCAGCTCATCCGGGAGATCGCGATCCGCCGGCGGAGGCGCATCGAAATCCGTGCAACCGGCCCATGCCAGCGCGGAGAGCGAGAGGGCAGCGAGACCCCGCCTCCGGCCCCTCCGCCACCAGCTTCCATTCGAGTATGGCATCGACTAATGCGCGGCGCCAGCCATGTTGTTCCACGACCCGAACCGGAGCCCCCCCTGCAACCGCAGTGTGAGCAGACTCCCGGGCGCATAGAACAGCTCGCCCGAGAGGACCGTACTCCGGGGAAGCGTCCAGCTCACACCCGCGAACCCGTAGGCGCGTGTCACATCCATCTCGAGGATTGCGTGGTTGGGATCGGGCGTGCCGTCGAAGTTGAACACCCCGACGACGAAGCGGTTCCATTCACGTCTCACGCCAAGGCCTGCGTACGGCGTCAACCGTCGCTCGCCGAGGCGCCGATAACCGATCAGCTCACCGCTCACGGCCGTGGGCTCGAAGCGATCCCTGCTCTCGCGATCATGACAGATGTAGTTGAAATAGAGACTGTCCCCGCCGCCGTTGCTGCGGAGATCGTCGTTACACGTGATCGCTCCCGTCACCGTTCCTCCCGCACCTGCAATGCGCGGCGCGACGGTCACGGAACGAAATTCGGCGATCGGAAGCGAGAGCGAGGCAGCCCAGAGATTGGCGGTGACATCGAACGCCCTGACCGGCGGCACCCAGCTCAGCTCCATGAGAAGCCGCCCGGGCAGCACCACCGCGAGCCGGGGCCGCGGGAGCAGCGGGGCGAGGTTGGTGCTCTGTGTCTTGGCCCCGCCAGCGGATCGATGTTCACCCGAGAGCGGCGGAATCAGCGACAGCTCGAGTCCCAGTACCCCTGACCACGGTGCTCCGCCGGCCTCGATTCCCACGGGAGAGAAGGCCAGTGCGGCGGAATAGAATCCCATGATCCGCCCTTCGGGGTCGCTCCAGTCGTGTTGCTCGACGACGCGCTCCTGCGCTCCTGCAATTGCATGTGACCCGTCACCCCCCCACCCCCCGGGGGCGAGCGGCAGAATGAAGAGAAGAGCGACTACGGTGCGGCGGATCGTGCGCATGGCGGCACTCGCGGCGAGATGGTCCGGGCAATGCCGCCCGGGACCGCTACACTAGCGCTACACCAGCGCCGCGTAAAGTAGCGCGTTAAGACGACGCGGTGCGCTCCGCCGCTACGACTTCGACGCGATCGCCGGATGGCGACAGTGGATCATCGGAGTCTGCACCGTTCACCTCATCGGAGGCGGCATCGACCGCGGTTTCCGCGCCGTTCGCCGGCAATCTGAGGCGAAAGTTGCTCCCCTTGCCAACCTCGGACTGCGCATCCAGCTCTCCGTGCAAAAGGAGTGCAAGCCGCCGCGATATCGGCAACCCAAGCCCGGTGCCCTGCTGCTCCTGCCCCTTCGAGAGCTGCACGAACTCGTCGAAGATGCGCGGCAGCTCCTGCTCGGGGATTCCCTCACCCTGATCAATCACCGCGATCTCGATCCCGCCATCCTCCTGAATCACCGACGTGACCCTTATCGGGCGTCCGGCGCCGAATTTGATCGCATTGGAAAGAAGATTGAGCAGTATCTGCCGTACGCGCCTCGGATCAGTTTCGACCGTGGTCGATTCTCCCTCATGGTCCAGCGTCAGCACCGAGCCGCGCTCCTCGGCGAGAGGGCCAACAGTCACGAAGAGATCTTCCACCAGCGCAGGGAAGAGTACCGGCTCCATGCGCACGTCGATCTTCCCCGCCTCGATCTTGGAGAGGTCGAGGACATCGTTGACGAGCTCGAGGAGATGTTTGGCGGCACGCTGGGTGCGCCGAAGACCTTCAGACTGCTTGTCGTTCAGTGGTCCATAGATGTGCTCCAGCAGCAGCGTGTTGTAGCCCAGGACAGCATTGATCGGTGTCCGGAGCTCGTGGCTCATGGACGCGTAGAAGCGCGAGCGCGCGGTCATCGCTCGCTCGAGTTCCTCCTGTCGCTCCTGCATCTCCTCGTTCAGCCGCGTGAGCTCGGCTGTCGTGTTGGCGAGTGATTCGGCCTGTGATCTGAGCTCCTCCTCTGCCCTGCGCCGTTCCGAGATGTCGCGCCCGATCATGGTAAAGACCTTGCCGCCCGGAAGATCGAGACAGGATATGGAAACCTCGATGGGAAAGGTTTCGCCATTGGTGCGTGCCGCCGTGAACGAGCTGATCTCCGGTGTGCCCGGCTCGCTGCCGGTCACGGCGCCCCGTTCCCGCTCCGCAATGGCGCAAACCTCGTCGAGCATCTCCCTGCGATCGAGCGGCGGGAAGAAGTCACCGATGGAGCGACCAAGTGCATCCTCGGGCCTGCAGTAGAAGAGGCGCTCGGCCGCCGCGTTGAACAGCGTGATCCGCCTATCCTCTCCGAACGCGATGATCGCGTCCATCGCCGAATCCACCAGCTCGCCGAGTCGCGCTTCCGTCTCCCCGAGCTCGGCGACGTGCCTGAGCTCCATCTCGCGCTTCTCGTGTTCGCGCAGTTGCTGCTCCTGTGCAGCGAGCTGCTGCTGCTTGCCGTGCAGCTCGACGAACACGGCGACCTTGGAGCGGAGAACGTCCGGCTGGAACGGCTTGAACATGTAGTCGACCGCACCCACGGAGTACCCTTCGAACACGAAGGCCTCTTCCTTGTTGATCGCGGTGAGGAAGATGATGGGGATGTGTCGCGACCGTTCGCGGGACTTTATCAGTCGGGCGGTCTCGAAGCCGTTCAGGCCAGGCATCTGGACGTCGAGCAGAATTACCGCCACGTCATCTACCAGCAGTCGCCGGAGCGCCTCGTCACCGGAATTGGCCCTCACCAGTTCCTGATCGAGCGGCTCCAGTATCGCCTCGAGCGCCAGCAGGTTCTCGGGTCGGTCGTCGACCATGAGTATTCTGGCGCGGACTTCCTCGCTCATGGCGCACCTCCGCCCGGCCGAGCCTCGCTCTGGCCAGCGGGCCGGCGCTCCGCTGCGGGGGTCAGAGCGCCGGTTCTGCCCCTGCCTGCCGTCCCGGGAGCCTGTGCAAGACTCACGAGGCGGGGGCCAATACCGTCCAGCGGGAGCAGGTGCGCGAGCGGAACGGCCGCGATCGCCGCTCGCGGCATCGTTGGGCTCTCCGCCCCATCCGGATCCTGGACGATCGCGTAGCCGCCGCGCTCGGCGATCCGACGCAGTCCCGCCGCACCGTCGTCGTTCGCGCCTGTCAGCACGACGCCGGCCGCTCTCATGCGGAACTCATCCGCGATCGACGTGAACGTCACGTCGATGGATGGCCGGCTGTAGTGCACCGGTTCATCGATGGAAAGCGCGAAATACCCATCATCCACGAGGAGGTGATAGTTGGACGGGGCGATGTGAACATGTCCCGTGCGAATCGGCTGCTTGTCCTCCACCTCGCACACGGGGAGCAGACTGACTTCCTGCAACAGTTCCGTGAGGAGGCCTCCGGATTCGCGATGTCGGTGCTGTACGAGAACAACTGCCATGGAGAAATCCGCCGGCAGATCCTGGAGGATCGCCCGCACGGCCTGCAGTCCGCCCCACGATGTTCCGATGCAGACGACTTCATGACTGGTCACCGGACCTTCCGATAAAGTCGTTCCTTCCGGTGAAGCGGTTCGTAACAGTCCTCGAACTTCGAGAAGCGCAGAGTCTCCTTGCTTCCAAGACCCAGGACGCCGAACGTGACAAGACTCTCGTAGAAGAGATTGTGCACGTGGTTCTGCAGGTTCCTGTCGAAGTAGATGAGCACGTTGCGACAGAGCACCGCGTGGAACTCGCTGAAGGAGCGGTCGGTTACGAGGTTGTGCTGTGAGAACACGACGTTCCTCAGCAGTGCAGGGCTGAACAGGGCGCCGTCGTACCGGGCCGTGTAATACTCGGAGAAGGAGCGCGTTCCCCCCGCCTGGATGTAGTTCTCCGTGTACTCCTGCATGCGACCCAGGGGAAATATCCCTGAGCGCGCCTGCTGCAGTACCACCTCGTTCATGTCCGTCGCGTATATGCGGCTCCGCTCGTACAGTCCCTCCTCTTCCAGGAGGATCGCCATCGAGTACACCTCTTCACCCGTCGAGCAGCCGGCGTGCCAGATGCGGATGAACGGGTACGTCCTGAGGAGGGGTATGATGTCGTGTCTGAACGCCACGTAGAACGTGGGATCGCGGAACATGGCCGTGACGTTCACGGACAGGTCGAGCAGCAGCCGTTCCATCACCTGGGGATCGTGCAGCACACGCTCCTGCAGCGCCGTGATCGTGGTGAGCCCTTCTGCACCTATCCGCTTCCACAGCCGGCGCCGGAGAGACGAGTATGCATACTTGCGGAAATCGAAACCGTAGTGGCGGAAGACACCCTCCAGCAGCAGCTCGATCTCGATCTTCTCGATCTCCGGATCATACGCGAGTGGGGTATCCTGCTCCAGCGCCTCGTTCCGCTTCGCGTTCATCGGCGGGAGGTGCAGAGTCACTGATAGAGCCAGACACGCATCAGCGAGATCAACTGCTCCGTGTCCACCGGCTTGGTTATGTAATCGGATGCCCCTGCGGCTATGCACTTCTCGCGGTCGCCCTTCATCGCCTTCGCGGTGAGCGCGATGATCGGAACACTCCTGTAATCGGTCATCCTGCGGATCGCGCGCGTGGTGTCGTAGCCGTCCATTCCCGGCATCATCACGTCCATGAGAACGAGATCGATTCCCAGCGTGCTCTCCAGAAGCTTGACCGCGTCCTCGCCGTTCTCGGCAAATGACACCTTCATACCGTACTCCTCGAGCACGCTCGTGAGGGAGAAGATGTTCCGCACGTCATCGTCGACTATCAGGACGTTCTTTTCCTCGAACACGGCGTCGGCGTTGTGGAGCTGCTCGAGCATGCGCCGCTTCTGCTCCGGAAGCTTTGCTTCCACCCGGTGCAGGAAGAGCGCGGTCTCATCCAGGAGGCGTTCCGGCGACTTCGCGTCCTTCACAATGATGGTCTCGGCGTACTTGCGAAGACGCGTGTCCTCCGCCGGGGTAAGATCACGCCCCGTGTAGATGATGATCGGCAGCTCCTGCGCCGCAGGATCACCCTTGACCTGCTCGAGCAGCTCGAAGCCATCCGTGCCGTCCGAGCCGCCAAGCCCGAGGTCGAGCACCATGCAGTCGAAACGGGTTTCGCGGATGGCCTCGAGCGCATCCTGTGCGTTTCCGACCGCCGTGATGTCGACATCATCATGGCCCACCAGCTCGATGATGCTCTGACGCTGCGTCTCGTCGTCCTCCACGATCAGCAGGTGCTTGACTCTCTGCTCGATGAACTGCGAGATCCGTCCGAACGCCTCCTCCAGCGCCTCCTTGCTCACCGGCTTCTCCAGGTACGCGAGCGCACCGGCCTTGAGACCGTGCTGCCGGTCGTGCATCCCGCTGATTATGTGAACGGGAATGTGGCGCGTGTCCGCATTGTGCTTGAGCTGGTTGAGAACGGCCCATCCGTCTGTTCCCGGCAGGTCAATGTCCAGCGTGATCGCGTCGGGCTTGTACTGATGCGCAAGCTCGACACCGATCTCCCCCGAGAGCGCGATCAACGCCTTGAAATCCTGCTGATGGGCCATCTCCAGCAGGACGGATGCGAATTTCTCGTCGTTCTCGATGAGGAGAACGACGCGATCCGATGGGTCAATCGCGTGACGATCATCCGCGACGTCGGCGGGGTCGATCGCCTCCCTCGGTTGCGGTGTGATCGTGGCCGCCGTCGGACTGCTGCCGTCCTGCATGGCACCCGGCCGGTTCCCCGGCGACTGCGCGGGGATGTATGCCGGCGTCACGCGACGCGGCGAGCGGCGGCCGGGCGGATCGGATGGAGACGGGAGCCCCTTCGCTGCAGGCGGCGGTCCGCCTTTCGCCTGTTTCCGGCCCTCGGGCGGCTCGTACCGCGCCGGCAGCAGGAGCGTGAATGCACTCCCCTCGCCCGGCTTGCTCGTCACGCGGATCTCGCCGCCGAGAAGGCGCGCGATCTCGCGGCTGATCGACAGCCCCAGCCCCGTGCCGCCATACTTGCGGCTGGTCGTCCCATCCGCCTGTTGGAACGCCTCGAATATCAGCTTCTGCTTGTCAGAAGCGATCCCGATCCCCGTGTCGCGAACCTCGATCGCTATCACCGACGACGCTGAATCGAGCGCCGTGTTCGCGAACTGGCGACCGCCCTGGATGCTGCTCACGGTCACCGTCACCGATCCCGATTCCGTGAACTTGATCGCGTTCGACATCAGGTTCTTGAGAATCTGCCGTAGTCGCTGCCCATCGGTGAAGATCATGGGCGGTGTGTCCGGCTTCACGTTGAAGTTGAAGGCGAGCCCCTTCTGCTCCGCGACCGGAGCGAAGCTACGCCGGGCGAAGTCCTCCACTTCGGCGAGCGGTATCGCGACCGGCATGATCTCCATCTTTCCGGCCTCTACCTTTGACAGATCGAGCACGTCGTTGATCAGATTGAGCAGGTCCGTGCCGGACGCCAGGATCGTGCGCGCGAACTCGGCCTGCTTCTCGGAGAGGTTGCCCTCCTTGTTCTCGGAAAGGAGCTTCGCGAGGATGAGCAGCGAGTTGAGCGGCGTCCTCAGCTCGTGCGACATGTTTGCAAGGAACTCCGACTTGTACTTCGAGCTGAGCGCGAGCTGCTCGGCCTTGTCCTCGAGCGACACCCGGGCCGCTTCCACCTCTCGATTCTTCTGTTCGACCTTCTTGTTCTGCTCCGACAGAAGCGACGCTTTCTCCTCGAGCTCCTCGTTCACCTGTTGCAGCTCCTCCTGCTGCTCCTTGAGAAGCTCCTCCGAGGCTTTGAGCGACCGCGCCTGCGTTTCGAGCTCCTGATTCGAGGTTCGTAGCTCCTCCTGCTG
>JBOHTO010000137.1:0-21887 GCA_050733695.1 Gemmatimonadaceae bacterium | reverse complement strand
GACTTCCGCAAGGCAATGATGTTGCAAAACAAGACCTGACCCCTACTTGAGCACCGTCTCGATCACTGTGCCCTGCATCTGCGGGCTCGACACCGTGACCTTCACGAGACGGTGTCCCTTCTTGCCGATCCATACCTTCTGCGTCACCGCTTCGCTCTCGATGACACCTGTCCACGCCGCAATCTCGCCAGCGGGCACGGTGACCGTCTCCTCGCCCGTCACCCGCATCCGCACGGGGACCGCCGATGCCCCGAGCTGCGTGATCTGCAGCATGTCCATGCTCGCCGCCCAATTGGCGTCGACGGGAAGGATGGGCAGAATCATCTCGAACATCCCGCCACTCACCACGAGCCCGGGAGTGTACGCAAGCGCGATCGGCATCGATCCGCCCGGCATGGTCAGGGACCCCGTCACGCTGTCTGCCGAGAAGTCGGTGACGATGGTGCCTGGCCCCATTGACAGCACGCGATGCAGCGGCTCGAGACCCGACTTGCTGACGTAGAGCGAGTCGACCACGACCATTGCACCAGCGTTGCTCTCTTCGGTCACCAGCCACGCCGGCGCGCCCTTGTAGCTGGACGCTGCGACGGTCAGCGTGCGCATGCCGACCTCGTTCGACTCGCCGTTCGCTATCACGCGGATGGAGTAGGTCCAGCTCCCCGGCGTCACCCGGTCGCCGTCAACTGCCCCTATGCGCGGTGGCGACGCGGAGGCGCCCGCCGGCTGCGCCTGTGCCAGCGAGGGAAGCGCAATCAGCGCGGCGCCGGCCGTGATCAGCGCGGGAAGTATTCGTATTGCCATGGAGGGAAGCTCCGGGACGTGTGGACGACTCATGCGAAGCGAAAATGCATTTCCGCTTTCGCGGAACGACTACGTTCCTGGGATTCGCAGCGGTGACGGCGTTGTTGTTGATCCGCAGGGGTGACGGCGTTGATCGTGCGGCACAGGCGTGACGACGGCTGCCCGGATCATACCCGCAGCGTCACCGGTTCGGTCCGCAGATCCGGTCCAGTTCCTCGAGACCGACAAGAACCTCGCGCGGCCGGGACGCGTCCGGCGGGCCAATGATTCCCGCCGCGTGGAGCTGGTCCACGATGCGCGCTGCCCGGCCGTAGCCCACCTTGAGGCGACGCTGCAGCAGCGAAGTCGAACCCTGCTGGTGCTGGATGACGACCTCCGCCGCCTCCCTGAACAGCCTGTCGCGCTCGCCGCTGCCGCCGTCATCCATGCTCCCCTCTTCGCTTTCACCGGCCGCCGCCGCCGCCTCCGCCTCGCGCAGGCGCACGGCCTCGAGTATGTCGGCCTCGGCGAACGCCCGCTCGTCGGCCAGGCCGCGCGCCTCCAGCGCCGCGCGCCGCGCAGCACGCAGCTCCTTGTACCAGCGCATGAGGCGCTCGGTGTCCTCGCTCGGGATGAACGCGCCCTGCAGCCGCGACGGTTCCGAGCGTCCCGGCGGAACGAACAGCATGTCGCCGTTCCCGAGCAGCGACTCCGCGCCAATGCCGTCCATTATGGTGCGGCTGTCCACCTGCGATGCGACCCTGAAGGCGATCCGGCTCGGGAAATTCGCCTTGATGAGCCCGGTGATCACGTTCACGCTCGGCCGCTGCGTGGCGAGAATCAGGTGGATTCCGATCGCGCGCGCCTTCTGTGCGAGCATCGCGAGCGGCCGTTCCACCTCACCCTGCACTGTCATCATCAGGTCGGCGAGCTCGTCGATCACGACGACTATGTACGGGAGCAGCGAGCCGGTGTATGCGCGTTCCTCGAAGGCGACGTTGGGATCGGGCGGGAGCTGGAGCTCGGCGCCCTCCGCAAGCCGCCGGTTGAAATCCTGGATGTTGCGGCAGCCGTTGGCCGCGAGCAGTTCGTAGCGCTCCTGCATCTCGAGCACTGCCCACTTGAGTATCGCTGCCGCGTCGCGATTGTCGGTGACAACCTTGTGGCGCAGGTGCGGGAGCGTGTTGTACACCGACAGCTCGACCATCTTCGGGTCGATCATGAGCAGCCGCAGCGTGCGCGGCGTATGCCGGTAGACCAGACTCGTGATCAGCGTGTTGATGCACACCGATTTCCCGGAGCCGGTGGCCCCGGCGATAAGGAGGTGCGGCATCTTCGCGAGGTCGGCTATGACGGGTTTGCCCTCGAGATCCTTGCCGAGCGCGATGGGCAGCGCCGCGCGCGCGGTCTGGAAATCGCGCGACTCGATCAGTTCGCGAAAGGCGACAATCTCCGCCGTGGGGTTGGGAACCTCGACGCCCACCGCGCCGCGCCCCGGAATGGGCGCGACGACGCGAATGCTGGGCGCTCGCATCGCCAGTGCGAGATCGTTCGCGAGCGTGGCGAACTGCCTCACCTTCACGCCCGGCGCGGGCTCGATCTCGTACTGCGTCACGACGGGACCTGTCGTGCGCCCGACGAGCTCACCCTGCACGCGGAACGTCGCGAGCGCGTCCATGAGCTTGTCGCCCATCGCATCGAGCTCGCGCCGGCCAGCCTCCTGATTGCTCGGCGGCGGTGGCGTGAGCAGCTCGGGCCGCGGGAGCAGATCGCCGAGCGTCTCCGCAGATTCGTCGGATGCGGCTGCTCCGATCGCGGCCGCGATCTCGTCCGCGCGTTGCTCCGTGGTATCCGTCCTGTGCCTGCGCCTGCGCGTCCTGTCGACTCCTGGCACAGCGTCCGCGGGGATGCCAGCGGCAGCGCTCCCCGCCGGCGCCAGTCTCTCGCGCACGAAGGCGGGGTCGATGCCGGGCATCTCTTCGGGTGGCGGCTCGAGCAGCTCAGGCACGTCACCGCTCCCGGCTGCGCCGTGCACGGTGCCCGCCCGGTGACGGGGCCCGACCAGCATCCGCAGCGGGTTCCACGAGAGCGTTGCCGCGGTGAGCGCGCTCGCCGCGAACAGCAGCAGGATCCACGCACCGCCGATCCCGAATCCCTCGCGCAGATAGTACGCAAGCAGGTGTCCCCAGAGTCCGGCGATCGCACCCGCCTCGCGCTCTGCGCCAAGGGCCAGGCCGAGCGCGACCGGCAGGAGAACCACGCAGCCGCCGAGGAAGATCAGCCACGAACGATCCGCGTCGCGGTCCAGGCGACCGAACAGCCGGAGCGCGTGGACCGCGGGAACGAATGGCAGCAGCACCGACGTGGGCCAGCCGAGGAGCGCCACGAGCGGGCGCACTACCCAGGATCCCACGGCGCCGAAGGTGCCGCGGATGCTCACAGCCGGAGACAGCAGCGCGAGAGCGTGCACCGCGAGCACGCCGAGGAGGAAGCACGCCAGGAGCAGGAGCGCGATACCCGCGACCTCGCGCTGCAGCGGTGACGAAGCTGTTGAACGACCCGACGGTGACGAAGTCACTTGCTGCCCCTCCCCTACCGCTCGCGCTCCGGGCCGAGCTTTGTGATCTGCCGTTCCTGATAGACCGGGACGACGGGGTATGCGTTGACGCTGGCGCAGAGCAGAAGGTCATCGCCGAAGCCGGCCTCCACCAGGGCCCGGCCGTGCGACGACGCCGCGAAGAGCCGCTCGATGTCATCGCCATAACGGCGGTCGACCATCGTGCACGCGACCGCTGCATCGTTCAACTCGGCGTTCGGAAGCTGTCGCGCTACCTCACGCCCATAGCGTCCCGCACAGGCGGCGTCCTCGAGCGAGAACTGACGCTCGCGGCCGGCGCACAGGATTGCCATGTCGGAGCCCCCGCGCGCCGCGGCGCGCAGCATGGCCAGCACGACTTCCAGATTCACGTAGGATGCCACGACAACCTCGCGCGCGCCCTGAAGGACGGTGAGCGCTCCGGTGCCATTGGTCGTCGTCATGAGGACAGTCTTTCCCTCGACTGCCTCGCGGGTGAACTCGGACGGCGAGTTGCCCAGGTCGAAGCCGGAGATGGGGAGCATCTTGCGTTCGCCGGCAAGGCGGACATCCGCGCGCTCGAGCGACTTGGAGCGCTGGATCGCCTCTTCCGAACTGTCGAAGGGGATCACGGCCTTTGCGCCATTGGCGAGGGCGACGGCGATGCTGGTCGATGCCCGGAGGACATCGATCACCACGACCAGACGCCCGGCAACGTCGCCGGGCACGAGCGTGGCCGCGCCGAAGTAGACGTCCATGCGCACTAGGCGGACTCCCTGATCACGGGCTCCTTCATCAGGTCGCTCTCCCGCTCCAGGAACTTCGTATCCACGTCGCCGGACTGGAACCGCCGGTTCGTCATGACTCTCGTGAGAAAGGGGATCGTCGTCGTCACGCCCTCGACGATGAAGCTCTCCAGCGCCGTCTGCATGCGCCGGATCGCCTCCTGCCTGTCGCGGCCCTGGCATATGAGCTTGGCGAGCAGGGAATCATAGTAGGGCGGCACCCGGTAGCCATCGTACACGTGCGTGTCGAGGCGTACGCCGGGGCCCCCGGGGGGGTGGAAGACCGTGATCTGTCCGGGCGATGGCTGGAAATTGCGCGCAGGGTCCTCCGCGTTGATCCTGCACTCGATCACGTGGCCGCGCAGAGGCGGAAGCTCGAGCACGGACAGCGGTTCGCCGGCGGCAACGCGTATCTGCTCCTTCACGAGGTCCACTCCCGTGAGCATCTCGGTTACGGGATGCTCGACCTGGATGCGCGTGTTCATCTCCATGAAGTAGTACGAGCCATCCTCGTCCAGCAGCATCTCGATCGTACCCGCGCCCACATAATCGATCGCCTTCGCACCGCGCACCGCGTCGTCGCCCATCCGCTTCCTGAGGTCCGGCGTGACGGCCGGGCTGGGTGCCTCCTCGATGAGCTTCTGGTGCCGGCGCTGCACGGAACAGTCGCGCTCACCGAGGTGGATCACGTTGCCGTGCCGGTCGCCCAGGATCTGGAACTCGATGTGGCGCGGCCGCGGCAGATATTTCTCCACGTACACGTCACCGTTCCCGAACGCGGATAGCGCCTCGGAGCGCGCGAGCTGGAAGGAGCGCGCGAAGTCGTCCGCGTCGCGCGAGACGCGCATCCCCTTGCCTCCGCCGCCGGCGGCCGCCTTGATGATGACCGGGAAGCCCATCTCCCGCGCGAAGCCGAGCGCCTCGTCGACGTCCTCGACCGGGCCGGGCGTGCCCGGGACTATCGGCACGCCCACGGCCGTCATCGCCTTGCGCGCGGCCGCCTTGTCTCCCATGACGCGGATCTGTTCCGCGGTCGGCCCGATGAACGTGATGTTGGACGCCGCGCACATCTCCGCGAACTCGGCGTTCTCGGCGAGGAAGCCGTAGCCGGGGTGGATGGCGTCGGCTCCCGTGATCTCGGCGGCGGCTATGATGCGCGGGATTCGCAGGTACGAATCGCGCGACGGCGCCGGCCCGATGCACACGTCATCGTCGGCGAAGCGCACGTGCAGCGACTCGCGATCGGCCTCCGAGTACACAGCGACCGTCTGTATGCGCAGCTCGCGGCACGCACGGATGACGCGCAGTGCGATCTCGCCGCGATTCGCTATGAGGACCTTCCTGAACACGACCCGGCGAGCTACGGTGCGGCGTCAGGCATTCGCGTCCGGCTCGAATCCCGACCAGCTCGTATCGCTGGATCCCGCGACGCCCTGGACGCGCAGCGCGAACTCGCTGGGATTCGTTGCGAAGAACACAGCGCTCTCGTATGAGATCGCGCCCTGCGAGTACCACGCCATGAGCGACTGGTCGAAGCTCTGCATCCCGTACTGCACCGTTCCTTCCTTGATGAGGTCGGGGATGTTGAGTGCCTTGGTCATGTCGCGGATGTTGTCGCGGACGGCGGCCGTGTTGATGAGCACTTCGGCGGCCGGTATGCGCCCCGGCTTGTCCGACCGCGGCACGAGCCGCAGGGAGATCACGGCCTGCAGCGCGGTGGAGAGCGCAAAGCGCACCTCGGCCTGCTGGTGCGGCGGATAGAAGGAGAGGACGCGGTTGATCGTCTGCGTGGCGTCCGTGGTGTGCAGCGTCGAGAACACGAGGTGGCCGGTGTCCGCCGCCTTGAGCGCGGTGTCCAGCGTGTCCAGGTCCCTGATCTCGCCGATGAGCACGACATCGGGATCCTGTCGCAGCACGCGGCGCAACGCCTGCGCGAAGCTGCCCGTATCCGTTCCCACCTCGCGCTGGTTGATATGGCAGTTGATGTCGCGGTGCAGGAACTCGATCGGATCCTCGATGGTGATCACGTTCGCGTGCCGCTGCTCGTTGATGTGCTGGATCATCGCCGCCAGCGCCGTGGACTTGCCCGAACCCGTGATTCCGGTGACGAGCACGAGGCCACGCGGCCGCATGGCGATCTCCTCGACCACCGACGGCAGATTCAGCTCCGAGATCGTCTTTGCCTGGTACGGAATGGATCGCAGCGCGTAGGCGATCGTACCGCGCTGCTGATACACGTTGACACGGAAGCGCCCGATCCCGGGTACGCCGATCGCGAAATCCGACTCCTTGAACTCCGCAAACTCCTTCACCTGCTTGGGTGTCATGAGCTGCTCGGCGAGCGACTTGAGATCCTCGGGGCGCATGGCGGACAGCGCCAGCGGAGCCAGGTCGCCGTTCACACGCAGAGTCGGTGGCCGTCCCACCTTGAGGTGCAGGTCGGACGCATTCTGCTGGATCATCTGCTGCAGAATTGCCTTGAAGTTGAACGGTGCAGCGGGCGCGGCGGGCGCCCCCGCCGCTGGAGTCGGAGCTGCGTTAGCCATTGGGATCGATCCTGTACAATACCTGCCCGTACTCTACGGGCTGAGCGTTCTCCATGAGCACTTCCTTCACCACGCCTGCATACTCCGATTCGATCTCGTTCATGATCTTCATCGCCTCGATGATGCAGAGAATCTGACCCTTCGAGACGCGCGTGCCCGGAGACACGTAGGGTCTGGCTCCCGGCTCCGACGATGAGTAGAACGTGCCGACCATCGGAGACTTCACCTCGAGCAGCGCTGGTTCAGTCGCGGGAGCGCGTGGCGCGGCGCCCGATCCCGCTTCTCCCGCGACGCCGACCGCCTGCGTTCCCTCCGCGGGTGTCAACCGTCCGGGCGCGGCGGCGAGCGGCGCGGGCGGCGCCAGTTGCGAGGACACGTGCAGCGGGCCGGCATACCTCGGAGTCTTCGCCAGCCGCACCCTCATTCCCTTGTCGGCGGCTATCTCGATGGAATCCACGTTCGAGCTGTCCAGCATCTCGATCAGCTTCTTGATGTACCGTAGGTCGATCATTGGTCTCGTGGAAGAGTAGCCAACCGCCGGGTCATACGAGCTCGAGCAGATCGCGCGTGAACTGCGTCAGAACCAGCGGCCCGCCGGCGGCGAGGTGCACGTCATCCTCGATCCGCACGCCGCCCCAGCCCGGCCGATAGATGCCGGGCTCGATAGTGACCACGGAGTCGGCGACGAGCTCACCTTCGGCCGTGCGCGCCAGACGCGGGGCCTCGTGCACCTCCAGCCCGACACCATGGCCGAGGCTGTGCCCGAACAGGTCCCCGAAACCGCGCCCCTCAATGTAGCCCCGCGCGATCGCATCGGCATCCCGCCCCCGCATTCCGGGCCGAACGCCGCTCGAGGCCCGCTCGTTCGCCTCTCGCACGACGGCATGAACGGAACGCTGCTCCTCACTGGCGCGGCCGACCACGAATGTGCGCGTGATGTCCGCGCAGTATCCCCCTACCTCGGCGCCGAAATCGAGAAGGAGCAGTTCGCCACCGCGCAATTCGCGGCGCGAGCTGCGCGCGTGCGGCAGCGCCGATCGCTCGCCGGATGCGACGATGGTCGGGAAGGGGAAACCCTCGCTCCCGTGCTCGCGAAGGGCACGCTCCAGTCGGCCCGCCACGTCGAGCTCGCGCAGCCCCGGCCGGATGTCGGGGAGCACGCTCTCGAGCGCGCCCGTCGCGACCGCGGCGGCTGCGGCGATGAGCGCGACCTCGCCCGCGTCCTTCTTCTCCCGTAACGCCTCCACCATGTCCGTCACCGGACGCCACTGCCACCGGCTGCCGGCATCGAGAAGGCGCTGAAAATCGCGATGCAGCGTGCTGGCTGATTCGAACCCGATCGTCTCCATCCCGCTGTACTCACCGCCACCGGCCCCTGCACCCAGTTCCGTCCACAGTCCGCTCCACAGGCTCTGCGGCTCGATGCGCACGTGCGCCATCGATCCCACCTCGGCGGCCACCTGCGTCTCGTAGCGGAAGTCGGTGACGAAGAGCACGCTGCCAGGACGCACGAGAGCGAGCGCACTGGTGCCGGAGAATCCGGTCACGTAGCGGATATTCGGCAGACTCGTGAGAAGGAGAGCGTCCAGTCCTGCCCTGCCGATCGCGTCCACCAGAGCGGCGAAACGCCGCGGTCGCTCGTCAGCCACACGCAGGTCGCGGGTGCGTCGAGACGTGCGCGACCAGCCCGCGCAGTGCGAGCTCATACCCAAGGGCGCCGAGCCCGCACACCACTCCCACCGCGCTGCCTGCGAGCATGGAATGGCGGCGCTCCGGCTCGCGCGCGTAGATGTTGCTGAGGTGTACCTCGATGAACGGCACCTGCACTGCCGTCAGAGCGTCGCGGATGGCCAGACTGGTGTGCGAGTACGCGCCAGCATTGATCAGCGCGCCGTCGGACGATCCGCGCATGGCGTGGATTCGGTCGATGAGCGCACCCTCGCAGTTCTCCTGCGCGAAGTCGATCTCCACGCCCAGCTCCTGTCCCACCTCGCGCACTCGTGTCTCCACGTCGGCCAGCGTCTCCCGGCCGTAGAGCTCCGGCTCGCGCACGCCCAGAAGGTTGAGATTCGGACCGTTGAGGACCGTGATCCTCACTTCTTCTTGAGCCCGTCGAGCCAGGTGTTGAATTGCTCGATGTCGCCCGACGACGGCTGAGCTGCTGGTCCATTCTCGTCGGAGCTCTCCGGACCGCCACCGACCGCGGTACCCGTTCCGGCCCCGCCTCCCTGCCCGCCCGCGCCGCGCGATTCATCGGAGAAGAACTGATCGAAGGAGAATTCACCCCGGCGCGATAATCCCGCGCGGGGTGCACTCTCGCGGAATATGTAATCGAGTGAGAGCTCGCTCGCGGCCGCGCGCGACGGCGCACCGCTGTGGGACTCACGCGATTCGGCAGGAAGGTCCGCACCCGGTCGTGCCTCTTGCGACGCCTCCGCCGCCCGGGTCGTGTCCGCGTGCGCCGTGTCTGCGTGCGCCATGTCTGCGTGCGCCGTGTCTGCGTGCGCCATGTCTGCGTGCGCCATGTCTGCGTGCGCCGTGTCCGCGTGCGCCGTGTCCGCGTGCGCCGTGTCCGCGTTGCCGGCACCGAATGCGCCGGCGAGCATCGACGCTGCCGCGGCGTCATCCGCCGCCACCGGATCGCTCGTCTCGAACAGCTCCGCAAGCCCCGGGACGGATTTCGCCGGTTCGGGCGTCGACACAGGTGCGCGCCGCGCCGCGAGCGCGCCGAGGAACGCGCGCATGCTCCGCTTGGGAGGTGCCGATCTCCGCCTTCGCGCCTCCTCGATCACCTCTTCCGAGATATCAGCAGCGCCGATGCTCGACCGCGCGCCACGCTCGAGCGAATCGATGCGATCCCTGAGCGCCGAATCACCTGGATTCTGCGCCTGGAGCTCCCGATAGATACCGAGGGCCTCGTCGGTGAAGCCCTGCTGCAGGTACAGCTCGGCCATCGTCTCTGTCACGAACGCAGCAGGCGTCTGCGGTCGTGTGCCGCTGCCGGCGGTCGAGGCGCCGGGCTCGGTTGCCATGCCCCCCACAACCGACTCGTGTCCGCTCTCGAGCCCGAGGGCCACGCCGCCCGCCGCCGCGGTCGCCGGATCCGGCGGAGTGAATTCCATCGGCTCCAGTCCAGGGGCGCTGCCCGTGTCGACTGTCGTCTGATCCGCTTCAGCAGCGGCCACCGGGGCTACTGGTTCCACCGGGTCCTCGCGCGTCTGGTCCGTCGCTGCACCCTCGTCAGGGGTTGCCGCACCGCCGACCGGTTGCAGCCCATCCGGTTGGAGCGCGTCTGGCTCACCCGCGTCCAGCGATCGCTCGGGATTGATGTCGGCCCAGCCGGATTCCTCGCCGCGACTCGCATCCATGAAAGGCATGGCCGCGGCGGCAGCCTCGGCGCGCTCTTCGGCACGCTCTTCGGCGCGCTCTTCGGCACGCTCTTCGGCACGCTCTGCGGCGCGCTCTGCGGCACGCTCTGCGGCTTCGGGCGAAGCAGCGCCCGCCATGGAGGCTTCGTCCGTAGCGACGACATCCAACAGCGCCCCGGCGCCGGCGGCCGGCGCCGCACCGGGCGAATCCAGCGACGCGAGCAGCGAGGCCATCTCGTCGTTCCTGGGATCGGCGTCCAGCACCCGCTGATACCAGCCGCGCGCCGCCGGGATGTCACCGTGCGCCTTCCTGATGTCACCGAGCAGTCGCAGGGCTATGAGATTCTCGGGGTCGAGCGTGAGCGCGGTGTGAAAGACGCTTTCCGCCTCGACCAGTTCACCGGACTCGAACAGCGCCTGACCCAGAACGATGTGCCCGCTCATGTGTTCCGGTTGCTGAGGCAGATGGCTGCGACACAGCTCTATCGCCTGTGCCAGGTCGCCGGACTTCCGGTATTCGTTCGCGAGCGGGGCGAAATAGCGCCGGGGGTTCTCGCTGAACTTCCTTTCCAGTTCTTCTATTCGGGCGGAGATGGCCATTCAGTCCTCGGCAACGTCGGCGTCCCCCCTTCGGGCGGGAAGGGGTGATTATACACAAGGCTGACGAACGAAGTCAATCAGAAGTGACACGCTGGCTTGATTTTAGGTCGTCACATAGCGAACTTTTTCCGGTTCGCCGTCACCCCCCAACTGCTGTCAACTCTTGGCATTGCCGAGGAGTCTCGCCCCGTGCTGCGATCCATGCGGAGCGCCGGTGTCCGATACATTGTCTGGGCCTTCGTCGCCGTCGCCTTTGTTGTTGTCTTCCTTCTGCTCGATACGTCCGGACTTCTCGGTGGCGGACAGCTCACGCCTGCGACCACCGTCGCGTCCGTGGACGGCCGGGACATCCTGTACAACGACTGGATCAACCTCTCGCAGCAGCTCTCGCAGCAGGAGCAGCAGCGGCTCGGTCGCGGGCTGACACTCGACGAGCAGCGCCAGGTGGAGGACCAGGCGTTCGAGCAGATGGTGAACGACATACTGCTACGTCAGGAGTACGAGCGGCGCGGCATCACCGTCACGGACGAGGAGATCAGGCAGTACGCGGCGTTCGCGCCTCCGCCCTGGCTCGCCCAGAGCCCGGACCTGTACACGGAAGGACAGTTCGACCGCGAGAAGTATCAGCGGCTCCTGTCCAGCCCCGTGGCCAGGCAGCAGGGACTGCTGTACGAAATCGAGCGGTGGTACCGCACGGAGTTGCCGAAGCAAAAGCTGTTCGAGCAGATCGCGCGCGGCGTCTACATCACCGATTCCCGGCTCTGGCGCATCTGGCAGGACGAGCACGACTCGGCGTCCGTCTCGTTCGTGGCACTCCGCCCCGAAAGGATCGCGGACAGCGCGATCACCGTGAGCGACGAGGCAGTTACCGAGTACTACGAAGCGAACAGCGAGGATTTCGAGCGGCAGGGTCGCGCGGTCGTCTCGCTGCTCATCATCCCCCGCTACGTCTCGGCCGAGGACAGCGCGGCATCGAGGCAGAAGGCGCTCGCGTTGCGTGAGGAGATAGTCAGCGGCACGACGTCATTCGAAGACGTGGCGCGCCGCGAGTCCGCGGACAGCGCTTCCGCGACAGAAGGCGGCGACCTGGGCGAAGGCGCGCGTGGCCGCTTCGTCGATCCCTTCGAGGAGGCGGCCCTCGGTCTGCCAATTGGAGAAGTGTCGCAGCCGGTGGAGACGCGCTTCGGCTTCCACCTGATCCGCGTCGACGAGCGCCGCGGCGACACGCTTTCGCTGCACCACATCCTGGTGCCCATCCAGCAGAGCGACTCTTCGGCGATGCGGATGGCGCAGCGGGCCGACTCGCTCGTGGCGCTCGTTGGCCCCGGCGATCCGGCCAGCGCCTTCGACAAGGCCGCGACAGTGCTCGGCCTGGGCGTCGGACGCGCGGTTGCGCTCGAAGGCGAACCGCTCGTCATGGCCGGTCGTTACGTGCCGAGCGTGAGCGCCTGGGCGTTCGGAGGAGCAGCGGTGGGCGAGGCGAGCGAGCTGTTCGACGGGCCCGGCGGCTACTATCTCGCGCGTCTCGACACTCTCGTGGAAGGTGGCGTCCCGGAGCTGGAAGAAGTGCGTGGCGATGTGAGACGCAGCCTTCTCCGCGAGGCAAAGATCGACTCGCTGGTTCCGGTTGCCGCCGCAGTTGCCGCCGCGGCAGCGGGCAGCTCCCTCGAGGCAGCCGCGAGCGAACGGGGCCTCGCAGTGGAGAGGACGGAAATGTTCAACCGTACGGGGTTCGTGCCGGGCATCGGTCGCCTCAACGAGGCGATCGGCGCGGCGTTTGGCGTTCCGGTGGGCGCCGTGAGTGAACCGGTCGCGACGGGGGACGCCGTCTACGTGCTGCGCGTGGAACAGAGGAAGGAGGCAGATCGCGCGGCATGGGAAGCCCAGAAGGACACCCAGCGCGCGGAGCTCATGCAGCGGCTACGGCAGCAGCGCGTGCAGGAATACGTGCTCAACCTCCGCCGCGCGGCAGACATCGACGACCGGCGGGACGACATCGCCGCGATCGCTCGACGCACTGCGATCTGACTCGCCACACGCGCGAGGGCAGGTTCAGAGAAGCAGGTTCAGAGAAAGCAGGTTCAGAGAAAGCAGGTCCAGAGGGGCCAGATCCGAGGGTTCAGCCGATCAGCCGCTTGGGCTCCTTGTCCTTCGCGTCGGCGCGGACGGCCTGCTCGGCCGGCGTACCCGTCAACCGCTCAGCATCCTTCTCCGGCCCATCGACACGTGAATCGCTGCGCTCCGGCTCGCGGATCGCCCGGTCCACATCGGTGAGACTCTTCTTGAACTCGCGGATTCCCTTCCCCATGGAGCCGGCGATCTCCGGGATGCGCTTGGCGCCGAAGAGAAGCAGGACGACCACGAAGATGATGAGGACTTCCCAGAAGCCCATGTTGCCGAAATTCATACCGACCTCCTCCCGAAAGACGAGCTAGAACAACGACCGCGCGATCAGATACGCAACGACCACGCCCAGCAGGCTGAGAAGCGAGACATCGAGCGCGATCGGCCCTACCGCGAAGGTCACGATTATCAGGTCGACGCTGAGCGGACCGATCGATGGCGTGACGCCGGTGGTGAGGAACTCCTTGACCGCACCCGCGGGGAGGAACATCCGCGCGAACTGGGCGAGAAAGCCCCCCACCACGAAGCCGATCGCGAGCACCAGAGCATGAAACCCCGGCCGGTGCTTCGAAGATCCCCGCGCCATCAGCGGCGCCGGTCCATGACATAGCCGATCGCATCCGACAGCGACTGTGCGGCGTCCGTTTCCGGAAGCTCTGCGAGTGCCTCCTCCGCTTCATGCGCGAACTGCTCGCCGCGCGATCGGGCGTATTCCAGGCCGCCAGCGTCTCGCACGATTGCAATCACACCGGCGATCTCATCGCTCCCCGGATCTTCCGCTGCGAAAAGCGCGTTGATCCTTGCGCGCGCGGCCGGCGTGATCCGGCTCAGCGCGTGAATGAGGGGAAGGGTCACCTTGTGTTCGCGCAGATCGAGGCCCATCGGCTTGCCCGTCACCTCCTGCGCCTCGGTATAGTCGAGCAGGTCATCCGATATCTGGAAGGCCATGCCAAGCCGCTCACCGTAGCGAGCCAGCGCGGCCCGATGCGCCTCGGCGCCGCACAGCGCACCGACTTCGCAGGCCGCGGCGAAGAGGGCCGCAGTCTTGGCGCGGATGAGCGCATCGTAATCGGCTTCGGAGAAGCTGAGCGGGTCCACTACCGCGAGCTGCCGCATCTCGCCTACCGTCATCGCGTTCGAGGCGGCAGTCAGAAGACGGAGCGCCTCCAGCTCGTCGCGCCGGACCAGCTCCCAGAGGGCGCGCGAATAGAGGAAGTCTCCCATGATGACCGAGACCTGATGGCTGAACAACGCATTCACCGTTGGCATCCCGCGCCTGAGCGCGGAGTGGTCGATCGCGTCGTCGTGCACCAGCGTCGCGAGGTGGATGAGCTCGACCACAGCGGCCAGGGCGATCGCGCGCGGCTCCTGGCTGCCACCCGTCTCGCTGGAGAGAAGCAGAAGTGTGGGCCTGAACATCTTTCCGCGCATCTGCAGCAGATGCCCGTTCACTTCGGAAATGAGCGGATTGTCCTCCGTGACGATGCGGCGCAACTCGTCCACGACATGGTCAAGGTCATCGCGCACAGGGCGCTGGACGGCGCCGAGCGTGGGCGGGGCCACCGTGGCCGGGCGCGCTGCCACGCTCATCCCGCCACCCGCTGGAGGCCCGCGATCCGGGCGTCGACATCCCTGAAATGGATGTCCACGGCGAAGACACGCTGGTAGTGCATGAGCGCCTCGTCCCTCCGTTGGAGTCCCTCCGAGGCATATCCGAGAAGATACAACACTCCGACGAGCTGATCGTCGCCGTGACCGGATTCGGCCAGGGCGCGATGCAGCACCGTATGCGCGACCTGGAACTGCGACTGCTCCAGGAAGCACTGCCCCAGAGCTTCGTACGTGCGAACCCGGTGGCCCGTGCCGCGCAGCGCCTTCTGGAACTCCGCTATCGCTTCGTCGAGCAGCCCCATTTCCTTGTACGCCACGCCGAGATCGTAATGGCTCTCGTGATCCTCCTCGGCAACGTTCTGCGCGACGCCCTGCTTGAAGCGGCGGAGCATGTCGGCGAAATCGGCCTCTTCGTCACCGGACGGAGGCCGTTCGTCGACCACCATGCGCGTCGAGCGCGGACCGTCATCGTCGCGCAGCCAGTCTCCGAGATTCACGAAGTCATCGTCATCCCCGGTGGTCATGGACGGTCCGGCCGGCTCGGCCTGCGCCGCGGGCCGCTCCGGCTGGGCGGTGTAGCGCCGAAAGATTCCCGACTGCTCCTTCTTCTCCTTTCTCGGCGCGGGCGCCGGAGCGGGATCGGGCGGCGCCTCTATGAATGCACTGAGAGCCGCCTGCGCGCGGATGTCATCGGGCGCGAGCTCGAGGACGCGCTGATATACCGACCGCGCCTTTTCCTGCTGCCCGGAACGGAAGAGCGAGTCCGCAAGCTCCAGATATGCTCCTCCCAGCCGACTCTTGTCGTTTGTCCTGAAGGCGTACTCGACGCGCTTCTGGTGGTGGCGCACGGAGTTCGGGTTGATGTGGATGATTTCGTCCGCCACGGAATCGGCGCTATCCAGGTCACCCGCGCGCTCGAAACCGATCATCGTCAGCTCGAGCTCGCTGAGTCCTTCCTCGCGCTGTCCGGATTCGAGGAGCATCTCCGCCAGACGGCGTCGCAACGTGGGATCGCCCGAGCCTCGCTGCACCGCATTGCGCAGCCCCTCGATGGAGTTCGCCGCCGGTGCCGTCGCGTCGTCCGTCGCGTCGTCCGTCGCGTCGTCCGTCGCGAACGAGTCCGCGAGATCCCATTCCGGTTCGGCATCCGTGGCCGCTGCAGCGCCAATCGTGTCGCCCCCTTCGCCGCCGCTCCCGATGGCGTCGAGTTCTCCGGGCTCCGCGGCTTCGCCCGCCTCACCGGCGTCCTCGAACCCGCTTGGCTGCAGGTCGCCCGAATCCCCGAACTCCAACGGCGCGTGGGTGCCCTTGTTCTCCTCGCTGTCCGAACCGCGGGAAAGACTCTCGGCCCCCTGATCTATGTCGAGGAAACCGGAATCGTCGTGCGAGAAGCCGAGGTCCACACCGCCCGCACCGAACGCCGGCAGCTCTGCACTGTCGTCGCGCACGATCGGCGGCTCGAGATCGAGCAGGCTGCCTGTCTCCTCGGGTACATCGGGGGCGATCGGCTCGTCGAAAGGCGTGATGAAATCCAGCGAAGCGTCATCGCGCCCGCCGTCGAATCCGGCGCCGGCATGCGGCTCATCGCTGTCGGTGAAGTCGAGCATTGGCAGCTCGCCCGGAAGGACGAGATCGTGCGTCGGCGTGGGAGTGCGTGTGTCGTGCGACGCCCGCTCGTCGGGGAGCTCCGCGCCGCCGAACGCTGTCGGCTCGAAGTCGAGCAGATCCGACAACTCGTGACCGCGGCGCAACCACGGGTCCGGCTCGACGGCGGCGGACGCTTCCAATCCCTCGATCCGCTCGTCGTCCGCAGCCTCGTCCGGCGTACGATCGTCGCCGGCGGCGAACGTTTCTGCCTCGGAGCTTTCCTCCTCCTCCGCATAGTCGGCCTCGTCGTCGGCGTCGAGATCGTCATCCGGCGCAACATCCTCGTAGCGGTGGGAGTCGGGTGGTGCCACCGCGCGGGCGGGCGGCGCCGGCGTGCGACCCTGCTGCTGCGGCTCATCGTAGGACACGTCCAGGAAGACGAGGTCACTCGCCTTGGGTGCGCGCGGCGCAGTGCTCGCCTTCGGCTCAATGGCGGGATCGATCGCCTTCATCCGGTCCACGGTTGCCCGGGCTTCCGACGTTCGACCCTCACCTTCGAACTTGGCATACAGCGTCTGGAGCTGCTGCAGCGCCTCCCCCTTGCGATCCTTCTTCGAGAGTTGTTCGGCCAGCATGAGCCGGATGTCGTCCTGATCGGGACAGAGATCGGCAAACTCCTTGAGCGCGCGGAATGCCTCGTCCAGTTGGCCGGCCTTCTGCATGCGGTCGGCGTATTCGAGGAAGTTCTGCTTCGCGTCGCTCACGAAGCCCTTCTTCGCGCTGATCTTGCCGAGCTTGTAGTAGATGGAGCTGCGGCCCGGCGAGTTACGGAGGATCTTGTTGCAGAGCGCTATGGCGTTGTTGAAGAATCCGCCATCGGCGTACAGGTCGACCGCCTTCTCGTAGTAATCGACCGCCTTTCCCACCTCGTTCTTGCGAACGAGCAGGTCGCCGACGCGGTTGTACAGGGCGACATCCGCCTCGTCCAGGCTCCCGTCGCTCTGGTCGAGGATCTGGATGTAGATCGCGAGCGCCTTGTCGAACTGTCTCTTCTGCTCGAGTTCGGCAGCCTTCTTCTTGAGCTTCGCGACGTTGGACATCAGCGCCTGGTGGGCTCCACGCAGAGGACATTCAGGGAGAAAAAGATGGGGGGGAGCGCGTCCGGTTAACTTACCCCTAAGTGAAACGGGTGACAAGCTTTGCCTCTCACCCACGTGGCATTGCAGATGTGTGCACCGTACCAGTACGGCAGCTCGCGCACGTCCTCCGCGTCAAAAAGCGCGAGGTCGGCCGCATAACCCGGGGCGATCTGGCCTGTGGAGCCCGCAAGCCCGAGCGCGGCAGCGCCGTTGACGGTCGCTGCCAGGATGGATTCCGCGACGCTCATGCGAAGCTGGCTCACGGCGAGCGTGAGGATCAGCGGGAAGTTGACCGTGGGCGACGTCCCCGGATTGAAATCGGAGGCGAGTGCCACGGCGGCTCCCGCATCGAGCAGGCGGCGCGCGGGTGCGTGATTCGTTCGTCCGAGAAAGAGCAGCGTCCCCGGCAGCAGAGTCGCCACCGTTTGCGACTGCGCGAGCGCGGCGATCCCGGCGTCGGATACGGCGGCGAGATGATCGGCCGAAGTGGCTCCGAGCGACGCGGCCAGCTCCGCCCCGCCCGATGGCTCCAGCTCGTCGGCGTGAAGCTTGGCTCCGAGCCCCGCACGCCTTGCTGATTCCAGAATGATACGGCTCTCCTTCACCGAGTACACGCCCGGCTCGCAGAAGACATCGGCAAAGCGCGCGAGTTTCGCGACGGCGACGCGCGGAAGCATCTCCTCGATGAGCAACCTCATGTACGCGGCGCGCCCGGAGCCGGAGCCGCGATGCTCGAGCGGTATCTCGTGCGCACCCAGCCAGGTGGGAACGAGGCGGAGCGGGAGTTTCCCGCCAAGGCGGGCGATGGCGCGCAGCGCCTTCAGCTCGTCGTCGACCGTGAGACCGTAACCGGACTTCACCTCGACGGTCGTCGTGCCGTGCGCGGCGAGCGCGCGCAGTCGCGGCTCTGCGAGAGCGACAAGCTCGTCTTCGCTCCGCTCACGCAGGTCGCGCACGGACGCGTGGATACCTCCACCCTGGCGCGCGATGTCCATGTAGTCCGCACCCGCCGCGCGCTGCTCCTGCTCCTCGTAGCGCGCGCGCCCGAAAACCGCGTGCGTGTGCGAGTCGACGAGCCCCGGTGTCAGTATTCCTCCGCCGCATTCGACATGCTCGGCCCGGTGGAACTCGCGTTCCAGCCGGTCGCGCGGTCCAACGGCGACGACCCGTTCGCCGCGCACGGCCACCGCGGTTCCGTTCGTCAGGACACCGGCGTCGCGCATCTCACTGCCTCGCCGGGCGCGCGGTGCTCCGGCGCAGGTCACGACCTGTGTGGCGCCGACGAAGAGGAGCTCTGCCTCGACGCTCCTCGCAGCGGACGGCAGTGGCACGTCCGACCCGGACGGCGAAGTGGTGGCAATCAAACGGTCAACCGGTCAGGGATCCGATCCGCCACTCTCCGAATCCAGCATGGGAAGACGCAGCTCGTGCTCGCGTGCTGCATCGATGGCGATCTCGTAGCCCGCGTCGGCGTGGCGAGCGACACCCAGGCCCGGGTCGTTCGTGAGCACCCGCTCGAGTCGAATGCGCATTTCCGGCGTGCCGTCGGCAACTATCACCTGCCCGGCGTGCAGCGAGTTTCCCATCCCGACGCCGCCGCCGTGGTGGAATGACACCCATGAGGCGCCACTCGCGACGTTCAGCAGGGCATTGAGGATCGGCCAGTCGGCGATCGCATCGCTCCCATCGCGCATCGCCTCGGTCTCCCTGAACGGCGAGGCCACACTCCCGGTGTCGAGGTGGTCACGCCCGATGACGACAGGCGCGGAAAGCTCTCCGGACGCCACGAGATCGTTGAGCGCGACGCCGAAGCGGGCGCGCTCGCCCTGCCCCAGCCAGCAGATTCGAGCAGGGAGCCCCTGAAAGTGCACGCTCTTCCGGGCCAGCTCGATCCAGCGGCGCAGATGCTCGTTGTCCGGAAAGAGCTGCAGCACGAGCTCGTCCGTGCGCTCGAGGTCGCGCGCGTCGCCGGAGAGAACCACCCAGCGGAAGGGCCCCTTCCCCTCGCAGAACAGCGGCCGGATGTACGCGGGGACGAATCCGGGAAAGTCGAAGGCGTTGCGAACGCCCGCGTCGAGCGCGACGGTGCGGATGTTGTTGCCGTAGTCGAACGTGACGGCGCCACGGCGGGCGAGCTCGAGCATCGCGCGCACGTGAGCGACGATCGAGCCCGTCGCGCGCGCGATGTACGCCTGCGGGTCACGCGTGCGCAGCTCCGCCGCTTCGGCCACGGATAGCTCGGCGGGGATGTAGCCGTTGAGGGTGTCGTGCGCACTCGTCTGGTCGGTCACGACGTCGGGCGCTGCACCGCGCCGGACCAGCTCCGGCAGCACGGACGCGGCATTGCCCACCAGCGCGACCGACAGCGGCACGCGCGCGCGGCACGCCTGCGCGATCCAGCGCAGCGCCTCATCGATGCTCGCTGTCCTGCGGTCGCAGAAGCCGGTGGCGATGCGCCTGTCGATGCGCGACTCATCGACTTCGACGGCGAGTATCGCGGCGCCGTGCATCGTTGCCGCGAGCGGCTGTGCGCCACCCATGCCTCCGAGTCCGGCTGTGAGCACGAAGCGGCCGGCGAGTATCCCGCCGAAGTGCTTGCGCGCAACGGCACCGAACGTCTCGTAGGTGCCCTGCAGTATCCCCTGCGAGCCGATATAGATCCAGGATCCGGCCGTCATCTGACCGTACATCGTGAGCCCCATTCGCTCGAGCTCGCGGAACTGTTCCCAGTTCGCCCAGCGTCCCACAAGATTGCTGTTCGCGATCAGCACGCGCGGCGCGCTGCCGTGCGTACGGAAGACAGCGACCGGTTTCCCGCTCTGCACCAGCAGCGTCTCGTCATTCCCGAGCGTGCGGAGAGATCGCACGATCGCATCGTACGCCTCCCAGCTCCGCGCGGCGCGCCCCGTTCCGCCGTAGACCACGAGGTCATCCGGTCGTTCCGCGACCTCCGGGTCGAGGTTGTTCATCAGCATCCGGAGCGCCGCTTCCTGCTGCCATCCGCGGCAGGAGATGCTGGTTCCGCGCGGCGCCCTGATCGGGCCGCGTGAGCCAGCCGGCTTCGCTGCGCTCCCGGCAGCGGCAGGGCTCACGGCGCCGGCTGCATCAGCGATCCTCGTCACGTACGCTCGCCGCCAAGGCGCATCACGTGCTCGCCCCGGCAGTGAGATCGGCGAACTCTCCGGCGTGCACTGCGGTGGCAAGCGCGGCGATATCGGGACTGAGGACGCGGTCCGCCGCGAGCGGAGGCACGTGCCGGCGCACGCGCTCGTGCGCGCGCGCGACCCCGATCCCCGGCCTGAGAGGTGCCCGACAATCGATACCCTGGGCTGCGCACATGAGCTCGACAGCGAGGACGTTGCGCACGTTCGTCAGGATGCGTCGCAGCTTCCACGCCGCGCCCATGGCCATAGGCACGACATCCTCCTTGCTTCCGTCCGTGGGGATCGTGTCCACGCTCGCGGGATGCGACAGCACCTTGCACTCGCTGGCCAGAGCTGCCGCAGTCACCTGCGCCATCATGAATCCCGAGTTCACGCCCGCCTCCGGCGACAGGAACGGCGGCAACCCCTGGTTGAGATCGGGGTGCAGCAGCCGGTCGGTCCGCCGCTCGGAGATCGTGGCCATGTACGTCATGGCGATGGCGAGGACATCCAGCGCGAGCGCCACGGCCTGGCCGTGGAAGTTGCCCCCGCTGAGAATCGCGCCGTCCTCGAGTACGAGTGGGTTGTCGGTGGCCGCGTTGAGCTCGCGCTCGACGATCCCGGTCGCGAAGCGAATCGCATCGAGCACGGGGCCATGCACCTGCGGCATGCAGCGCAGCGCGTAGGCATCCTGCACACGCGGGTCGCCATGCCTGTGCGATTCGCGGATCTCGCTCGCCGCGAGCAGATCGCGCAGGAGCGCCGCCGATTCACGCTGGCCCTGCTGGCCACGCGCCTCGTGGATCCGTTCGTCGAACGCAGCGGGCGTGCCGAGTAGCGCCTCGAGCGACATCGCGCCGGCGGCATGGGCGGTGCGCCAGAGCCGGCCGGCGTCGAACAGCGCGAGCGCCGCGATAGCCGTGTGTGCCTGCGTGCCGTTTATGAGGGTGAGTCCTTCCTTGGGGCCCAGCGTGACCGGTGCGAGACCGGCCCGGGCAAGAACCGCGGCCGCCGGCCCGTACCCGCCAGCATTCGCGCGAGCGAGCTCGCCCTCTCCGATCATCGTGAGCGCGAGATGCGCGAGGGGGGCGAGATCGCCGCTCGCACCCACGCTCCCCTGCTCGGGGATCGGCGGGTACAGTCCCGCGTTCAGCATTCCCGCCAGAAGCTCTGCGAGCACCGGGCGCGCGCCGGAGTATCCCCTGGCAATGACGTTGGCGCGCAGCAGCATCATCGCGCGTACCTCGCGCTCCGGCAGCAGATCACCGACGCCGGCCGCGTGGCTTCTCACGAGGTTCACCTGCAGCTCCGCCATGCGGGCCGCGGGGATGGCGACGTCGGACAGTTTACCGAAGCCGGTCGTCACACCATAGACGACCTCGTTTCGCGCCACGACGCCCTCCACGATGGCGCAGCTCTGCGCCACGCGTTCGCGGGCCGCCGGGTGCAGCGCAACGGGAACGCGTTCGTCCGCGACCGCGCGCACACGATCGATCGTGAGCGAGGAACCATCTATGAGGATCGTGTCTCGGGCCACGGAGCAATGTCGAAACACGCGGCGACGAGGGCAAGGCCCCGTCGGGCCATGGCCGAGCCGTGCATGCCGGCGCGGCGAATGCCGCACCGGCA
>JBOHTO010000136.1:0-2207 GCA_050733695.1 Gemmatimonadaceae bacterium | reverse complement strand
GGTAACGGTGGCGTGGAGCTGCGCGCCGGAGAACAGGATGAGGCCGCCGACGTCGGGCAACAGCCGGACTTCGGGCTCGTCGTTCGTCAGCGAGGTGGCCGAGGGCTGAACGCGCGGGTCGGCATCGATGAACTCGACCACGCTCCGGCGCTCGACGTTGCGCCGGTAGTAGCTGAATCTGTCCGAGTCGTTTTCGACCGGTGCCGCGAAGTAGCGGGGATAAAACGCCATCGCGTTGTCGGCGTGCAGCGGGTAGATGGGCAGCCACCAGTTGATCTGCGCCTGCGGCGCGCCATACCAGGTGTCGCGATGACCCGCGAATGCGAAGGCGATGCCCTTCGTCAAATGCCCCGTGGGGTAGGCACTGCGCAGCCTGGGCACATCGAGATGGCTGTCGTCGAGGTCGCCTCCGAGCTCGGCGATGATGCGGCCCACCATCCGCCGCGACTCCGGGTGATGAATGAACTGCGGCTTGAGCTTGCCGAGCAGCAGCGCGAGCTCTTGCGGCGTCAGGAGCTCGTGGATCGATCGCGGGTCATGTGGGGCGAGCGCCGCCTCCACCATCCTGGCCGTGAACTCGGCGAACTCTGTGACCGCCGAAAGGCCGTCGTACACGAAGATTTCCCCCGCGTAAAGTCGCTCCCGGCGTTCCGCGTCGTCCTTGAACTTGCGATTGAACCAGACTGACGTCATCGCTGCGCTTCCGATCGATCCCGGATGGAGAACCGCGAAGCCTACGCGGTTTCGCCTTAGGCGCAAGCCCGTCAGTGGAGGCGGAACCACGTCTCCCAGGTGGGTGGATCCTCCGGGTCCACGTGAATTTGATAGCGACTCCGCTGTGCAGCTCAGGCGTTCGCGCGGAACCACTCGATCATCCGAGCGAGACCTTCGTCCAGGGGAACGCCTGGCACCCAATCCAGCTGGCGCCGGGTGGCCGCCACGTCTGCGCGCCGGATCGCCTCATCGGCGCGATCGGGAAGAGTGCCTAAGAGCGGGGTACGGCCGGGGCTCGCGAGCCGGTAGACCCGTTCCACCACCTCGCGAACCTCCACCAGCTCGCCGCTGCCGATATCAACGCGCTGCCCCGCCAGCGCTCCGGCACGCTCCGCGACGCGTACCAGGCCTTCGGTCACGTCGTCGACATAGACCCAATCCACGCCACGCTTACCGCTCGACAGCTTCGGATCCTCCCCCCGGAGCAGCGTGCGGATCACGTGCGGCAAGAGCTTGTTCTCGTCCTGCTCGCCCGGCCCGTAGGCCATGAAGACCCGCGCGATCACCGCCTTCAGCTTGTAAACGCGCGCATAGAGCTTCAGGTAGGTCGTCGCCGCGGTTTTCGATACACCGTACGGCGACACCGCGATCTCGTTATCCTCGGTCGGCTCTTCCAGCGAGCCGAGCTGGATAAACGACGCTACGCGGTCGACCGCGAGATCCATCAGGTAGACCGTGCTCGCCAGGTTCGCCAAAAACGTCGGTTTCACCAGCGACCGCGCGCGCGAGCCACTGACCGCGCCCGCCAGCTGGTAGATCACGTCGGGGCTCGCCTCGCCCATCACGCGCGCACATTCGCTCTCAAGTCCGAGATCGGCCTGAAGCCACGTTGACACCCCCGCCGGCGGAGCGTCGAACAGCGGGCTGCGCGAAACACCGACGACACTCGCGCCGTCTGCGCCGAGACGACGGCACAGGTGCCGGCCCAGAAAGCCGGCGGCCCCCGTGACGAGGATCCGAGCACCGTCGAGCGATCCCGGCACAGCTTCAGTCCTTCTTCTCGCGGACCTTCGCCTCTTGCAGGCTGTGCCGGAAGGTCTTGAAACGATCGAGCACGGCCTTGCCGCCCTCCGGGCCGCTCTCCATGAGGTCGTTCCTTTCGGCCGCGTCGTTCTCGAGATCGTAGAGTCCGAGCGCGCGGCCCCTGCTGTCACGAGCTTCGGGTGGTTCTCGATGAAGGCTTGGCGCTCGCTGTTGTTCGGGCCGCTGGTCATATCCACGACCACGATCCTTTCGGTCGGCTTATAGCGGGGCGGCATGAGCAGGTCGAGCAGCAGCGACTCGCCGCCGAGGCCGCACCTCCACGTCGGCGGCCATCAGCCGCTCGGCACGGAGCGCACCATCTCACGAACCAGATCGCTGCCGTCGACGTCAAGGTGCTTGCGCAGCCATTCGAGCGCGTCCATGTTGTCGGGGGCCGCGTCTTCTCCTCT
>JBOHTO010000135.1:0-85243 GCA_050733695.1 Gemmatimonadaceae bacterium | reverse complement strand
CTACGGGACGCTCGGCGGCGCGAGCCGGCGGCGCTGGCGCGAGCTCTTCGCGCGTGCTCCGGGCTTTCGCTGCTCCGATCCATATCTCGAGGTATGCTACTGGTATCGCTGGTACGGACTCTGGCTGAACGCGGTCGCGGCAGGTTCAGGCGGCTTCGAGAATCCGGGCATGTGCGCCGGCATCGGGGAACTGCATCATCCCGCAGCAAGTGCGACCCGCGGTCACGCGCGCGAACTCCGCTGGCTCGCCGATCCGGAATACGCACGCGGAGTGCTTCGCACCTTCTTCCGTCTGCAGCGAGAGGACGGCAGCATCCCCGCCGAGGTGCTGGCCGCCGGGGTGGGCCGGGAAGCGCACACATCGCGGCCGGGGTTCGCTGACTGGGGCGATGCCCTGCTCGCCGTCGACGCCGTGAGTGGCGACGACGCCTTCGTCGCGGACATGTATCCGCGCCTGGAACGGTACGCCCAATGGCTGCTGCGCGCCGGCGATTCGATGGACAGCGGCCTGTTCGGCGACGCCGGGCGAACGCCGCGCGGCGACGGAGCCGAGGACCGGGCCGTCGACAGATCGGTGACATGTACGGTCGACGCCCACGGCGTGCTACGCGCCCTGGAACGCCTCGCCAAACGGGCAGGCGCCGAGAGCGATGGCTCGCGATGGAGCGAGCTGGCGACGCGCACTGCCCGGGCTGTCCGCGAGCGCATGTGGGATGCGCGCCGGGAGATGTTCTTCGATCTCGATGCGCAATCGGGGAATCGGAGGTCCACGAAGGTGGTGTCGTCGTTCTTCCCGTATGCGACGGATATCGCGACCGCGGAGCATCTGGGCGGACTCGAGCACGTGCTGCTCGATCCCGAACAGTTCTGGACGACCTTCCCGGCCCCGCTGCTGGCGGTTGACGATGCACGCTTCGATCCGTTCGCCGATCGCTCGGACGGGTCCACCGCGATCGGTCGCGTACAGCCGGGAACGAACAGCAGGATCGTCGATGCGCTGGCGCGTGCATCGCTCGCGTACGCGCCGCACCTGCGTCCGGTCGTCGCGCAGTTCATCGTTCGCTTCGTTCGCATGATGTTTCATGAGGGCGATCCGCACCGCGCGAACTGCCACGAGCACTACAATCCGTTCAGCGGGCACGCCTCGGTCCACCTCGGCAGCGACGATCAGCAAACATCCTGGATCAACGACCTGATCATCCAGTACATCGTCGGTGTCCGGCCGCACAGCCAGGGCATCACGATCGACCCGTTCCCATCCGGCCTCGAGCTCGTGGAGCTGACGAGGCTCCGGGTCCGCTCGCACGCGCTCGACATACGGATAGAAGGCGATCGTTTCCGGGTGGACGTCGACGGGAAGACGCGGGACGGGTCGGTCGGGAGCCCGATGCAGGTCGGCGGGTGAAATTCGGAAGGTTGAGTGTGTCAATCCGGCGCCCACTCGGCCATCGAAGCAGGAGTGACGAATTGAGCGGCTTGTCGGTCATCTTGACCAGAGGGGGGCGTGCACGTCAGGCTGCGTCCCTGGTCACGCGTGCGCCTATGGTGCGCCTATGCGTCAGCGAGGCAGACTCGCTTTCAACTCCTGCGGGGTCATACCTTGGACCGAACTGTCCGTCCCATGGAAGGGGCCGCCGTCGCCGAAGTGGCGCCGATCCCGGCGGTTCTTTCCGAGATCGCCGGCCTGCTGGCATCCGGTGGCGGGCTCGATGAGACGGCGCCGGCAGTGCTGACCGCTGCACGGTCGGCCCTCGGTGCCCTCGCTTGCGCGCTCTGGCTGGACACACCCGCTGGCCCGATGCGCGCCTGGGATGTCGCCGGCGACAGCGAGATGCCGGCTCCCGCGGAGGTGGCGGCTTTTCTTCGCTCGATCGAGGTGCGGGTGGGGGGTGCCGGGGTTGGGGGGGAACTCGAGAAAGGCGGAGACGCGATGCCGCCTGCGAAAACCGTGTCATCCGCGAGGAGAAGCGGCGATCACGCGTTCGTCCTGGCACCGCTCGTCTGGGGTGGAAGGGTCCTCGGCGCCCTGTGCGTACGGCTGACGGCGGAGCTGTCGCCGGGAGATCGGCTCTTCCTCTCGACACTTGCCGATCTCCTCTCGCCCTCCATCGCCCACGCCGAGCATTCCCGCCAGCTCGAGGTGGAAGTTCGGCTGCGCACGCGACAGATCGATGAGCAGCGACGCTTCACCGAGCGCATCATCGACTCGTTGCCGGTCGGGCTGTACGTGATAGACCGCGAATACAGGATCCACGCATGGAACCGCAAGCGCGAAACAGGCATGCAGGGTGTTTCCCGCGAGGAGGCGCTCGGCCGGACGATCTTCGAGATCCTGCACCGTCAGCCGGCGCAACTTCTCCGCCGCGAGTTCGATGACGTCTTCGCGACCGGCAGGATCCAGCAGTTCCAGATCGACTCGGATACAACCGGCGACGTGCGTACCTACCGGATCTCGAAGATACCGATGCGGGTCGATGATTCCGACGTGACCCACGTGATCACGATCGGCGAGGACATCACCGAGTGGAAGGAGGCACTGGAGCGCTTCGCCCAGTCGGAGAAGCTCGCCGCCATCGGGCAGCTCGCCGCCGGCATCATGCACGAGATCAACAATCCCCTCGCGACTATCGCCGCCTGCGCTGAGAGTCTCGCGCTGCGGTTGGAGGACATGACGGCCGCCGGAGCCGCGGTGCCGCCCGAGTGCTCCGACTATCTCGCGATCATGGACAACGAGGTGCACCGGTGCAAGGGCATCGTCGACGGCCTTCTGGACTTCAGCCGCCCCAAGCCGGCGACGATGAGCAGCGTCGACATAAACGCTGTGATCGAGCGCACGCTGTTCCTGCTCAAGCACCATTCCGGGTTCAAGAAGCTCGGCGTGCGAACACAGCTCGATCCGGCGACGACGGACCGCGTGCGCGGCAATCCGGAGCAGCTCGTGCAGGTATTCATGGCGCTCCTGCTCAATGCGATGGACGCCATGGGCGAACGCGGAATAATCCTTCTCCGCACCTTCATGCTGGGCGGAGAACAACCCATGGTCGCGGCCGAGGTAATCGACCACGGTCACGGAATCAAGCGAAACGATGTGGCCAGGATCTTCGAGCCATTCTACACGACCAAGCCGCCTGGTCGCGGCACGGGCCTGGGGCTGTCGATATGCTATGGCATCGTGGCGGATCATGGCGGGAGCATCGAGGTGGAGAGCACGCCGTCGGCGGGCAGCACGTTTCGCATACTTCTTCCGGCCGGCGACGGTTCAGGTGACGGTTCAGTTGACGGTTCAGGTGACGTTTCATGAGAGAGCAGCCACGCGTCAAGGTTCTGGTTGCCGAGGATGAGCAGCACCTCGGCAGCATACTGGAGAGCTTCCTCACGGGACGCGGCTACAGCGTCACCACGTGTCGCGATGGGCGTGCCGCCCTGCAGGCACTGCGTGAGGAGGCATACGATGTTGCCCTGCTCGACATTGTCATGCCCGAGCTCGACGGCCTGGAGGTACTGCGGCAGGTCCGTGAGGAGCCGATACCACCCGAGATCATCATCATCACCGGGAACGGCACGATCGAGACGGCGATCACGGCGATGAAGCTGGGCGCGTACGACTATCTGTCCAAGCCGTACCGGATGGCGGAGATCGATGTCCTGGTGCGGCGTGCGTGGGAAAAGCGGCAGCTCTCGCGCGAGAACCGACTTCTGCATTCACGCCTTTCGCGCGTGGACGCGGTGCCCGAGATCATCACGCAATACGCTCCCATGCGGGCCGTTCTCTCGCTCATAGAGCGTGTGGCGAAGAGCCAGTCGCCCGTCCTCGTCTCCGGCGAGTCGGGAACGGGGAAGGAGCTCGTGGCCAGGGCGCTGCACCGTCTTTCCGAGCGCGGGTCCGGACCTCTCGTGGACATCAACTGCGCGGCCATCTCGGAGAACCTGCTGGAAAGCGAGCTGTTCGGACACGAGAGGGGAGCGTTCACGGGCGCCCTCGGCCGCAAGACCGGGCTGTTCGAACTCGCTGCGGGAGGGACGCTTTTCATGGACGAGATCGGGGAGCTTGACCCCCGACTGCAGGGCAAGCTGCTGCGCGCGCTCGAGCTCGGAGCCTTCTTCCGTGTCGGCGGCACGCAGAAAGTGGAGGTCGATGTGCGGATCATTGCGGCGACCAACAAGGACCTCGCCCGCTCGGTGAACGAGAACGGCTTCCGGAGCGACCTGTATTATCGCATCAACACGATAAGCGTCACGCTGCCGCCCCTGCGGGAACGAGTGGTGGACATCCCCATGCTCGCGGCCCACTTCCTCAAACAGTACGGCGGCGCCACGCCGCCGCACCTCTCGGACGGTGCGGTCACCGCGCTGCAGGGCTACCGCTGGCCGGGCAACGTGCGCGAGCTGCGCAACGTGATCGAGCGGGCCGTGCTCCTTGCGAATGGCGGTGTGATCCATGCACATGATCTTCCGCTCTCGGGGCCTGGGGGTCCCGGCGAGAACGGCGCGCCTGGCGATGGCGCACCGGCGTCACTCGCCGAGATCGAAAGGCGACACATAGAGACGGTTCTGCTCAGGTCCAACTGGCATCAGGGGCGTGCGGCGACGGTGCTCGGCATATCCTCGAAGACGTTGTACCGCAAGATACGCGAGTACGGGTTCCAGCGTCCGCAGTCGGCGTGACCTCGCAGCATCCGCGCGTGGCCGCAGCGCGATGAAGGTCCTGGTCATCGAGGACGATCCCACCGTCGGCGAGTACGTAAGACGCGGACTCGAGGAGCAGCGCTGGGGCGTGGACCTTGTCACCGACGGTGAGCAAGGCGAACGCCTCGCGGGGTCGGAAGCGTACGATCTCGTCATCCTCGACATGCGCCTGCCCGGGAAGTCCGGGCTGGAAGTGCTGCACGCGCTCAGGGCGCGCGGGTTCGAGCGTCCCGTTCTCGTGCTCACGGCGCAGGATGCGGTGGACGCGAAGGTCGAGACGCTGCGCGCCGGCGCCGATGACTACGTCACGAAACCCTTCGCGTTCGAGGAGTTGCTCGCTCGGGTCGAGGCGCTCGCGCGCAGGCCGCGCGCGATGGCCGCGCCCACTCTGCGTGTGGCGGACCTCGAGCTGGACCAGCACACCCGGGAGGTGCGGCGCGCCGGTCGCCAGGTCGAGCTCACGCCCAAGGAGTTCACCGTCCTGGAGTACCTCATGCGCCACGCCGGGCGCGTCATGAGCCGGACTCTGATCACCGAATATGCGTGGGGGTACCACTTCGACCCCGGAACCAACATCGTTGATGTCGTGATCAACCACCTTCGCAAGAAGGTCGACGCCGGGCAGCGGAGAAAACTGATCCACACGGTGCGCGGTGTCGGATACGTGATCCGCGATTCCTAGCTGTAACCCGGCTCCCCCCCAACCACACCCCCTTACCCATCCGCGGGAAGCCATGGCCTCGATCCGCTACCGCCTCACCGTCGCGTACGCGGCGGCCCTGATCGGCACCATGGCCGCCTTCGCCCTCGCGCTCTGGGTGGCGCGACGTGCGGCACTGTACAGGGATCTCGAGGAATACGTGGTCGAGCGCGCCGATGAGGCGACGACGATCATCGAGCAGGCGATCGCGGCAGGGGAACCGGTGACCGTGACGAACGATTCGCTGGTCGGGCCGATCATCACGCAGGCGCTGCGGGACCGGCTGGAAGGTGTACCCGAGCATCTGCTCATTCTTGACGAGGACGGCCGGCTGCTCTACAGCTCGTTCGACTTCCGCCAGCTCGATCCCGATGGGCGGGCAACGCTGCAATCGGCCGGACTCGCGGTATCCGGAAACGGACATGGCGCACTCGTCCAGCTCGGCGAGCAGGAGCTCTACGTGGCGGCGCGTTCGAGTCCCGGCCTGGGCCCGACGATATCGCGCGCGGTGGCGGCCGCGTCGACGCGTCCCTACCAGCTTGGACCGGCCGAACTCGTCGGTACGACGCTCGTCGTCTCGCCGCTGATACTGGCCGTTTCGATTGCCGTCGCATACGTGATCGCGGGACGCGCGTTCCGTCCCATCGATCGCATCATCAACGAAGTGGAAGCGATTTCCGACGGGCGCAGCCTGCACCGGCGCCTGGTCGTGGAGGAGGAGAGCAACGACGAGCTGTCGCGCCTCACCGCCACACTCAATGCGATGATCGGCCGCCTGGAGACGTCCTTCAGCGGGCTGCGCCGGTTCACGGCGGACGCAAGCCACGAGCTCAAGACCCCGCTCACTGTCCTCCGCGCGGATGTCGAACGCGCCATGATGTCGTCCGGCTCCAGCACCGACCAGTTCGTCGCGCTCGAGGAAGCGCTGCAGGAGACCGCACGCATGTCGGACCTGGTGGACAGTCTTCTCACGCTCGCTCGGGCCGACGAGGGGCGCTTCGATCTGCACCGGGAGCCGGTGGCGCTCGATCCGCTCGTGCGCGAGGTGTTCGAAACGGCCAGCATTCTCGGGGAGGACGCCGGACTGACCGTGGAACTGCCCGTTGCCGACAGTGCGACGGTGATGGGCGAACGGCCGCGGCTTCGTCAGTTGTTGCTGAACCTGGTCACCAACGCCATCAAGTACACGCCGAGGGGCGGGCGTGTCGAACTCACGCTCGCCCGTCGCGACCGTGAGGTCAGCTTCGTCGTGCATGACACCGGCGTCGGCATCTCCGCCGCTGATCTGCCGCACGTCTTCGAGCGCTTTTTCCGGGCAGACAGGGCGCGCTCGCGCTCCACCGAGCGCGGTGGCTTCGGGCTCGGACTCGCGATCAGCCAGTGGATCGTTCAGGCCCATGGCGGCCATCTCACCGTGACTTCGCGCCTCGGTCGCGGGAGCACCTTCACCGTCACGCTCCCGGTCGCCGTGGATGCAGAGACCCCTGCGGAGCCGGGCGAGCCGGAGCCCGACAGCGCGACCGGCGCTGCTCGCCCCGAAATTGCGTGATGGGGGGTCAAGCGCCGCCGAGTCCTAACATCGTTTTTTTCATGCATTCTTAATGATCCTTCCATTCCGGCGATATCCTGGCTGAGTAGAATACCCTTAGCGAACCTGCGATCGACTCTCGTCTCACCAGAAACGCGAGATCTGTCATGTTCAGCACCCTGCTCGAGTCGAAGGCACAGAAGGACAGGAACACCGGGGGCGCGATCCTCAGCGGCGTGATCCATGCCGGGTTCATCGTGCTGGCCGTCTTCGCGACGGCCCACGCCACGACCGAACTGGAGAAGCCCAAGGAAGAAGAGATCGACTTCTTCGAGGCGCCCAAGCCGAAGGAGCCTCCACCGCCCGAGAAGCCGCCGCCGCCGCCACCCGATCAGCCCGTGGTCCCGCCGCCGCCCAAGGGGTTCCAGGTGCTTACCGCACCGGTCGAGATCCCCGATGTGATCCCCGACGTGGATCTGACCAAGCAGGTTACGAACGAGGCCGACTTCAGCGGAATCGGTGTCGAGGGCGGTGTAGCCAGCGGTGTGGTGGGCGGCGAAGGCCCCGTCACAGATCAACCGTACTTCGAGTTCCAGGTGGAGAAGCCTGCCATCCTCGCGCCAGGACAGGGACTCCCCTCTTCGGCGTATCCGGACATACTGAGAAACGCCCGCGTCGAAGGCACCGTCCTGGCCCAGTTCGTCGTGGGTACCAACGGCCGCGCCGACATGAGCACGTTCAAGGTCCTCAAGTCCGACCACGATCTCTTCACGCGGGCGGTGAAGCGGCACCTGCCCGACATGCGCTTCCTTCCCGCCGAAACGGGTGGGCGCAAGGTGAAGATGTGGGTGCAGCAGCCGTTCACGTTCAACCTGCAGTCGTGACCTCGCGGTCAGCCCGACTCTTCCACCCTGGGAGCAAGGTAAATGAATCTCTCGCTCGCTGAACTGTGGTCCGAGATCCCCATCTTCGCCAAGGTCATCTGGGCCATCCTGTTCATCATGTCCATCTGGTCGCTCTCGGTTGCGGTCAAGAAGTGGTGGACCCTGCGCAAGGCGCAGAAGGAAACAATCAAGTTCGCGCCGGAGTTCTCGCAGTTCCTGGAGGAAGACAACCTTACCGAAGCAATCAAGCTCGCCGAGGGCTACAAGAAGTCGCACGTTGCGCGCGTCCTGGGCGGTGCCCTGACGGAAGTGAAGCCCCTCATCCAGGACGGATCCGTCACCGTTGCCGACATCAACTCCGTGGAGCGCGCCGTCGAACGCAACATGTTGCTCGAGGTGACCCTGCTCAAGCGCGGGCTCGCGCTGCTGGCGACCGTCGGTGCGACGGCGCCGTTCGTCGGACTGCTTGGCACCGTGTTCGGAATCGTGAACGCGTTCACCGGCATGGCCGAGTCGGGGTCGGGCGGTATCACGGCGATCTCGGCAGGCATCGCGGAAGCACTCATCGCGACGGGCTTCGGACTCATAGTCGCCATTCCGGCGGTCTGGTTCTACAACTACTTCCAGACCAAGATCGACAACCTCACGGCGGAGATGACCTACGTGTCGAAGGAGTTCATCGACTACATGATCAAGGGCGTCTCCGGCGAGTTCGGCCGCTCGCGCTTCACGCGCGAGTTCAACACCACGGCCGGCGGCCAGGCGCCGATGACGAAGTAGACCGCCCACCCGCCAACAGGGAGCTGCGATATGGGTATGTCCGTAGGGACCGGCGGCAGCGTCAAGGCCGAGCCGAATGTCGTGCCGATGATCGACGTGATGCTCGTGCTGCTGATCATCTTCATGGTGGTCACGCCAGCGCTGGCCGCAGGATTCACGGCGACTCCTCCGGAAGGCGTGAACCTCAAGGCGCACCCCGAGGACGAAGAAACCGACAAGGTGCTCGGAATAGACCAGGATGGGCAGTACTTCCTGGACAAGAAGCCCATCTGCCCGCCACCGGTTGATCAGGCCAGTCTGACGGCGTGCCACGATGCACTCGCGGAGCGACTCACGTCGATCTACGACACGCGCACAATCGACAAGATCCTGTACATAAAGGCGCACCGGGAACTTGAATACGAACGCGTACTCGATGCCATGGACATTGCCGCACGCTCGGGCGTCCGGGTCGTGGGCGCGGTGAGCGAACAGCAGCCGGGAACGGAATCCACCGTCGAAGGCGACGAGCTGGAAACGCAGCCGTAACCAGACGATAGCCAGGGGGACAACGCGCCATGGGAATGCCGGTAGGCAACACGAGCAATCTCACCAACGAGCCAAACGTCGTGCCGATGATCGACATCATGCTCGTGCTGCTGATCATCTTCATGGTCATGCAGCCGCGCCTGAGGAAGTCGATCGATCTGCAGCTCCCCGACCCGACGCCGCGTCCGGCGTCCACACAATCGGTGAGCGATCAGATAGTTCTGGAAGTCGGGCCGAACGAATACTTCGCGATCAACAAGGAAGTCGTTCCGGCTGATCGGCTGCTTGCGCGGCTTACGGAGATTTACGCTCCGCGCCCGGACAAGATCATCTTCGTGAAGGGCGATCCGACGGTCACGTATCAGGAAGTGATTCGGGCGATGGACATCGCTCGCGGGGCAGGAGTCACGGTGATCGGCGTTCCGCCCAAGGATGACGAGGGGGCCGCCGCGGGGGACTGAGTTGGCCGTGACGTCAGGTTGACGGCGGGCGAACCATTTCGGGTCGCCCGCCGTATTACTTTCCCATATGGGACAGCTCGACGATGCCATGGCGGCTGAACCGCACCACTCTCCGCGCCGGCAGACGGCTCCGTACCGGCCGCCGGTGGGCATACCCGACCGCGCCGGCGAGAGCCGCAGGCTCGGTTTCGGGGTGAGCATACTCGTTCACGCCCTGGTCATGGCCCTGCTCCTGGTACCGTTCGCCAACACAGCCGTGGTGCGTGTGATTACGGCCGGACATGGCGGTGGTCCGGGCCCGCCTGGAGGAGGTGGGGGCGGTACGAACGGCACCGGTGGCACCGCCGGTCCGCCGGTCGAGCGACTCCGGTATCTGCAGGTCGCTGTACCGGCGGTCGTTGACGCGCCTGCCGAGGAGGAGGTTGTGCCGGCTGAGGAGGAAATGATCCCTCCCCCCGAGCCCGAGGAGCCGTTGCCGCCGGCGCCGGTTCAGCCGATACCGGAAGCAGCCGTCTCCATGGCTCAGCCCGAGATATCGGTCGCGACGATTGCCGGTGCCGGGGGCGGCACCGGATCCGATGGATCGAAGGGCACGGGTCCGGGCTCCGGTGGTGGAACGGGCTCCGGAACGGGAACGGGAACCGGCTCCGGTGCCGGGCCGGGTACCGGCGGGGGCAGCGGCGAGCTGTTTCCACCCACGCCAATCGCGATGATCATCCCGCCGGTTCCGGTCCCCGACGACCTGCGTGGCACGGAGGTCACCGTCGTCTTCGACGTGGATGTCAGCGGGCGCGTGCTTTCGCTCAGCTTTGCGCCAACCGGTGACCGCGACTTCGATCGCAAGTTGCGTGAACGACTCGAGCGCTACCGCTTCAACCCCGGCGTGCGAGCGGATGGAACACCGCTTCGCATGAGCGTAGCGGTGAGCATCGCGCTGTGAGGATACTGCGGTGAGCATCACGCTCTGAGAGACCCCGTCTCACGGGTGGCACCGGCACCGGGCGCGCCGCGGCTTCTCTTTGACACGCCTGCGGGTCATATTCAGCCGACATGACATCGCAAGACACCACGCACCTCGACGCCAGAGCCGTGTCGCGGACCCTGCGGCGGATGGCCGACGAGATCGTGGAGTTGAATGGCGGCACGGATGATCTCGTCCTCGTGGGCATACAGCGGCGCGGCGTGCAGCTCGCCGATCGGATCGCCGAACTGATAGCGGAGCGCGCTGGCTCGACCGAGCCACTCCCGCGTGGTGCTCTCGACATCACGCTGTACAGGGACGATCTGCAGACCGTGGGTCCCCGTCCGGTTGTGGGAACGACCGATCTTCCCTGGGGTCTCGACGGCAGGCGTGTGATAATCGTGGACGATGTCCTCTACACCGGGCGTACGGTTCGCGCCGCCCTCGATGAGCTGGCGGATTTCGGCCGACCTGCCCGCATCGCGCTCGCAGTCCTCGTGGATCGCGGTGGTCGCGAGCTTCCCATCCATGCCGATGTTGTCGGAACCACGGTCGACGTCCCGCATGGTGCGCGCGTGGACGTGCTGGTTCGCGAGCTCGACGGCAGGGACGCCGTCGTCATTGCCGGGAGCACTCCTCGGGCGTGACCGGTCCGCTCGGCAAGGATCTTCTCGCCCTCGAGCCGCTCTCTGCCGATCAGATCAGGCTCGTACTCGACACGGCAGAACCGTTCAAGGAGATCAGTGAACGGGCGATAAAGAAGGTTCCAACTCTCCGCGGCTACACGGTCGTCAACCTCTTCTTCGAGGCCTCAACGCGCACGAGGATATCCTTCGAGTTCGCGGAGAAGCGCCTCTCGGCCGATACCGTCAATGTCGCCAGCATGGGGTCTAGCGTGGTGAAGGGTGAGACGCTCGTGGACACGGCGAGGAACCTCGAGGCGATGCGCATCAACATGGTCGTGATCCGGCACAACGCTGCCGGAGCCGCGCAGTTCCTGGCCGAGCGCATCGAGTCGAACGTGATCAACGCCGGCGATGGTACGCACGAGCATCCCACGCAGGGTCTGCTCGACCTGCTCACGCTGCGCGATCATCTCGGCAGGCTGGAGGGGATAAGGGTGTGCATCTGCGGCGACGTGCTTCATTCGCGTGTTGCACGCTCGAACATCTGGGGCCTCAAGAGAATGGGTGCGGAGGTCGCCGTATGCGGGCCGCGGTCGCTCCTTCCCAACGCCATCGCGGAATTCGATGTGACAGTGTTCGACAGGATAGAGGATGCAATCGAGTGGGCCGACGCGCTCAACATCCTCCGCCTCCAGCTCGAGCGAATGGAGGGCGGCTACATCCCATCGCTGCGCGAGTACAATCGTGTGTTCGGCGTCACGCGAACGCGACTCGAGCGGGCGCCGCGCGACGTCGTCATCCTGCATCCGGGGCCCATGAACCGTGGCGTCGAGATCGACTCCGACGTGGCCGACGGGCCGCACAGCGTGATCCTGGATCAGGTAACGAACGGCGTCGCGGTGCGCATGGCCGTTCTGTACCTGCTTGCCGGCGGGCGGCCGGAGCTTGCCGAGGCGGCCAAAGGGGGGGGCGGCCACGCGGCAGGCGCAGGGGCGGGTGCGGGCGCGGCGCGCGGATTGGGGGGCCGCAGTTGATGCGGGAGAGAATGCTTCTGCTCCGCGGCGGACGCATCGTCGATCCGTCCCGGCAGATGGATGCGAAAGGCGATGTGCTGATCGCGGGAGACAGCATCCGGGAGGTCGCACCCGCTGTCGACCCGCCGGAGGGTGTGGAGGTCATCGACTGCTCGCGGCGTATCGTTGCACCTGGTTTCATAGACGCCCATTGTCACCTTCGGGAACCGGGCCGGGAACACGTGGAGACGATCGCCACCGGTGCGCGAGCTGCGGCAGCGGGAGGCTTCACGGCGGTCTGCGCGATGCCAAACACGGAGCCCGTCACGGACAACCAGGCGGCTGTGGGGTTCATCATACGTCAGGCGCAACGCGCCGAGTCGGCCCGCGTGCATCCGATCGGCGCGATCTCGCTGGGCCAGCAGGGCGATGCACTCGCCGAGTTCGGCGAGATGGTGGGTGCTGGCGCCGTTGCCGTGAGCGATGACGGACGTCCCGTCGCGAGCGCGCATCTGATGCGCACAGCGCTGGAGTATGCCCGCGCGTTCGACATTCCAGTGATCGATCACTGCGAGGAGCCGACGCTCGCTCGCGGCGGTGTGATGAACGAGGGAGTCGTGAGCGCGCGGCTCGGACTCAAGGGAATTCCGAGCGAGGCAGAGGAGATCATGGTGATCCGCGACATCCTGCTCGCGCGCCGAACAGGCGGGCGCGTTCACCTCGCACACATGAGCACGCGGGGATCGGTGGAGCTCATCCGGTGGGGGAAGGAGCGCGGGATCCCGGTGACGGCGGAGGTATGCCCGCACCATCTCTCGCTCACGGAGTCGGAGTGCGACGACTACGACACCAATGCGAAGATGAATCCGCCGCTGCGCACCGAGGCGGATGTCACCGCATTGCAGCAGGCCGTCGCCGACGGCACGATCGACATCATCGCTACCGACCACGCGCCGCACCACTACGACGAGAAGGAGCGCGAGTTCGCCGACGCACCGTTCGGCATAATCGGACTGGAGACCGCCCTGGCGGTGGTCGTCACCCGGCTTGTCGCGCCCGGAATCATCGACTTCGGCGTTCTGGTGGAGCGGATGTCCTGCGCACCGGCGCGGCTGTTCAACCTCCCCGGCGGGACGCTGCGCCCCGGCAGCCCGGCCGACATCACCGTCTTCGATCCGGAGCACCGCTGGACAGTCGACCCGGCATCGTTTCTCTCGAAGGGCCGCAATACTCCCTATCGCGGGATGGCGCTGCAGGGGCGCGCCGAGTGCACGATCGTTGGCGGCAGGGTGGTCCACCGGCTGGCCGACTGAGCGGAGCTGGTGTCGTGCCGGCGTGGCCCCGCATGTGGGAGCGCGCGGCTGCGTTCGCGCGTGCGCCGGATCGCCCCGCCCCCGCCCCCCGGGTACGCTCCGTTATCTTTGGGACGACCCGCGACCGCGCGCATGACGTTGCGCCGGGCGCGCCGGCCAAGTCCTGCAATCAGGGGGCAACCCCGCGTAATCGGGGAAACGCCCCGGGGTGGATCGCGCACGGGAGATGGAAGTGACGAGCAACCAGTCCGGCAACCCCATGGATGCCGTAGCCAGCCTCATGGCGGAGCGCCAGCGCTACGAGCACTGGCTCATCGCCCTGGAGAACAAGCGCGCCATCACGCCTCCCCACGTTTTTGAGCGTGTCCGGGCCGACTACGAGGCGCGTCTGCACGCGGTCACGGAGCAACTCGTTGGCCGCACGTCCGAGTTGAAGCAGACTGTCTCCACTCTGACGGCGCGGCTGGCCCAACTCCAGGCGGAAGAGAACAAGCGGCGCGACGAACGCTACGAGGCGGAGCTGCGCGCGGCCGTCGGCGAGGTGACACCTGCTGCCTGGGACGATCTTGTCCGTTCGAGTGATGCCGAGATATCGCGGCTGGGAAGCGAGCGGGCCGGCGTCACATCCGAACTCGCGCGGTTGCAGCAGATACTTTCAATGTCTGGTGGGCGCGCGGTCGCCGCCGGGCAGGACGACGACGAAGCAGGTCGCAGCGGACGAAGCCGCCGCGGTGAACGTGACGACCCTGCCGGCTCGCGGGAATCCGGGATGCCGGCCGGCCGCGGGACAGCGGGCGGAGGGTCGGGCGGTGACGATCAGGTGGAACGCGCCCGGCGCGGGAACTTCGACGAGCTCGCCTTCCTCAAGTCGGTCGTGGAGCCGCACGGCGCCGGTCGCGGCGGCGACGCCGGCTCCAGGCGCGACTGGGGACGCGAGGGTGGATCCGACGCCGGCTCGAACGACGCGCTGGCTCCGGGCGGAGGTGCCGCCTCCGGCGATCGGGCGCGTGCGGCCGATCCGGGGGCCGAGCCGCGAAGCGGGGCGCGCCCGGCATCGCGCGAACGCGCGAGAACACCGTCGCCGTCTCCTGTGCCGGGGAAGATCAGTGAGGAGGCGCAGCGGCCGGCGGCCGAACCGGGGAGCGTTCCATCCTTTCTCAAGGACGTTCCGGAGGAGGTCAAGACGCTCCGGTGCGCGGAGTGCAGCGCGATGAACTACCCGACGGAGTGGTATTGCGAACGCTGCGGTGCCGAGCTTGCTGCCATGTGAGTTCGGGGCACGCGGGAGGCTGCCCGGTTGGGGGCACCGCCTGGCTTCACCGGACTGTCGTCACGGCTGGGCGTTCGCCGTTCTCGCGATGGCGCTCTTCTGGCGGGCGGCCGCGTTGGGATGGATGAGCCCCTTGCGCGCGGCACGATCGAGCAGGCTTACCGCAGTCGTGCGGACTTCCGGCGTCGCTTCGGGCAGCCTGGCCTTCCGGAGCGCTGTACGCAGCGCCGAGCGCTGAGCGCGGTTACGGATGGCCGCGGAGCGCGACTTCCGCATGTTCTTCCTGGCGGATGCGATGTTCGGCACTGATATCCTCGGACGTTCCGGGTTGCTCGCGGGAGCGCGAGGGGCGTAACCTAGGGACGCACGCGCCGCGTGTCAAGTTGCTACAGCGCTTTGACATGCATCATGTCGGCGGCTAGCTTCCGCCCGGTTCACCGACCGCCGAGCTGCGCCACGCCGGCGCTCGACTCGGGGCTGCTGGCCCCGCATTCCATCCGCATCTCCCTGCATTTTTTTTGGAAGACATAATCCGGAAGATCGCGTTCATCGGCCCGGTCCTGCTCTTCTCCGTCATCGCTCACGAGATTGCGCATGGCTATGCGGCGCTCCGGCAGGGAGATTCGACCGCGCTCCAGCTCGGCCGGCTGTCGTGGAACCCCATCAGGCACGTCGACCCGTTTCTCACGATCATCCTGCCCGTCTCGCTGATGATCGTGGGTGCGCCTGTGCTCGGTGGTGCGAAGCCCGTCCCCGTGAACCCGCGTAACTATCGCAGCTTCAGGCGCGGCGACATCATCGTGTCGCTCGCCGGTGTCGCGACGAATCTCGTCATCGCCCTTGCCTGTTTCCTGCTCGTCATTGCTGTGGGCATCACGGCGGCGCTCGCGCCGGCCATGATTTCGGGTCTTGCCGTGCTGCAGGCGATGCTGATACTTGGCATCTGGCTCAACTTCCTGCTCATCGTATTCAACCTCATCCCGATCCCGCCACTCGATGGATCGCACGTCATGAAGTATCTGCTCCCGCCGGCGTGGGCGCTGAAGTACGTCGAGCACGGGAGGCGCTTCGGTTTTCTGATCCTCATTCTCCTCGTCGTCGCGGGGCAGGGCGTGCTGGGGCGACTGCTCTACCCCGCCATAATCGCGGCGGATGCCCTCCTGCACCTCGCCGGCGGGTTCGTTGTGCCCGAGGCAATGGAAGTCTTCGCGAGGACCATGTCATGACCCACGGCGCCCTCTTGCTGGAGCCGGACCACGCGGCGGATGAAGTCCGCGTCGAGGACGCGGCACAGGCCGTCTTCGTCGTCGATCTCGTCGAGTTCTCGGGGCCGCTCGATCTGCTGCTCACGCTCATCCGGGACGAAGAGATCGACATTTACGACATCCCCGTCGCGCGAATCGCGGAGCAGTTCCTCGGACATGTACACGCCCTCGGATTGAATCAGGCGGCGGATTACCTCGAGATGGCCGCACGGCTGCTGCGCATCAAGGCGCAGATGCTGCTGCCGCATACGGGCGGTGAAGAGGAGTGGGAGGACCCGCGTACCGATCTCGTGCGCCGGCTGCTGGAGTATCAGCAGATGCGCGAGGTCGTCTCGGTGCTCGAGGATCTCGCCAATGATCGGCGCGGCCGTCTCTCTCGCGCATACCTGCCACAGCAGGCGACCGCGCCACCGGCCCCGCTTGTGCTGTCGCTGGCGGAGCTTCTCGCGGCGGTGGATCGCATACTGCTGCTCGCCGTGAAGCCGGTCATTCATGATGTGATTCCGCGTGCGCTCGATGTGGAGGGTGCGATCGTCACCGTGCGTGCCGTGCTGGCATTGCGTGGCCGGATCGGATGGCGCGATGTCGTACCGGCCGGGGCGGAGCCGTGGCAGGTGCTTTCCATGCTGCTGGCCCTGCTCGAACTCGCGCGGCGTGGCGAGCTTCGTCTCGCGCAGTCCGCCGCCTTTGCCTCACTGGAGATATCGCGTGTCGCCGCTAGCGAAGCTGCTTGAAGCGGCGCTGTTCGCCTGCGCACGACCGATAACGATCGAGGAGCTCGCTGCGCTGGATCCGGAGGCGTCGGAGCCGACGGTGCGCGAGGCGGTCAATGAGCTGCGTGCGCGCTACGACGAGCACGGTCACGGCGTGGAGCTCGTGGAGATCGGAGACGGCTGGCAGATCCTCACGCGTCCCGAGCTGACGGAGCAGATCGAAGCCGCTCAGCTCGCCGCACGTCCGCAGCGCCTCTCCGCCCCCGCACTGGAGACGCTCGCACTCGTCGCATACCGGCAGCCGATCGGCCGTGCAGAGATCGAGGAGATTCGTGGCGTGGGCGCAGGCGGAGTCCTCCGGTCGCTGCACGAACGAGGGCTTGTCGACGTCGTGGGGCGAGCGGAAGGGATCGGCCGGCCGCTGCTCTACGGCACCACGAATCTTTTTCTCGAGCAGTTCGCGCTGCGACACCTCGATGAGCTGCCGCGCGCGGACGAGCTGGCGATCGCGTTGCGGGGAGACCGGCGGCCAGCGTCGGGGATGACGGCAACGGCGACAGGGAGCGCGGCGACAGGGAGCGCGGCGACAGGAGCCGGGACGGCCACGGGGGAAACGTGATGGCGGAGTCGATGCGCATACAGCGCGTGCTGGCGCGTGCTGGCGTTGCGTCCAGGCGGCGGGCAGACGCGATGGTCGCGGCAGGGCGCGTCGCAGTGAACGGAGAGCCCGCACGAACGGGTCAGAGCGTGAATCCTGCCAGGGACCGGATCACCGTCGATGGCCAGTCGGTTCGCATGCCCGGCAGGGTAGTGTGGATTGCGCTCAACAAGCCACCGGGCGTGCTCACCACGCGGAGCGATCGCTTTGTTCGGCCGACCGTCTTCGATCTCATCGCGCAGAGCGCGCCTCTCGCGCCGGGGCTCACGTATGTCGGCCGGCTCGACTACATGACCGAGGGCCTGCTCCTTCTCACGACGGATGGGCGCGCCGCACACCGGCTCACGCATCCGAGCAGCGAAGTGGAGCGACGCTACGTGGCGACCGTCCGCGGTCCGGCGCGCCGGGCAGTTCGCCTCGCTCGCGCCGGCGTCGAGCTGGACGACGGGCCCGTTAACCCCCGCTCCGTCGATGCACGTCCTCTCGACCGCGGGCGCTGGGCGTTCGAGGTGACAATTGCCGAGGGGCGAACCCGCGAGATCAGACGCTTGTGCGAGGCGCTCGGGCTCGAGGTGGAAGGGCTCGTGCGCACGGCGTTCGGCCCCGTATCGCTGGGTTCACTGGCGCCGGGAGAGACACGCGCTCTCACGCGTGCTGAACGCGCCGCGATCGCCGCACTCGTCCGACGGCCCGCGCGGCCGCGCACGACCCCGACAACCGGGTAGCGAAGGTGGAACTGCGCGGGTCTACCGTGTTGCTCCTGGGCGGGAGCGGACTCGTGGGGATGGCCATCGCGCGTGGTCTCCTGCGATTCCAGCCGGATCGTCTTGTCGTGACGGGGCTCACGCGTGGGGAGGCCGAGCAGGGCGCGCGCGAACTCGCCTCGGAGGCCGGCGATGTACAGGTCGAGGCGGCCTGGGGAAACATCTTCCTCCCCGACGAGCTCGCGGATCATCCGCGCTCGGAAGTGATGGCCGACGCGGCGCTGCGTCGCCGTCTTGTGGATGAGCTGCTCGGCCCCGCATCCGGTGCGGCGCTCGAGGGGAACCTGCTGTTCGGATGGCTCGAGCGCTTCAGGCCGGACGCCGTCATCGATTGCGTCAACAGCGCGACGGCGCTGGCGTATCAGGACCAGTTCGCGAGCGCGGCCGCGCTGGTCGCACGCGCGCGGGAGACGGAAGGCGGGAGCGGGGGGGGCGGGGTGGGCGGGGGGGAAGGGGGGGGCGGCCGCATCACACCCGAGGAGGTCGAGCGTCACGTGCTGACGCTCGCACTACCGCAGTTCATCCGGCATATGCAGATACTCACGGAGGGGCTGCGGCGCGCGGGCAGCAGGGCGTACGTGAAGATCGGCACGAGCGGGACTGGCGGGATGGGGCTCAACATCCCGTACACGCACAGCGAGGAGCGTCCATCGCGCACTCTCATGGCCAAATCCGCCATCGCCGGTGCGCAGTCGCTCTTTCTCTTTCTGCTGGGTCGCACGCCTGGTGCGCCCGCCGTGATCGAGGTGAAGCCGACGGCGGCGATCGCATGGCGCGAGATCGCGTACGGACCCGTGCGGCGCGGCGGCAGGGAGATCGAGCTGGTCGACTGTACCGCGCCCATCCCGCTCGACCGCGCGTTCGCGCCCGGCGCGTGCGGGTGGACGCGGACTGGCGAGCCGCTCGAGAACGTGTTCATCAACGTGGGCGAGAATGGCGTGTTCGCGCGCGACGAATTCGAGACGGTAAGCGCGATCGGTCAGATGGAGCTCGTCACGCCGGAGGAGATCGCGGCGGTGGTGATCGATGAGCTGAATGGGCGGCCGACCGGCAAGGACATCATCGCGGCGCTGGATGGTGCATCGTTCGGTCCGACATATCGCGCCGGCTATCTGCGCGCAGTGGCGGTGGAAGGGCTGCGCGCGCTGGAGCAGGAGCACGGCGTGCGGTCGGTCGCGTTCGAGATGCTCGGCCCGCCGCGGCTCACCAAGCTGCTCTACGAAGCCTATCTGATGGGGCGGCTGTTTCCGTCCGTCCGTGCCCTCGCGCACGCGCGAGCGAGTGAGCTGGCGCCGCGTGCCGCGCGACACCTCATCGAGAACGATCACTGGCTCCGGCGTCAGATTCTCTCCGTGGGTCTGCCCATATTGCTGCCGGATGGCGCTTCCGTTCTGCGTGGAGAGACCGTCGTGGTGCCGCCTTCGGACAGTGGTGCGGATGTCGTATCGCGAGGTTGGATCGATCTCAGGGAACCGAACTGTCGCATGTGGATCGAGCGCGCGGCGGCCGTGGCGGCGGTGTCGCCGGACACACGCACCGGCTCGTCGGCACGCTGGACAGCAGCGCGTCCGGATGCGCCGATCGAGCCGGCGCGAATGGCGGTGTGGGTGTTCGAGAACGAGGAAGGCGGAGTGCGGATCAAGCGGTAGTGCGGCGTGGAGTGTTCGACCTGTCTCGAGGGATTTCAAACCGCATGACGGCTTCGATCCAGATGGCGGTCACGTCGTCACCACCTCCAGTCATCCACACGCAGGGAAGCAGAATCCGGCACTTGGCCATGCCCTCCTTCCCGCTCCCAAGGGCAGTCACCTCTGCGGGGAAGTCGGTTTTTCTGCCCCGCCGAGCTCTCGTCCTGGCACCCTACAGCCGTTTCCACGAAAGCGCTACCCCGCGCCTATGCGCGATTCATACTTCAGCCTTCTCGCGGTGGGCTCGCCCGGCCCCGATCTTGAAACAAGGGCGCCAGACAGGAATAACCAGCAGCAGGGCTGCACGTTCTTTTCCCCGGGGGATCCACGGCGTGGCGACACAGGTTTCGGAATCGGCTGACAGCGCCCTCGTTCACGAGGTAGAGAGACAGGTTGCCCGTCGCGTCGTCGGCCAGGAGTACATGGTCGAACGGTTGCTCATAAGCCTGCTCACCGGCGGCCATGTGCTGCTGGAAGGCGTGCCGGGGCTCGCCAAGACGCTCACGGTGCGCACGCTGGCCGAGACCATAAGCACGGTCTTCCAGCGCATCCAGTTCACACCCGACCTGCTGCCGGCCGACGTCCTCGGCACGATGGTCTACGATCAGTCCACGGGGAAGTTCAGCGTCAAGCACGGTCCGATCTTCGCCAACATCATTCTTGCTGACGAGATCAATCGCGCGCCGGCAAAGGTCCAGGCCGCACTGCTCGAGGCGATGCAGGAGAAACAGGTCACGATCGGCGGGGAGACGTTCAAGCTGGATGAACCTTTCCTTGTGCTCGCCACGCAGAATCCCATCGAGCAGGAAGGAACGTATCCGCTCCCCGAGGCGCAGGTCGACCGCTTCATGCTGAAGCTCAGGGTAGGCTATCCTACGCGCGATGAGGAGAAGGAGATCATGCGGCGGATGGCGGGCGGCGAGCCCATATCGGTGGAGCACGTCGCGACTCCCGAGGCGATCATGGCCGCGCGCGGACGCATCGCCGAGCTGTACATGGACGAAAGGATAGTCGACTACATCGTGGACATCGTGCACGCGACGCGTTCACCGACCGACGCCGGGCTGGCCGACCTCGCGCCGCTGATAGAATTCGGTGCCAGCCCGCGCGCGACGATCGCGCTGGCGCAGGCATCGCGCGCCCACGCCTTCCTCAGGGCGCGCTCCTTCGTCACTCCCGATGATGTCAAGTCGATTGCGCCCGATGTGCTGCGGCACCGCGTGCTCACGACCTACGAAGCCGAGGCGGAGGAGGTGACCAGCGACGAGATCGTGCGACGCGTACTCGCGGCGATCGAGAGTCCGTGAGCGCTGCCGCCCGCGACGACGCACCGCGCAGCAGGGCGGGCGGAAAAGCGGCCGGAAAGCCGGCCGTACGGCAACGCGAGCGCGGATACGCTCCCGTCGAGGGGCCTGCGGCGGCTGCGTCCGCGCGGGCCGAAGCCCGTCGCGCGACCGTGCCACCGGAAATACTGCGCCAGGTGAAGCTGATCGAGCTGCGCACGCGCGGCCTCGTCAACTCGCTCTTCACGGGAGAGTATCGGTCGGTGTTCAAGGGCCAGGGGATGGAATTCGCGGAAGTCAGGGAGTACCAGCCGGGCGACGAAGTGCGGACCATCGACTGGAACGTTACGGCGCGCATGCGCCGCCCGTTCGTCAAGCGCTACATCGAGGAGCGCGAGCTCACCGTCATGCTCGCCGTGGACCTGTCCGGGTCCGAACGCTTCGGCACCGTTACCCGGTTCAAGAGCGAACTCGCAACGGAGCTCGCCGCCGTGCTCGCCATGTCGGCCGTGCGCAACAACGATCGTGTCGGCGCACTGCTCTTCACGGACAGGGTGGAACACGTCGTACCGCCATCGAAGGGACGCAGGCACGTCCTGCGGCTCATTCGCGACATCCTCGTGTTCGATCCGAGCGGCACGGGAACGGACCTGGCCGGCGCGATGGAGTACCTCGCGAAGATGCTCGGCCACCACACGATCATATTCCTGATATCCGACTTCCTGTCGGGCGAGATCGAGCGGCCGCTCAAGCGACTCGCACGACAGCATGACGTGGTCGCGATCACCGTCCAGGATCCGAGCGAGGCCGAGCTCCCGGACATTGGCATCGCCCGATTCACCGATCCCGAAACAGGCATGACGATCGACATCGATACGAGCGATTCGGCCGTTCGCGCGGGCTACGCATCGGCGATCCGGGCAGAGGGCGACGCGCGGCGCCACCTGCTTCGACGTCTGGCGATCGATGAGATCGCGGTGCGGACGGATTCCGGCTACATCCAGCCACTCCTGCGCTTCTTCCGCGCGCGCGAGACGCGCGCCCGCCGGCGGTGATGCGCTCCCGTCTCGCGAGTGACGTGCGGCGCACATGTCGGCTGCGTCGCGGTGCCTCGTGCCGCTCGGCCATCCTGCTCGCCGGCGTTCTCGCCGCCGCGCCGGGCGGCAATGCACGCGCACAGGCAGGAGATTTCCCGGTTCAGCGCGCCGTCGTCGTCCGGCCGGACACGGTGACGGTCGGGGATCCGTTCCTTGTCGCCGTGCGCATCCGCGCCCCGGAAGGTGCGACGATCGAGTTCCCCGAAGGACCCGATTCCCTGTCGGCGGTCGAGGCGCTCGATCCCCGCACGGTCCGCGACGGCGCCACGGGTCGCGACGTCGATCGGACGGCGTCCTATCGCGTCGCCGCCTGGGACACGGGGCCGCAGCCGGTGCTGCTTGGCGACGTGATCGTGCGGTTGCGTGGTGCCGAACGCCGGGTCTCACTGGCCGAAGCGGCCGTGTTCGTTCGCAGCGTACTTCCCGCCGCGGCGGACAGCGGATCAGTCGAACCGAAACCGGCGCGCGAACTTCTCATCGATGCGATGCCGTGGTGGTACTACCTCCTCGCCGCCGTCCTCCTGGCCGCGCTCATCGCGCTGGGCTGGTGGTGGTGGCGCCGTCGTCGCCGCCGACTGGCGATCGTCGACACGGGACCCGATGCCTACGAGGTAGCCGAGCGGGAGTTCGCCCGTATCGAAGCCCTCGGCCTGGTCGATGCCGGGGAGCGAGGCCGGTACGTGGCCCTCATGGTGGAGGTGCTGCGCGACTATCTCGCCGCGCGATACCGCGCAGCTCCAACATCGCTCACTACCTTGGAGCTCCTTCTCGCGCTGCGCGAGACGAACGTGGTGCCAGGCGACCGCTTGCGCACGGTCCTGGAAGACGCGGACCTCATCAAGTTCGCCAGGCGACCCGCGAGCGGTGCACACGCGCGCGACCTGGGCCGCGGCGCGCGCTCGATCGTCGCCGACGTCGAGACCGCGGAGCGCGCGGCCGCGCTGGCGCAGGCAGACGAGCAGCACAAGGCAGCCGCATGATCCGCCTCGGTTCGCTCGAGCTCGAAGCGCCGTGGATGCTGCTCTTCCTCCTGCTGCTTCCGCTCTGGTGGTGGTGGCGTTCCCGGCACCGTCCCGCGGCCATCACGTTCTCCCGTGCAGGAACGCTGGCGCGCGGGCCGCGCGCCGGCCGCATGGCGCCGAAGGTCATGTTTCTCCTGCGCAACCTGATGCTCGCAGCCGTAGTCGTCGCCCTGGCCCGGCCGCGCACGGGTGCGAGCGCCGAGACCGTGACCAGCGAGGGAATCAACATCGTGATCGTCATGGATCTATCGAGCTCGATGCTGGCGCAGGATTTTCAGCCGCAGAATCGGCTAGAGGTCGCAAAGGAGAAGGTTCGCCAGTTCATTGCTCAGCGACGGAGCGATCGGATCGGCGTTGTTGCGTTCGCCGGCGAAGCGTTGACACAGGTGCCGCTCACGACGGATTATCCGGTCGTCGATGCGGCGGTGAGCAACCTCAGCGCGGGTCAGCTCGAGGACGGCACGGCGATCGGCACCGCGATCGCCACCGCGGCCAACCGCCTGCGCAACGCGCCGGGAAACTCGCGCGTCATGGTCCTGCTCACGGATGGCGAGAACAATCGTGGTGCGATCGATCCCCGCACGGCCGCGCGAGCGGCCGCCGAGTTCGACATCAGGATATACACGATCGGCGTGGGGACGGAGGGCATGGCGCCGGTTCCGGTGGGGCGGGGCATCTTCGGGCTCCGCTACGAGAACCGCCCGGTTCGAATCGACGAGGACCTGTTGCGCGATGTGGCCGAGATCACGGACGGGCGCTACTTCCGCGCGCGTGACGCCGCGGCACTTCAGGCCATCTATCAGCAGATAGACCGTCTCGAGCGGGTGCCCGTGCGCACACGCAGTTACGTCCGCTACACGGAGCAGTACACAATTCCTCTCACCTTCGCCCTGGTCGCTCTCGTTCTCGAGATCGGGCTGCTCGCGTGGCGCGGTCCGCTGCCGTGAACATGGTCTTCGACCATCCACTGCTTCTGGCGGTTGCCGTTGTGCTCCCGCTCGCGCTCGCCGCGCTCGTGATCGCCGCCTACAGGCGCAGGCGCGCACGACTCGCACGGCTGGGAAGCATCGATATCGTCTCCAGGCTGGTGCCCCAGAGCGCACTCAGGGCACCGCGCTGGCGCGCTGTCGTACTCGCGCTTGCCGCGCTCCTTGCCGGCGTGGCCGTCGCCGGCCCCCGATGGGGAGTGGAGCAGACCGTCATCCGGGGGGAGGGCATCGACCTCGTCCTCGCTCTCGATGCGTCGCTCTCGATGATGGCGGCCGACGTCGAGCCGAACCGGCTCACGCGCATGAAACAGGAAGTCCGGCGGCTGCGCGCTCTCTCGAGCGGCGACCGGGTCGGTCTCATCGCCTTCGCAGGGCGGAGCTACATCCTCACCCCCCTCACGCTCGACGATGCAGCGCTGGACCTGTACCTCGACAACCTTGATCCTTCGGTCGTGGGCCAGGCGGGAAGCTCGCTCTCGCGCACCATTCGGCAGGGCGTCGCACTGCTCCTCGCGACCAACACGGGGAGCGATCGCGCGCTGGTGGTCATGAGCGACGGCGAAGCGTTCGAGCCCGAGGAGGACGTGCGTGCTGCTGCCCGCCTCGCGGCGGAGAAGGGCATCATGCTCGTGACGGTCGGCTTCGGCACCACCGAAGGTGGGAGAATACCCATTCGCGAGGGGAGGGGCCGCACGCCCACGTTCAAGCGCGATGACCAGGGCAACATCGTCGTCACACGCTACAGCCCGGAGCTGCTGAGGGCGGCCGCCGAGGAGGCGGAGGGCGTCTTCATCGCGGCGGACGCGACTGACAAGGCGGGCCGCGTTCGCCGCGCGCTTTCCGGGTTGCGCACGCAGCAGCGCGCGACCGCCGCCGGCAGCGAACGCAGGCTCCGCTACCAGCTCTTCCTCCTGCCGGCGCTGCTCCTGCTGCTCGTCGACACGGCGCTCGCCGAGCGTCGTGGACGCCGGCGGCGCGAGCCAGCCGCGGCCACGACAGCGCTGCCGCGTGGCGCGGCGGCGGCGATGCTTGCACTGTCATTGAGCTCTGCGCTCGCGTGTGGAGGGCCCGCCGCGGAAGCGGCGCGCGCGTACCGCGCGAAACAGTATCCGCGCGCCGTTGCACTGTTCCGCGAGGCTGTCTCGCCGAATGATCCGCGCCCGGAGATGATCTACAACCTGGGCACCGCACTCCTCGCAGCCGATTCGCTGGCCGCTGCAGCGGAGGCCCTCGAGCGCACGACACGCGCTACGGAGCCCGAGCTGCGCTACCGGTCACTGTTCAACCTGGGTCTCGCTCACCTCGTGCAGGGGCGCAGGGCCGAGGGCGATGCTGCCACAGCGCCGCTGGACGCGGCGCTCGCCACCTACAAGACGGTCCTGCTCATGCGCTCCGGCGATGGCGACGCGAAGTGGAACTACGAGCTTGCGCTGCGCGAGAAGGAGAACAGCGGCGGCGGAGGAGGCGGCGGGGGCGATGAGGACGAACCGTCGCCAGCACCGCAGACAGCCGATCGGGGTCCGCCGACGCCGCAGCCATCGGGCGACCTCGGGCGGCAACGCGCCGAGCAGCTTCTCAACAGCGCCGCGCGCGAGGAGCGCGAGGTGCAGGCGCGGGAGCAAAGGGAATCGTCCCCACAGCCGCCCCCCACGGGGAAGGACTGGTAGTGAGCGGTCTCCTGGTCGTACTCGCGCAGCTCACCATCACGGCGAGCGCACCGCAGACGGCCGGCGCGTGCGAGCCCATCGTCCTCACGGTCGAGGCGCGTGCCCGCGGAACGGCCTCACCCCGGATCAGCATCCCTGATCTTCATCCCTTCACCCTGGCGCGATCCTCGGCCACTCCGCATGTCACGACCGACCGACAGGGGCGGCAGTGGTCGCTTGACGAGTATCGCTACACCATCTCGACCCCCAGCACCGGATCCTTCGTGATTCCTCCGTTCGAGGCCAGGCGGGGGGGCGCGGTTGCGCGTTCGGCCCCGATCCGTATCGACGTTGGGGCGCGTCCGGGCGGCGATTCGACGCCCGCGATCATGGCCAGCGCAGCCGGCGACGATGGCGAGGGGATCACCTTTCGAGCCATCACCGTTCCCGACACGGTTTACGTGGGAGAGCAGACGACGTATCAGGCCGCTGCATTCGTCGACGACTCGATCCGATCGCGCATGCGGCGGAACCCCGAGTTCTTCCCTCCGGAGATGCGCGCCATGCTCGTGTACGAACTGCCATTCGTGCGCGGCTTCGTTGCCGGAGCGCGCGGCGAATGCCAGGAGGTTCCGGTGTTCCAGCGCGGGCTCTTCCCCCTCACATCGGGAACGCACGTGATTCCTCCTGCGCGGCTTGCATTCTCCCTGCCGCGCCTCTTCAGTTTCTTCAGCAAGGAAGAGAGCCGGGAACTGTTCACCGACACATTGCAACTCGTTGCCGTCGAGGCCCCCCTGCAAGGCCGGCCCTCCGGCTATTCGGGCGCGGTGGGAGACATGCGGATCAGCGCGCGCGTCGACTCCACTGCCCGTGTGGGCGACCCCACGGTGCTCACCGTCACCGTCTCCGGCAGCGGGAACGTGAAACTGTTCCCGCGCCCGGAGATCGCCATACCGCGGGCGAGCGCGATCCAGGGTGAGGAGCGTGTCGAGATCGATTCCGGTACGACGGTGCGCGGATCCAAGGAATTCGACTGGATTGTGACTCCGAAGCTGGCGGGGCGGCTCGACATCCCGCCCATCACATACGCCTTCTTCAATCCGGCGACGGAGCGCTACGAGATGGCAGCGACGAGCGCATTGACGTTGCGCGTCCTGCCGGGAGGGCTCGCCGCGAGCGAGACCGAAACGCGCCCGCAAACCTTCCTCCCGCTCCGGCGCGAATTCCGTGGGCCGGTGGGTGTGCCATTGCACGACCGTCCCGGCTTCTGGCTTCTGCTCGTCGTGGCTCCGCTGCCGGCGCTGACGCTGGGCGCGCGACGGAAATACCGCCCGGGAATTCGCAAGCGCTCGGCGCTGGCTGACCTGCGCGACAGCGCTCGTGCCGGGCAGCGAGCCCACCCGCTCCGCATCCGTCGCAGTTTTCTGGGCGCGCTCGCCAATCGGCTGCGGCTCACGCCGGATGCGCTCGTGCGCCGTGGCTCGTTCGCTCGCATGCTCCGGCGTGCGGGTGTGTCGCCCGACGTCGCGATGGCGGCGGAGATCCTGCTCGCCGAGCTGGACAGCGCGGCCTTCTCGGCCGCCGCGCCAAGCGTTGCGCGGGCGGCCGAACGGGCTGTGGCGGTCTATGAGGCCGTGGACCGCGAGGCGCGAGTGCGTGGTGCGATCGATCTGAAGCATGTCGGACTGGTCGTCATGCTGGGCTGCGTCGCATCGGCGGCCGGTCTGCACGCCTTCCCCCCTTCGCAGCGCGCGGCGCAGCGGCTCTTCGACGAAGGCGTCGCCGCCTACGATGCGCGGCAGTTCAGCGTGGCGGAGCACGCGTTCGGCACGCTCGCCCGCGATATCCCGCGTGCACCGGACGCCTGGGCAAACCTTGGGACGTCCGCCTGGTCAGCGGGCGACACAGCCACGTCCATCATCGGATGGCAGCGCGCGCTTCGTCTGGAGCCGCTCGCACGGGACGCACGCGCGCGACTCGCGCTCGCGGGTTCCGACACAAGGCGCGGAGCCGGCGCGGTGCCGCCGTTGCCTACCGCGGCGCTGGCGATCGCCACAGCTCTGCTCTGGGTAACCGCGTGTACGGCCGCGCTCGTTCGCGTGGCGCGCTCGCGACCGAATGCGGGCTCGCTCACGGTCGCACTAGCGCGCACCGCCGCGGTTGGCGCCCTGGTCATGGGTGTCGGGGCCATTCGTGTCGAGCGACAGCTCACGGACCCGGGGCTCACCGTCGTCACCGACCACTCGGAGCTCCGATCGATTCCCGCTCTGGGTGCCGAGCGCGTGTCGGTGGTCGAGGAAGGAAAGGTCGTACGAGTGGTCGAGCGCAGAGGCGAGTGGGCCCTGATCAGCATCGACGCTGTACGCGAGGGATGGATCGAGGAGCAGCGCCTCGCCCCGATCACCGGTGGCTGATCGTTGACGCTCGGCGACGCCGCCCGGTAGCTTCCGGCGTGCCGAGCATTGCAACTCTTCCCGGCGCCGTCGCCGATCAGATCGCCGCCGGCGAAGTTGTCGAGCGGCCGGCTTCCGTCGTAAAGGAACTGGTCGAGAACGCCCTGGACGCGGGAGCGACCGCGATCGACATCACTATCGACGCCGGTGGTCGCACGGGTATCCGCGTCAGCGACGATGGCACCGGCATGGATCGCGATGACGCCGTGCTCGCGCTCGGCCGGCACGCCACGTCCAAGATCAGATCAGCCGAGGATCTGGTGGGAGTGGCGAGCTTCGGCTTCCGCGGTGAGGCGCTGCCGGCGATCTGCTCCGTCTCGGAGCTGGTCATGGAGACGTCGCCGAGCGACGGCGCCGGAACGCTGATCCGCGCCGCGGGAGGCGAGGTGGTCGATATCCGCGACGCGGCGCGCAGACGCGGTACGACAGTGTCGGTCGGACGGCTCTTCTTCAACACCCCGGCCCGCCAGAAATTCCTCCGTGGTGCGCGCTCGGAGTGGCGCGCGATTTCCGATGTGGTCACGACGATCGCGCTGGTTCGCCGGGATGTGCGGATCGCGCTCACGCACGACGGGCGGAGCGTCCTCGCCCTGCCCGTCGCGACATCGCTCCGCGCGCGGCTCGCGGCGCTGTGGGGCAGCGCCTACGCCGCGCGCATGATCGATGTCGACGACGTGCACGGCACCACCCACGTGAGCGGGCTCACCGAGCGGCCGGCGGATGTCGGCACGGCCGGACGGCGCGTCCATATCACGGTCAACGGCCGCGCGGTTAGGGACCATGGCATGGTGCGCGCGGCCGAAAGCGCATACCGATCGACTCTCGTTCCGGGGCTCCGTCCGTCGCTCTTCCTCGACATCGTCGTGTCTGCTGACGCGGTGGACGTCAATGTGCACCCGGCGAAGGCAGAGGTGCGTTTCCGCGACCGCTGGGATGTGGAGCGCGCTGTCGAGAGCGCCGTCCGCCGTGCGCTCGGCGCGCTCGCGAGCGCGGCGGCGGTCGGCGGCCGGGCGGGGATGGGGACGGAGGTTCGCGTGTGGCCATCACCGTGGATGCCGGGCAGCAACGGCGTTTCGGGAGGCGCAGCGGCGGGCTCGGGAGCGATGGTCGATGTCGAGATGATTCGGAACCCGGGCGTGAGCGCGGCTGAAGCCGACCTGGGCGGATTCCTCGATTCGTCGCTCGACAGCGACCGCGAGCAGCCCGCAGGCGCCCAGGTTCCGGGCGCCGGACATGCGCCCGGCGCGGCCGATGCTCGCACGATCGCCGTGCCGCCGCTCGTGCAGCTCCGCCGGACCTGGATGATGTTCGAACGGGAAGAGGGTGCCGTGCTCATCGATCAGCATTCCGCGCACGAACGCATTCTCTACGAGCAGTTCATGCGTTCGCTCGAGAGCGGGGAGCTTCCGGCGCAACGACTGCTCTTTCCGCTCACCCTGCATCTGGGACCGGCCGAAGGTGACGCGCTGGATGCGAATCGCGATCTGTTCGAGCGACTTGGATTCGAGATCGAGGGCTTCGGCGGGCACACGCTCATCGTGCGCAGCGTGCCAATGCCGCACCCGCGATTCGACGGAGAGCGCTGCCTGCGCGAGACGCTCGACGCTCTCACCGGCGATCGATTCCCCGGCACGGCGGCTCGTCACGAACGGCTGGCGGCGACGGTGGCCTGCAAGGCGGCGATCAAGGCCGGCGACCATCTCTCGCCGGATGAGATGCGCGCGCTCTTCGTCGGGCTCGGGCGGACAACGCTCCCAGCGCACGACGTCCACGGCCGTTCCACGATCGTCCTGCTCGGCTGGGACGAGCTGGAGCGCCGGTTTGGGCGACGATAGGCTTCGCGTCATCTGTGGTCCGACGGCGGCGGGCAAGTCCGCGATCGCACTCGGAATCGCCGCGCGCACGGCGATCACAATCATCAGCGCCGACTCGCGCCAGATATACAGGGGTTTCGACATCGGGACTGCCAAGCCGGCCGGCGCGGACCGGGAACGAGTTCCGCACCGGGGCATCGATGTCGCCGAACCGGAAGGACGATACTCGGCATCGCGCTGGGCCGCCGAAGCTGAACGCTGGGTGGATGAGGCACGGAACGCGGGACGAATCCCGCTCATCGCTGGTGGCACCGGCTTCTACATGCGGGCGCTGTTCTCGCCGCTGTACGAGGAGCCCGCGATCGATCCGCGGCGCCGCCGGGCGCTCGAGCAGGAACTCGGCGGCTGGCCACGCGACCTGCTCGCCCGCTGGTGTGCAGCAATCGATCCCACCCGCGCACACCTTGGCCGAGCGCAGCTCACACAGGCGATCGTCATCGCGCTCTCCACGGGACGCCGGATCAGCGACTGGCACATCGTGGCGGCGCGCACGCCCCCCCCCCTCCCCCGACACCGCCCGCGCTATCTTCTCATCGATCCCGGTGCAGCGCTGGGAGACCGAATCGCGCGGCGAGTGCACGAAATGCTGGACGCGGGGTGGGAGGACGAAGTGCGGCGTCTGGAACGCTCGGTCGACGCCGAGGCGCCCGCGTGGCGGGCCACGGGCTACGGCGCTGTGCGGCTGCTCGTCTCGGGCGGGATTGCGAGGGATGCTGCGGTTCATCGCATCGTTGTCGCGACGCGACAGTACGCCAAACGGCAGCGCACCTGGTTCCGCAATCAGCTCGCCGGAGAAGATGTGACGATGCTGAATCCCGACGACGCCGACGCGGCGGGAATCGTGCAGCAATGGTGGAACGACGATGACGATTCGGCATGGGACGAGCGAGCGATGGAGAGGATCGATCGATGAAGATCGGCATCACGTGCTATCCGACGTACGGTGGCTCCGGTGCCGTCGCGACCGAGCTGGGAATAGCGCTCGCCGCGCGCGGTCACGAGATCCACTTCATAACGTACCAGCATCCCTTCCGCCTGCCGTCGTTTCTCCCGGGTGTCTGGTTCCACGAGGTCGACGTAGGCCGCTATCCGCTGTTCGACTATCCGCCCTATGATCTTGCGCTCGCCGTTCGCATGCACGAGGTCGTTGTTGCGCGGGACCTCGATCTGTTGCACGTGCATTACGCCATACCCCATGCGACGAGCGCATGGATCGCGAAGGAGATGCTTGCTCAGAGCGGCCGCGACATCAAGGTTCTGACCACGCTTCATGGCACCGACATCACCATCGTGGGGCAGGATCCCTCCTTTCACGCCATCACGAAGTTCTCCATCGAGCGGTCGGACGGGCTGACCGCCGTGTCGCATTACCTGCGCGCGGAGACCATGCATGCCTTTGGCTGCGTCGGCTGCGACATCGAGGTCATACACAACTTCATCGACGGCGAGGTCTACGACCGGAATCGCTACTCGCCGCTCCTGCGTGGCCAGCTCGATCACGGCCGCCGAATCCTCATGCACATCTCCAACTTCCGGCCGGTCAAGCGCATCCGCGACGTGATCGGGATCTTCGAGCGCGTGAACCGGGAAGTACCGAGTGTTCTCGTGATGGTGGGCGACGGCCCGGTACGCGTGGACGCAGAGGACGAGGCGCGCCGCCTCGGCGTGGAGGAGCACGTCCGCTTTCTCGGGAAGATCGAGGCCGTGGCGCCACTGCTCGCCGCCGCCGACCTGTTCCTCCTCCCCAGCCAGTCGGAGTCATTCGGACTGAGCGCCCTCGAAGCACTGGCGTCCGGCGTACCGGTGATCGCGAGCCGGGCAGGCGGGATCGTCGAAGTCGTGCGCGACGGCGAGACGGGCGCGCTGCGCGACGTGGGTGATGTCGAAGGGATGGCGGCCGCAGCGCTCGAGATACTGGGCGACAGATCACGCTGGGAGCGGATGAGCGCCGCCGCCGCCAGCGATGCCCGCGCCCGGTTCTCACAGGGCGCGGTTGTGGCGCAATACGAAGACCGCTACCGGCGTGCGCTTGCCTAACGCGACGCTGCGCCTCATGCGCTGGCAGAACGCGCTGCTGGCCGCTGCCGGAGTGCTGGCGGGCGCGTGGTGGGTGCTCACCGCTCCGGGCGAGGGAATTGTCGCGCGCGATGGCATCGCCGCGCTCCTGGGAACGCGAACGATCCTGGCCGCCGCCGCCGCGATCGCGCTTGCCGCATTCGCGAACATCACGAACGACATTGCCGACGTGGAGATCGATCGCATCGCGCATCCCGACCGACCGATTGCGGCGGGGCGGCTGCGTGAAGAGACTGCGCGAATCTGGGCTGCCGTCGCCGGAATCGCTGCGGTCGCGGCCTCTCTGGCCGCGTGGCCCGCGCTCGCGCCGGTCTCCGCGGTGATTCTCCTGATCATGTTCGAGTACAGCCGGTGGATCAAGGCGCGCGGGCTCCCCGGCAACATCCTGGTTGCGATCATCGCCTCGCTCCCCTTCCTCTACGGAACGTGGAGCGCGCACCAGCCGGCCGCGGCGTGGCCCCTGCTGCTCGTTGCGATTCCGCTGCATCTCGCGCGGGAGATCGCGAAGGACATCGAGGACGTCGACGGTGACGCAACGCGGCGCCGAACGCTGCCACTGGCAGCAGGCCTGGGCGCTGCGCGCTTCGGGTTGCTCCTCGCGCTCGCAGCGTTTGCCGGGGCACTGGTGCCGCTCGCCGTCGAGCGGCCCGCATTCGCCGCACTGGTTCTTCCGGCGCTGGTCGCATGCGCGATCGCGGCCCGCCGTGCATTCGCCGGCCGGCGCGGTGGCCCGCTGCTGCTCAAGACCGCCATGGTCTGGTCGCTCGCTGCGCTTCTGTTGAGCTCACGTCCTTCTCTCTGACGCTGGCGGCAATGGCGATCACCGTTCACTACCCGGCATGACAGTTCTTCAGGCCATTGTTCTCGGACTCGTTCAGGGCCTTTCCGAATTCCTTCCCATCAGCAGCTCCGCGCACCTCGCACTCGCCCCCTGGTTCCTCGGCTGGGAGGACCCGGGACTCGCGTTCGATGTCGCGTTGCACCTGGGGACTCTGGTTGCGCTCGCATGGTACTTCCGGCGCGAATGGACAGCGCTCGCCATCTCCGCGGTCTCACTCCTCAGGCAAGGGCGTGCGACGGAGCCGGGAGAATGGAGGGTCGTCCACCTCGGCATCGCGACGATCCCTGCCGGCATCGCGGGAGTCCTGCTCGAGGACCATGCGGAGACCGTCTTCCGCAGTCCGTACATAACTGCGACCACTCTCATCGTTCTCGGCGTTCTTCTGTGGGCGGCCGACCGTCATGCTGCGCAGGACAGATCGCTCGCTTCCATCCGCTGGAGCGATGCACTGCTCATCGGACTGGCACAGGTGCTCGCCCTCGTGCCCGGCGTGTCGCGCTCCGGATCGACGATCACCGCCGCCCGGGCGCTCCGGCTCACGCGCGAGAGCGCAGCCGTGTTCAGCTTTCTCATGAGCATGCCGATCATTGCTGCGGCGGTCGTTTTCAAGCTTCCGGATGCGATCGCCGAAGTCGGGATCGGTGCGCCGCTCGTGGCGGGAATCCTCGCGGCGGCGGTGAGTAGCTGGCTCGCCATCGCGGTGCTGTTGCGATACGTCGCGCGGCACAGCTACGGAGTGTTCGCCGTGTACAGGATCGTGCTCGGACTCATCGTGTTTGTGCTGCTCGCGACCCGCGGGTGATGTGAGCTTCGACGGCATCGGCGCGGAGGAACTGCGGCAACTGATTGGTGTGCCGCGACTCGAGCTGCACGAGAGCGTCGGCTCGACCCTCGACATCGCCCACGAACTGGCGGCGAAGGGATCTCCCGCCGGCACGCTCGTTCTTGCGAACGAGCAGTTGGCCGGCCGGGGACGAGGCGGGCGAACCTGGGCCTCGGAGCCGGGGCGCGGCATCTGGCTCACGATCGTCGAGCGCCCTCCCGATGCGGGAGCCGTCGGGGTGCTCTCCCTGCGGCTCGGTCTGGAGGCCGCGAGCGCGCTGGATGTGTTCGCGCCTGAACACGTTCAGCTCAAATGGCCCAACGACCTCTACTGCGATCGCCGCAAGCTCGGCGGCGTCCTTGTCGAGATGCGTTGGCGCTCGGAGCGTCCCGAGTGGGTGGCGATCGGTCTGGGAATCAACGTTGCTGCGCCCCGATCCCTGCCCGCTGCAGGAGAGCTCCAGCCGGGAACATCGCGAGTCGAAGTGCTCGCCGCGCTCGTGCCGGCGCTGCGGCGCGCGGCCCTCGTACGGGGATCGCTGACCCCCGGCGAACTCGCGGAGTTTGCCTCGCGTGACATCGCCGCCGGGCGACGTTGTACCAGGCCGGTGCCCGGCGTGGTGCGGGGAATCACGCCGGCGGGTGAGCTGCGTGTTGCCATAACGGCGGGGGAAGCGACATTCCGGGGTGGGTCATTGCTGCTCGAGACTGGGCCTGAAGAGGCGGGGGAGCGCGTGTCGACGTGATTATCGGATTCGATGCCGGGAACAGCGAGACGACCATCGGCCTGTTCGACGGTGAAACGATCGCCGCACACTGGCGAATCAGCAGCGCGGAGCGGCGAACGTCGGACGAGCTGGGGGTGCTGCTGCACTCGTTGATGCTCGGGTCGAATGTGGCCGGCGCGAGCGTTGACGGGGCTGTCGTAGCGTCGGTGGTGCCCGCGGTCACGCCCGTGATCGGCGATTCTCTGGAACGATACTTCGCGGTGAAACCCATGGTGATCGATTCCCGCTCTCCGCTCCCGATAAGGCTCGAGGTGGACGAGCCGGAGACGGTTGGCGCGGACCGGATCATCAATACTGTCGCAGCGAGTCGGCTCTACAGGCGGGACACGATTGTCGTCGACCTGGGGACGGCCACGACGTACGATTGCGTCACAGCCGACGGTGCCTTTCTGGGCGGCGTCATCCAGCCCGGAATCCGGAGCTCTGCAGAGACGCTTTTCCGCCGGACGGCGAAATTGCCCGCGACGGAGCTCTCGACTCCGGTGAGCGTCATCGGCAAGCGCACGGAAGAGTGCATTCGCGCCGGAGTTCTGTACGGTGCCGCCGACTCGATCGATGGTCTCGTGCGCCGGCTCCGGGCGGCGTGGCCCGGCGGCGGCGTGCCGTACGTTGTAGCGACCGGCGGGCTGGCCGGATGGATACGACCCTTCTGCCGCGAGCTCGACGCGGTCGAACCAGAGCTCACGCTACACGGTCTGAGAATCGCCTACGATCTCTGCGGCGGGGAAGGCCCCGGGCGGCCGGGCGCGAGTCCTCCCTGACCGGCGCCTCACCCATGACCAGCGCCCGTCCTGACCCGTATCCGACCCTGACCGGCGCCTCACCCATGACCGGCGCCTGGCCTGACCCGCATCCGACCCTGACCCGCAGCCTTGCCGGTGGCACGCTGCCGAGTGGGCAGGCTCGGCTGCGCCTCTCGTCGGCGGGCTCGGGGGCGGCTCGGAGGCTGGCCCGATAAGACTTGCGGTTACAAACGTTTACGCCTCTCGCAAACGGCTCGTCGCCCTTGACGCCCGCACCAGTCAGGGCTAGCTTTAGCGCCTTAGCACTCAGTCCATGTGAGTGCTAACACGCGCCTGGCGCCGCACGAGAGGCCGGACCGACCGTCTCCGGCAGCCAGCCGCGATCCCAGCCAAAACATTGCACGAGGAGGAGCATTACCTATGGCCACCAAGAGTGCCGCGGGCCTCAAAGTCAATCCGCTGGCCGACCGCGTTGTCGTCAGAGCGCTCGAAGAAACCGAGCAGATGCGCGGTGGGCTTTTCATTCCTGACACGGCGAAGGAAAAGCCGCAGCAGGGTGAGATCGTAGCCGTCGGACCGGGGCGATTCGAGAAGGACAAGCGCGTCCCGATGGACCTGAAGACGGGCGACAAGGTTCTCTACGGGAAGTACAGCGGGACCGAGGTGACGCTCGAAGGCGATCAGTACCTGATCCTGCGCGAGTCGGATGTCCTCGCGGTCCTGAACTGATTCACCCGCTCGAGAGTCCAGCCCATCGCCGCCGGAACGGGCGTCGATTCACTGACATGGGAGCACGGCCCGCCGCCGGCGGGGAGCGTCTCCCGGAACAACGACAATAAACAGGGACCCAACTATGGCCAGTAAGGAGCTACACTTCAACGTCGAAGCGCGCGCGGCTCTCAAGCGCGGCGTCGATCAACTCGCCGAGGCCGTCAAGGTCACGCTCGGCCCCAAGGGACGCAACGTCGTCCTAGACAAGAAGTTCGGTGCGCCGACAGTCACCAAGGACGGCGTTACCGTAGCCAAGGAGATCGAGCTTTCTGATCCCCTGGAGAACATGGGCGCGCAGATGGTGAAGGAAGTCGCGACCAAGACATCGGACCTCGCAGGTGACGGCACCACCACGGCGACCGTGCTCGCACAGGCGATCTTCCGCGAAGGGCTCAAGAACGTCACCGCCGGGGTGAATCCCATGGCGCTCAAGCGCGGGATCGACAAGGCTGTTGCCGCCGTCGTCGAGGAGCTGCGCAAGATCAGCGTCCCCACCAAGGGCAAGAAGGAGATCGCGCAGGTGGGTTCCATCTCTGCCAACAACGATCGCGAGATCGGCGACCTGATCTCCGATGCAATGGAGAAGGTCGGCAAGGATGGCGTGATCACGGTGGAAGAGGCGAAGGGCCTGGAGACGAGCCTGGAGACCGTCGACGGCATGCAGTTCGACCGCGGCTATCTCTCTCCCTACTTCGTCACCGACGGCGAGAAGATGGAGGCCGTGCTCGAGGACGCGCTCATCCTCATCCACGACAAGAAGATCTCGTCCATGAAGGACCTCCTCCCCGTGCTCGAGAAGGTGGCGCAGCTGAACAAGCCCCTGCTCATCATCGCGGAGGACATCGAGGGTGAGGCGCTCGCAACGCTGGTGGTCAACCGGCTCCGCGGAACGCTCCGCGTCTGCGCGGTCAAGGCCCCCGGCTTCGGCGACCGTCGCAAGGCGATGTTGCAGGATGTCGCGGTCCTGACGAGCGGCAAGGTGATCTCCGAGGAGGTCGGCTTCAAGCTCGAGAACGCAGTGATCTCGGACCTCGGCAAGGCGAAGCGTATCGTGATCGACAAGGACAACACGACCATCATCGATGGCGGCGGCGAGGATGCCGACATCCAGGGTCGCGTGAAGGAGATCAAGGCAGCGATCGACAAGTCCACGTCGGACTACGACAAGGAGAAGCTGCAGGAGCGCCTGGCCAAGCTCGCCGGTGGTGTCGCGGTGATCAACGTCGGCGCAGCAACCGAGGCCGAGATGAAGGAGAAGAAGGCCCGCGTCGAGGATGCGCTCCATGCCACGCGTGCTGCAGTCGAGGAAGGTATCGTCCCCGGCGGCGGCGTCGCCTTCATCCGTGCGCAGCGCGTGCTCAAGAAGCTCAAGCTCGAGGACACCGACGAGCAGACGGGAGTCGAGATCGTGCGACGCGCGATCGAGGAGCCGCTGCGAATGATCGTCCAGAACGCTGGAGCGGAACCGTCGATCGTGGCCGAGAAGGTTCGCGCCGCGAAGGACGACACGTTCGGCTACAACGCGCTGACAGATACGTATGAAGACCTGGTGCAGGCCGGGGTTATCGACCCCACCAAGGTCACCCGCACCGCGCTGCAGAACGCTGCGTCGATCGCGGGCCTTCTGCTCACGACCGAAGCAATCGTCGTCGAGAAGAAGGAAGAGAAGTCTGCTGCACCCACCGCTCCCGGCGGCGGCATGGGCGGGATGTACTAACCGCCCCGCTGTAGCTGTTGCAGGAAAGCGAGGGGGGCCCGGTTCACCGTGTCCCCCTCGCTTGCATCTGCGGCATTGCTGTCGGCGACGGACGCGCCGCGCCAGCGCGTCTTGAAACGGATGGTCTCCTCATGCAAGCCGCCATTTCCCGGTAGCGCGCTCGCCGACAGTGTGCGATAATGCGGCCCATGAAATTGTTCGCTCGCAAAGCCATCGCCGAGCTGATGCCGGAAGGCGCCGAATCCGGGGACCTGCGCCGGACGCTCGGCGCGGGCGATCTCGTCATGCTGTCCATTGGCGCCATCATCGGCGCCGGCATTTTTGCCACGATCGGTACGGCGGCCGCGGGCGAGGTGCGCCCCGACGGTGAGATCATCCGCTACGGCGCCGGCCCCGCGCTGGTCATCTCCTTCATACTCCTCGGCGTGGTGTGCGGACTTGCCGCGCTATGCTACGCCGAGCTCGCCTCCATGATCCCGCTCTCGGGCAGCGCGTATACGTACTCGTACGCGACAATGGGTGAGCTCATCGCATGGATCATCGGGTGGGATCTCATTCTCGAGTACGCGGTCGGGAACGTCGCGGTGGCGATCGCGTGGGGCGGTTACTTCGATGCGCTGCTCTCCGGCTGGGGCATGGCGTTGCCAGGGTGGCTGTCGCACGGCTACTGGGACGTTCAGCTCCACTCCGATCCCGCCATCCGCGGCCTGCTGGACAGCGCACCCAGGCTGTTCGACATCCCGATACTCGTGAATCTGCCCGCGTTCCTCATAGTCATGCTGATCACCTGGCTGCTGGTGCTCGGCGTTCGGGAGAGCGCGCGAGCGAACGCGTTTCTCGTGATCCTCAAGCTCGTGGTGCTCGCGATCTTCGTGATCGTGGGTGGAATGCACATCGATCCGGAGAACTACCGCCCCTTCGCTCCCAATGGCTTCACGGGAATCCACCAGGGTGCGGCGATCGTGTTCTTCGCCTACATCGGATTCGACGCCGTATCGACGGCGGCCGAGGAGACGCGCAATCCGCAGCGCAACCTGCCCATCGGAATCATGGGAGGGCTGGCCGTCTGCACGGTCATCTACATCATCGTCGGCGCCGTCGCGACGGGCCTCGTCCCGTACACGCAGCTCGCCGCGTCCGATCCGCTCTCGCACGCATTCAACGTCGCGGGCCTCACCACCTGGAGCTGGATCATCGCCTTCGGCGCGCTCGTATCGATGACGGCTGTTCTTCTGGTGTTCCAGTACGGGCAGCCGCGGATCTTCTTCTCCATGGCGCGGGATGGCCTGCTGCCGCCGTGGGCCGCGAAGCTGCACCCGGAGTATCGAACCCCGCACGTGACGACGATCATCACCGGTCTCGTCGTGGGCGGCGCCGCCCTGGTAGCCGACGATGCGGCCACGTACGATCTCACCAGCATCGGGACGCTGTTCGCCTTCGCGCTCGTATGCGTGGGCGTGCTGGTGCTGCGTATCCGCGAGCCGGATCGTCCGCGCCCGTTCAAGGTACCGTTCGTCTGGCTGGTGGCGCCGCTGGGTGCGGCCGCCTGTGTATTCGTCATGCGGGGGTTGCCGGGCAGCGCCTGGGTGCGCTTCTTCTGGTGGCTTGTCGCCGGGCTGGTGCTGTACTTCGCCTACGGATTCAGACATTCCAAACTTCGTCGCCGGGCGCGCGTGTCCGGCACGGGAGATGACGCATGACAGCTTCGACCCGCCCCCAGTCCGCATCGCCCGTCCCGCCGCGCCAGCACAGAAAGGGCATCCCGCTGCACACGAAGATCCTGCTCGGGCTTCTGGCAGGCGCCGCGGCCGGGATGCTCGCAAAGTGGCTGCTCGGAGCGGAGAGCCCTACGGTCATCTGGCTCAACCATTATCTCGCGGGACCGGTGGGCGCGATCTTTCTCAACCTGCTGTTCATGATCGTGATCCCGCTCGTATTTGCCTCGATCTCGCTCGGCGTCGCCGGGCTCGGTGATCTGCGCAAGGTGGGACGCATCGGAGGCAAGACGCTCGCCTTCTTCTTCATCACCATGGCCATGTCGGCGACGATGGGCCTCATCATGGTCGGCATCCTCGACCCCGGTTCACGCGTCACACCCGAAGTGCGCGATCAGCTCATGGCAACCTATGCCGGCGATGCATCGTCGCAGGTCGAGACGGCTGCGATGGGCGGATTCGGCATCCAGACGATTGTGAACATCGTGACGCGGAACCCATTCCGGTCCGCGGTGGAGATCGACCTGCTCGGGATAATCTTCTTCGGCATCATGTTCGGAGTCGCTCTCACGATGCTCGCGCCCGAGCGGGCAAAGCCGATGATAGATGTGCTCGACTCGCTCAACGAAATCGTGATCAAGATCGTCGAGCTGGCAATGAAGCTCGCGCCGTACGGCGTCGCAGGACTCATCTTCGGAGTCACATCGCGCTTTGGCGCGGTGCTTCTGACGCCGCTCCTCATCTACATCGCAGTCGTGATCGGAGGGCTGATCCTGCACACGTTCGTCAACTATCCGCTCATCCTGCGTTTCGTCGTGGGGATCAGTCCATGGCGCTTCTTCACAAGGATCAAGGCGCCGATGGTCACCGCCTTCTCGACCAGCTCCAGCAGCGCCACCCTTCCGACATCCATTGCCACCGCCGAGCAGAACCTCAACATTCCGCCCAAGATCGCCGGGTTCGTCCTTCCGCTCGGCGCCACGATGAACATGAACGGTACGTCGCTGTTCGAGGGCGTGACCGTGATCTTCGTCGCACAGGTCTTCGGCATGGATCTCTCGCTGGGCCAGCAGATTGTCGTCATGCTGATGGCCGTCATCACTGCCCTCGGCGCGGCCGGCGTTCCGGGTGGATCCATCCCGCTCCTCGTCGGCATCCTGGTGATGTTCGGCGTACCCGCGGAGGGGATTGCCATCATACTGGGCGTGGACCGCATCCTGGACATGGCGCGCACGACGGTCAATGTCACCGGCGACCTGGTCACGACGGCGTTCATCGCCAGGTCCGAGAAGCTCTGGGATGAATCGGTGATCCCGCCGGAAGGGGTCCAGGCGGGAGGGGGCAAGCTGGACGAGAGCCCATCCTGGCCGCCGCCCGAAGTGACCGAAACACCGAGGTCGATCACCTGAGGACCCGCCCGCCTCTCGTCACCCTCTTGCGGCGGGCGTCGAAGCGGCGATGGCACGGAGCGCTCCCTTCACGGCGCCGCGTGCGGCGTCCACAGCTTCGGCGTGAATGTGCACTCCCGGGCACGCAACCCTCAGGCGATTCTCCAGTCGCCTGCGCAGTGTCGACCCCGAGCCGAGGAGCCCGCCTGAGAGCGCCAGCGGGATGGATGCTCGTTCGTCACCGAATACCTGACGCGCCAAGGCCCTGACGTGCAGCAGCAGCTCCTCGGCGGCGAGTGACACGAGAGAGTTTGCGCGCAGATCGCCCCCGTCGGCGGCTTCCGCGACCACCGGGGCGAGCAGCGCGAGATCGGCGGGTGTCGCCGCTGCAGCCCAGGGAACGAGATCCACGGTACGCTCAGTTCCCGTCGCGGCAAGTACAGCGCGCGACAGCAGCGTCTCGGGTTCACGTCCATCCGCTGCCGCCGCGACGATCGAGAGCGCTCGCCGCCCGATCCACGCACCACTGCCCTCGTCTCCAATCACGGGACCCCATCCGCCGCAGCGCGCCATCGAGCCGGTCGGCCCGCGTCCCACGCAAACCGATCCCGTTCCGGCGATCAGCAGCAGTCCCGGGCCGTCGTCGAAGGCGTCATTGAGGGCTATGCTGCCGTCCGGCTCCACGATGATGTCGCGCGCGACCCGCAGCTCGAAGAGCCCGTCGAGCAGTGCCTGCCGCTCTGCCTCGCGCCCGATGCCGGCGACGCCGATGAAGAGCATGCGCGGCACTGTGTCGCTCAGTCCGGCGTTGGCCAGAGCCGTACTCACGAGTTCCGCGATCACCGCGGCCGAGCGATCCGCCCTTCCCGGACGTACCGCCGAACCGGAGCCCTCTGCCTCGGAGATCGTCGCGCCGTCGTCGCCGGCGATGAGGACGCGGGTCTTCGAGCCGCCTCCGTCGACCCCCGCGACTATATCCACCACGCCGCTCAGGTGCCGGAGTCCGCAGGGGCGGGCAGGATTACCTTGCCGGTACGCGCGTCGACGCTCGTCGCGCCCGCATCCGGAGCCGCGTCGCGCGGTCCGACGAACGACGCCAGCGCCCCAGCGCCGTATGTGATCGTGGTCCCGATAAGCACATACCATGGCCACGCGATGCGGCCGAGCGGCGCGAGCACGCCGGTGAGCGATGGCACCACCGAAGAGATGGGGTTCGCGAAGACGACCACGGTCATCACGGCGATGCCGATGCTCATTCCGATTATCGCGTCGCGCTGCCTTGCCCGCGGCCAGAGGAGGGCCAGGGAGAATCCGCCCAGCAGCCCCCCGTACGTGAAGGAGGCGATGGAGAGCGCGATCACGACGACCGGCGTGCCCTCGTTCCGGTACAGCATCGCCCCGCCAATCAGTACCACGGCCCACACCAGTGTGAACAGCTTGCCGGTGCGCAGCAGCGACGCATCGTTCGGCTCGCTTCGCGTGAGGGGGAGATAGATGTCGTGCGTCGTCGCAGCCGATAGCGAGTTCAGCGCTCCCGACACCGTGCTCATCGCGGCCGCCAGTATCGCGGCCACGACGAGCCCCGTGAGGCCCGGCGGCATCACCTCGACGATGAATCGGGGGAATATCTCGTCCGGCCGTGCGAAGGCACGACCCTCGTAGAACGCGTACAGCCCGATCCCTATGAAGAGGAAGAGGGCGAACTGCACGATCACCGCAACGCCGCTGCCGATGAGCGCCTTCCGTGCATCGCGCAGATTACTGGATGCGAGGAGTCGCTGGACGATGAGCTGATCGGTGCCATGCGAGGCCATCGAGAGAAAGGCGCCTCCGATGAGGCCGGCGAATATCGTGTGCGGCCTGTCGAACCCGGCATACGTATCGATGACGTCGAACTTTCCCGCCTCGCTCGCGCGTGCCATTGCAGTTCCCCATCCGCCATCGATTCCGCTTCCGATCAGATACAGCGCCGCGATGCCGCCGAAGACGTACACTCCGGTCTGCACGACATCAGTCCACACCACTGCGCGCATGCCGCCATGATAGGTGTATACCACCGTGAACGCGCCCAGGATGAGTATCGACAACTGCATCACGTAGGCGGTATCGACGACCGGCCCGATTATCAGCGCGATCGGAATCGCCGTGGCGAAGATGCGGACCGAGTCTCCGAAGGCGCGCGTCACCATGAACGTGATCGAAGCGAAGCGCCGCGTGGTCAGCCCGAATCGGCGCTCCAGCAACGAGTATGCGGTGACCAGCTCGCCCTGAAAATAGCGCGGAAGCAGCGTGTACCCGATCACGATGCGTCCCAGCAGGTAGCCGAGTGCGATCTGGAGAAAGGACAGATCGGTGAGGTACGCGAGTCCCGGTATGCTGATGAACGTGAGCGCGCTCGTCTCCGTCGCCACCACCGAGAAGAGAATCGCCCACCAGGGGATCGCACGGTCGGCGACGAAGTAGTCGCGCGCGCTCTTCTGATCCCGTCCGAGCCAGACACCGAGCATCGTCGTCCCCACCAGATACAGCAGGAGTACGGCGAGATCGAACAGCGTGAACGTGCTTGTCACCTGCGAGCGCTACTCGACGACATACGCTTCCATGGCGAAGTATTCCGCCAGCCCGAGCCGGTCGAGAAAGGCCGCCGTGTCCTTGTTGCGTGCCTCTACGCGCTGCCAGAACTCGCGCTCGTCGTGCGCGCCGGGAAAGGGAGCCGAATCCTTCTGCGACTGATGCTTGAAGATCGCCTGTATCTTGAGGCGAAGCTCCTCCTGCGACAGCGGCACGAGCCAGGTGGCCTCCGTGATCGGCCACTCCTGCCAGGCGCCGCGATACAGCCACACCTCGGGCCTTACCCGTGCGCCGACGTCACGCGACTGGTACGAGGTGGCGGCGCTGCCCGTCGGCTCGCGCCCTCCGCCGTCGGAGTCACCAGGAGCTCGGCCGGCATACCGCTCCAGCGCGAGGCCGATCGCCTCCTTGCACATCCGGTGTGTCCCGTGCGGGTCGGAGAGGTCACCAGCCACGAATATGAGCTGCGGTTGTATCTCGTTCAGCAGGTCGAACACGATCTCCACGTCGGCGGGGCCTATCGAATCCTTGCGGACCTTTCCCGTCTGGTAGAAGGGGAGATTCAGAAAGCGGCCTGCCGAGCCGGGGAGCCCCACCGTCTCGATTCCGCTGATCGCCTCTGCCTCCCGGATGATCCGCTTGATGTCCTGGATTTCCGGAATGTCGACGTCGCCGGGACGCTTGCCCCGGAGCGCCGCGTACACAGTGCGCGACAGCTCGTCCACGCCGCCTTCGCCGAGCCCGCGCTCATCGGAGAGCCGCTGCAGCCAGTCGAGATACCGGCGGACGTCATGATCGAACACGGCGATGTTGCCGCTCGTCATGTACGCCACCGTGATCCCGTTCTCGTTCTCGACGAGCTTTCGCAGGATCCCGCCCATCGAAATCACATCATCGTCGGGGTGGGGCGAGAAGCAGATGATCTTCTGACCGCGCGGCAGTCTGGACTTGCCGCGGATCTTCGCACCCAGAGTGTTGAACACCTCGCCGTTCACGGCCCCCGGCGACCCGTAGCGCGCCACCAGCGGCGACAGCTTGTTCTCGGCGTAGTCGCGCGCTGTCAGCTTGAGGATGGCCTTCCCGGCGCGCTGCGACAGCCACACGACCGCGCTGACCGTGAGGCGAGGTGTCCACCTGACCTCGTCCAGGAGCCAGGGCGTCGCGATGCGCGTGAGATCCGCGGCAGCGGGACCGTCGACGTAGAACGTCGTGCTCGCGTGCTGCTGGAGAAAGGTCGCTGCCACGTCGAGGTCGATCTCGCCTTCCACCGACCTCTGAACGATGCTCGATTTGTGCTCACCCGTGGCCAGGATCGCGATCTCGCGGGCCTCGAGAATGGTCGCTACGCCCATGGTGATCGCCTCGCGCGGCACGTACTCCTCGCCATAGAAATCGCCCGCGGCATCCTTGCGCGTGACGGTGTCCAGCGTGACGAGGCGCGTACGGCTCTCTGCGCCGGAGCCCGGCTCGTTGAAGCCGATGTGCCCGGTCTTGCCAATGCCGAGTATCTGGAAGTCTATCCCGCCGGCTCGGCGGATATCGTCCTCGTATCGCCGCGTTGCCTCATCGACCTGCTCGCGCGGAACCGAGCCGCTGGGGATGTGCACGTTCGTCGCGTCGATGTCCACCTGGGAGAAGAGGTTCTCCCACATGAAGCGGTGATACGAGTGGATGCTGTCCGGCGCCATCGGGTAGTACTCATCGAGGTTGAACGTCACCACGTTGGCGAAGCTCAACTCATCCTCGAGGTGCATGCGTATCAGCTCGCGGTAGACTCCAATGGGCGTGGAGCCGGTGGCGAGCCCGAGGACCGCTCGCTCGCCCGCAATTGCCCGCTCGCGGATGAGCGAGGCTATGCGTCCCGCGACGAGCCGGGCAATGTCTTCGTGGTCGTCGACGACGATCGTACGGATGCGCTCATGACGTGCCGCGCCTGCTCCGCCACCGCCCGAACCGCCTGCAGCGCCGGTGCCGCCCGCGCCGCCCGCGCCGCCCGCGCCGCCCGCAAGATGACGAGAAGGCCCGCGATTCGAAGCGTGCTCGCGGGCCTCCGTGGTGGTTCCGGCGTCCATGATGGGGGCGCCAGCTACCGGTCTCGTCACGTTCTATCTGTCAGGCGTTGAACGAGCTGCCGCAGCCGCAACCGCCGGTGGCGTTGGGATTCTTGAAGGTGAAGCCCGAACCCTGCATCGACGACACGTAGTCGATGGTCACGCCGTTGATGTACTGGGCGGAGAACGGATCCACGAAGACGCGGAACCCTTCATTCTCCAGGACGAAGTCGTCCTCGGCGGCCTTGTCCTCGATGAGAAGGCCGTACTTGAAGCCGCTGCACCCGCCTGGCTGTACGCTCACGCGCACGCCGCCGGTGCCGGGATCGACGGATTCCACTTCCATGAAGCGCTTGACCTCGACGCCCGCAACAGGTGTCACCGTAAGCATCACGTCGGGCTGCTGAGTTGTGCTCATCTGGGTCCTCCGGGACTATGCGGCCGGCGAGGAATGTATTGCCGGCCGGCTCGTTACATCTGCTGAAGTATAGCGGAAAAACGGGGGTCCTTCAAGCATGCGTCTGTGGACCCCCACACATTGGATTCCCGCTTCCGCGGGAATGACAGTCCTACCCTGTCGGCTCGCGCCGAAGCGCCCGCGACAGCCAGGCGAATGCCAGGGCGGCCGCGCCGAGGAATCCGAATGCCGCGGGCCACTCTCCGAAGAGCAGCTTCCCGGTCCCGAACAGCGTTCCGTACACCGCAACCACGCCCGCGATCCAGTTCGTCCAGGCCATCGCGCCGCCCGGGGTTGGCTCCCGACCGTACCCCAGCCGCCGGGACACCGTCGCCCAGCCCGGCCCGCCCGGCCGGACCCGCCGGTAAAACGAGTCGAGTACGGCGTCCGGCTCGGGCTTCGTCAGGTAGGTCGCCGATACCCAGATGACAGTACTCACAGCCACGGTGATGAGCATCACCAATGCATCCACGTTGGGACCACCGTCTGGCAGCGCGCGGGGCACGAGCCAGATCGCGAGCAGAGAGACGACGAACGATGCGGTCATGGCGCTGATCTCGGACCACGCGTTGATCCGCCACCAGTACCAGCGCAGGATGAGCACCAGCCCTGTACCGGCGCCGAGCGCGAGCAGGAAGCGCCAGGCGCCCTCGATGGTGTCGAGCTGCGAGGTGACGATGAGGGACAGGAGGAAGAGCAGGACAGTGGCCACCCGGGATACGCCCACATAGTGCCGCTCGGAGGCGTGTGGCTTCATGAAGCGCTTGTAGAAGTCGTTCACCAGATAGGACGCGCCCCAGTTGAGCTGCGTGCTCACTGTCGACATGTACGCGGCCGCGAATGCCGCGAGCATGAGTCCGGCCCATGGCGTCGGCAGCAGGTCGACGAACGCGTGAACGTATCCCGCCTCGCGGTCCTCGAGCGTGGGGTACAACACCACGGTGGCAAGTCCGGTGATGATCCACGGCCACGGCCGGATCGCATAGTGGGCGATCTGGAAGAAGAGCGTCGCGAGTACTCCGTCGCGCTCCGTGCGGGCGGAGAATATGCGCTGGGCTATGTAACCGCCGCCCCCCGGCTCGGCGCCGGGGTACCACGACGCCCACCACTGCACCGAAAGGAATACGGTCAGCGAGAGCAGGGGCATCCATGCATACGCCGTGATCCCGTCCGTGCCAATCGAAACCGGAAGCACCGACAGCGCGGCCTTCTCGCTGCCAAAGTATGCGCCCGCCTTCGTCTGGAGTGCAGCCATGCCGCCAACGGCGTCCACAGCGAAGACCGCCAGGATGATCACTGCCGCCATCATGATGACGAACTGTATCAGATCGGTCCACAGCACGGCCCACATCCCGGCTGCGACCGAGTATCCGACCGTTATGACGAAACAGATCCCGACCGCGAGCCACGGGTCGATGCCGGTCGAGATCGTGAGCACCTTCACCATCGCCTTGGTCACCCAACCCAGGATGATGAGGTTGATGGGGATCGCGAGATAAAGGGCGCGGAACCCTCGCAGGGCGGCGGCCGGGCGTCCGCCGTAGCGAATCTCGGCGAACTCCACGTCCGTCATCACCTCGGCGCGTCGCCAGAGCCGCGCGAAGAAGAACACCGTGAGCATCCCGCTCATCACGAAGTTCCACCAGAGCCAGTTGCCGGCTACGCCCCTCGTGGCCACGAGACCGGTGACGACGAGTGGCGTATCGGCGGCGAACGTCGTGGCGACCATCGAGGTCCCGGCGAGCCACCATGGGACGTTCCGTCCCGAAAGGAAGTACTCCTTCAGGTTCTCGCCGCCGCGCTTTGTGAAGTAGAAGCCGACGGCGATCGTTATCGCGAAATACGCGACGACGATCGCCCAGTCGATCGCACCGAAGCTCATGGATTGGAAGGGGTCGAGGTGGAGTGCCCGCCATCGCCGTTCACGGCTCCGTTCACGGCTTCGTTCACGGCTCCGTTCACGGCGGCGCGCGCCGCGGCAATCGAGGGCAGCAGCGTTCCGAAGACGGCGTCCGATACTGCGATCCTCACGAGTCCAACTCCACCATTCTCGCGCGTCGGATTCACACGGTTCGTCAGAAGAACCACGAACAGATCACGCGCGGGGTCGATCCAGATCGACGTACCGGTGAAGCCGGTATGTCCGAATGCGCTCTCCGAGAGCAGGTGACCACCGGAATTCTCTCCGGTTGGCGTTTCCCACCCGAGCGCGCGATGCGAGAGCGCAGGGTCCTGCACCTGTGTGAACAGCGCCATGGTTCGCGGCGTGAATACCCGGGCTGAACCCAGCGCACCGCCATTCAGGTACATCCGCGCGAAAAGGGCGAGATCATGGCCAGAGCTGAAGAGGCCCGCGTGAGCGGAGACGCCACCAAGCGCAAAAGCGTTCTCGTCATGGACGATCCCTCGCAGGTGACGCTGGCGCCAGGGATCGTACTCCGTCGGCGCGATCCGCGGGAGCAGTGCGCTGTCGGGCAGGAACCCGGTCTCGTTCATCTCGAGTGGCTCGAAAACATGCTCCGCGAGATAGTCATCCAGTGGCTCTCCGCTCGCGCGCTCGACGATGAGGCCGAGGAGTATCGCGCCGAGATCGCTGTAGACGTATCTGGCTCCAGGCACCGTGTCGAGCGGAGTGGCCAGCACGAGAGCCCGGGCAGCGTCCGCGCTCTCGGCCTCCTTGTACAGCGGGCGCCACGCCGGAAGTCCCGACGAATGTGTCAGCAGGTCGCGCACGGTGACCGTGGCCTTTTCCGCTCCGGTGAACCCGGGGAGATAACGCACAACCGGTGCGTCGAGCTCCACGGCTCCGCGCTCGACGAGTTGCATCATCGCCGTCGTCATGCCGACGACTTTCGTGAGTGACGCGAGATCCCATATCGTATGCTCGTTCGGCGCGGGCGATGGGGCCCAGTCCAGTCGACCCGCGGCCGCACTCGCGAGCACTTCCTGATGATTGCCGACGACGGCGAATGCGCCGGGGAATGTGCTGTCCGCGACCCCCGAGTCCAGCAGCGATTGCAGCGTGTCACGGAGCAGCGCCATCGTCGCCTCCGGATATGTGGCTGGAGCGCCCTCGAATGCGATCGCGTTCATGCGTATGCCTGCCCCCGCGCGAAGATCGGGGGCGGGGGCGATCGTGACCGGCAACTGCCCGGTTATCTCCGCGCGTCCGGTGATCGCACGCGCAGCCGCGCGCTCGCTCCATTGCGACCAGGGATTCCATGCGAGCATGTAGGTGCTCGCGTCCGGAATCTGGCGAAGGATGTACGGATCACCGAATGTCACCACGATGCTTCGCGGCTGCTGTGCGATTACGTTCCGGTAGAAATCTACCTGCGCGGGCGGCAGCCCGATCGTCCCCTTCGATGCGATCGCGCGCGCGAAGGGAGCAAGGATCACGAGGTCCGCGCGCGCGGCACGTTGCGCGAGCGAGTCGAGCTCGGTACTCCTGCTGGGGGATGTCGTGGTCGCGACTTCCACAATTGCACCGGAGGGCCGGAGCACCCGGCCGAGCTCCGCGGCGAACGCCTCGGCAGGGCGCACGGTGGCCGCCGGCTCGACGCCTTCGTCCAGGTACGCCAGCACGAGAATGCGATCGCCGCTGTCCGGAAGGAGCGGAACGAGTTCGCGCCTGTCGCGTACGAGGACGATCGATGCCTGCGCGATGTCGGCCACGATGGAATCCGTCGCGCTCGCGCCGACCACGTCGAACACGGCCGCGGTGTCCACGAGCGGCGAGCTGTCCAGGTCAACGGCTGCCTTCGCGATGAGTATGCGCCGTACGGACGAGTCGATGCGGGCTTCGGTGATCGTGCCGGTGCGCACGGCTCGGACGATGGCGTCAATCATCGCCCTGTGATCCACGGGGTCCAGAATCACATCGTTGCCCGCCTGGATCGCGAGCACGGCGCCACGCCCGGGCGTGTACTCCGGGCCAGCCGTGACGCCGCCCATCCAGAGCGCGTCGGTGACGAGCAGACCGTCGAACCCCCATTCGTCGCGCACAATGTCACCGAGCAGCACGCGGCTCAGGGTCACCGGCAAAGAGTCGCCGCTGATCTTCGGCAGTGCGAGGTGGCCGCTCATGATGGCCGCCACGCCAGCGGCCTGCGCCGCGCGGAATGGCATGAACGCCCCGGAATCGAGGGCGACCCGGTCGAGGTCGAGTATGGGGCGCCCGATGTGCGAGTCCACGTCCGTGGCGCCCTGTCCCGCGAAATGCTTGGCCGTTGCCAGCAGGCCGTTCTCCTGTGCACACCTGATGAACGGGATGGCGTAGCGGATCACGGTTGGTGCGGACTCCCCATAGGCGCGTGCGTTCACGATGGGATTCGTCGGCACGGTGCTGAGGTCGACGACGGGGGAGAAGGTCCATCGGATGCCCACCGCCCGCGCCTCGCGCGCGGTGACGCGGCCGTGCCGGCAGCTCGCACTCGTGTCGCCCGTCGCTGCCATGCCCATGGGGGGAGGGAAGACGGCGCCCCCGGGAATGAGCCGCTGACCGGGGCCGAACTCGAGGTCTGCCGCGAAGAACAGTGGCACCTTCGACAGATGCTGCAGGGCGTTCGTCTTTCGGGCGAGTTCCGCGGGTGAACCGATCGAGATGATGAAGCCGCCGATCGAGTCCTGCGTTACCCAGCGACGCGCCTCGGCGAAATGGGAGCTTGCCGGTCCCGCGAAGTGACCAGGTATCCAGCGCATGAACATCTGCCCGACCCTGGCCCTGAGCGACATCGTTGCGAGGACGGAGTCGGCCCACCGCTCGTCCGCGCTCGGCGCGGCCGGAATAGCCATCGCCGGCATCGACGGCGCTGGGGCGGGGGCGACCGCAGGATCCGTGACCACGGGCCGGTGCCGAACGCACGCGAGTGCAATCAGGAGACTGAACGCCAGGGCGAGAAGAATCGGAGCACCGGCCGGCGCAACCCGTCCGACAACCCGAAGAATGCCGCTCGTCATGACGGGCTCGCGCCCGTCGGGTGCGCCGCTCACCTGCCCTTGCTCAACTCGTTCCCGCCAGTGAGCTGGATTCCATCGCTCAGTTCGAAATAGCCCGGAAGCGAGATCGGTGTCCGCCCGCCGATCGGAGCCGCGCCGGCGAGGGCGCGCGCTGCAGCTCGCTCCAGTGATTCGCCAATTCCGTACGTCGTGATGTATGTGTCGACGTTGGGGAACTGAGCGATGACGTACGGATTCCCGTTGGCGACAACGATCACGGGGGCGTCCGCCGCGAGCGCGTCGATCCAGCTCGCGACCTGCGGAGCGATGGCGTTCCGGCCCTCTCCCTGAAAGCGTCTCACGTTCGTCGCGATGATGATGCGGTCGGCATCGCGAGCGGCAAGCGCAAGCGAATTGAGACGAGCCGCAAATGTCTCCGGGCCGATTCTCTCCGAGCGCACGCGCAGGCCGAGTGTGCCAAGCTCGGCGATGAAGGTGCGCCCCGCCTCGAGGTCCGTGTCGGATGCGTAGATCACGACGAACGCGTCGTGCGCACCGGCGACGGGTACCAGCCCGGCGCTGTCCCTTACAAGCGTTATGGCGCGCTCCGCGATCTCGTGTGCCACGGCCCAATGTTCCGGCGCGCCCACGATACGCCGCAGCACATCGAGCGAGACCGTGGGGCGGGCAGCGGCTCCGCTCCGCGCCTTGAGCTCGAGCACGCGCCGCACCGATCGCTCGATCCTTTCGCGAGCGATCTCCCCGCTCTCCACGGCGGCCACGACCGCGTCAATGGCGCGCGGTATGTCGCTCGGCTTGAGAAGTATGTCGGCCCCCGCCTTCACCGCGAGCACCGTGCTCCGTTCAACGGGGTATCCCTCGCCGACCGCCTCCATGGTGAGGGCGTCCGTGACCGCAACTCCCTCGAAGCCGAGCGAGTCGCGCAGCAGATCGGTGACGATCACCGGCGCGAGTGTAGCCGGCGTACTGTCGGGATCGACCGCGGGCAGCGCTATGTGGGCCGTCATGATCGTGGCGGCCCCGGCGGCGATCGCAGCCTCGAATGGCACGAGCTCGACGGAGTCCAGCCGGGCGCGATCGGAGGTCACGACCGGGAGCGCGTTGTGCGAATCCGTGTCGGTGTCGCCGTGCCCCGGAAAGTGCTTCGGGGTGGCCGCGACTCCCTGGTCCTGAACTCCCCGAACGAATGCGGCCGAAAGTCGGGCGACTGCGTATGGGTCCTCGCCAAAGGACCGGGTGTTGATCACGGGGTTGGCCGGATTGCTGTTGACGTCGACCGTCGGCGCGAACGCGAGGTGAATCCCCAATGCGCGTGCTTCCCTGCCGATTACGGCGCCGGCCCGATACGCGAGCGTGGTATCGCCTGTCGCCCCGATGGCCATGTTGCTCGGAATGACGGTGGCGCTCCCGCCTGTGAGCATGTACGGGAGGAAGACGCCCCCCTCCAGTCGGCCAAGCGACGGTTCCAGGTCAGCGGAAACGAGCAGCGGAACCGTAACCAGCTCCTGGAGGTCATTCAGCTTGACAGCGACTTCGATGGGAGAGCCGAGCGACATGCTGACACCGCCGATCCGGTCCTCGGTCACCCACTGGACGATCTGTTCGTAGCTCGCGTCGTGGACGTTGGTGTAATCGCCGAGGATCCACATCATGACCATCTGCCCGACCTGCTCCCTGAGCGAGAGCGTGGCGAGCGTGCTGTCCACCCATCGCTGCTGCGCCGCGCCGAGTGGTGTGCCGACGGCGACATTCATCGGAGCGCCGTCGATCGGAGAGACCGGAACACGCCAACCTCCAGCCGGCGCCCGGTCAGCCCCCGGTCGCGCCGCGGTCCGGGGTGCTGCGCCGGGGGCGGGGGCGGTGGGGAGGGCGCCTGGGGACGACACGGGCGCTGTCTCCCCGGTCCGTGGCTGCCGGCACGCCGCGGCCGAGGCAGCCGCGATCGCAAGGATAAGGACGGGTCGTGGCGATATCTTGTGCATCGGCTGGGCGGACGGAGCAAGGGACGGGCGAAGGGCGGGCGGGCTGCACAATCATAATACGGGCACGGGGCGGTTGGCGAAAAGATGCGTCTGATGGAACGCGACGGGTCCGGACCGTCAAGCATGTGTCTTGCAAGCGCCGTCGGCAGTAGTACTGCCATGAACGACAAACAACGAGACCTTTCCAGGAGAGGCGACATGATGAAGATCATCGCATCCGTGCTGCTGGTGGCTGTTCTCGCCGCGTGCTCACGCGCGGTCGAGGTCAACACGACACCCGGTTCAGAGATGTCGGACGTTTCCGTTCATATGACGAACAATCTCAGCCAGGCGGTGGACGTGTACGTTGTGAGCGGTGGCACAGATCTCTTCCTCGGGCGCGTGAACGCGAACTCGGACGAGATGCTTCGAGCTGGCGGAATCGCGAGCGGATCGTCGGTGACGCTGCGTGCGACGACCGCGGATGGTGAGAGCACCTACTCGAAGACGAACGTGATGCTCTCGGGGATGTACGCATGGCAGGTACCGTGACGGCGAATTGCTGCGCTTCACCCCGTCAAATGTGAGTGCAAGACGACTCACGACAGTTGCTACGGTCAAATTGCGGGGGTAACTTTGGAGGCCGGAGCGATGCTCCGGCCTTTCTTTGTCATGCACGTCCTGCGTCACCGCCGCCGGCGGCAACGTGTCCGGAGCGCTGAGTGCGCGTCACCAGATCGCCTTCCATCTGAATGAAGATTCTCCCCGACTGGATCAAGAACGGATATCTGCGCCTGGTCAATCCCGTAGCGTTGTGGATGATCCGGCACCGGGTGAATCCCAATACGATCACGATGCTCGGGACATTGTGTGCGGCGACGGCGGGCGCCATCTACGGCGCCGGATACATTCGCACCGCAGGGTGGCTGCTGGGTCTCACGGCCATCTTCGACGTGCTGGACGGCGTCGTCGCCCGGGGGACCAACCGGACCACATCATTCGGCGCGTTCTTCGACTCGACGCTCGATCGCGTGGCCGATGGCGCTGTGCTCGGCGGACTCGCAATCTTCTGGGCTTCGAGCCTCGCGCATCGCAGCATCTCCATGGTCGCTGTGACGCTCATCGCGCTGGTGGGTGCGTTCATGGTCTCGTACACGCGGGCGCGCGCGGAAAGCCTTGGGGTGGATGCGAAGATCGGAATCATGCAGCGCCCCGAGCGGGTCGTTCTTCTCTCGGCGCCACAGGCGTTTTTCGGGTTGGCCCTGGATGGGCTCGTGCTCAAGACCATAATCGTATTGCTGGCCGCGACTGCGTGGATAACGGTCGTACAACGCATCGTCGTCGTGCATCGCGCGACTGCGGTTCCCGAACCAGGTCATGATCGGACGCCCGAGCCGGCGCGCGAGCCCGTGCCTCCGCCCCGTTCCGGCAGGGACACCGCGGGCCACTCGCGTGCGGCCTTCGACGGCGCCGCACAGCGGTCCATCCTCGAGGGAGAATGAATCGAGTGAAGCGTCCCGAGCCCCGTCACGGTGACAGCCACGAAGCGGCCCCCGCCCGCCCACCGCTGCCGGCAGGGGGTCGGCTGGGGGTCCTGACGCCCGGACTCGGAGCGGTTGCCACCACCTTCATGGCCGGAGTCGAGAGCATCCGCCGCGGCCTGTCGAATCCGATCGGTTCGCTGACGCAGATGGCAACGATCCGTCTGGGCAAGAGAACCGAGAACAGATCGCCACTCATCCGCGAATTCGTACCTCTCGCATCGCTGGACGACCTCGTCTTCGGCGGCTGGGACCCCATCGCGGACGACGCGTACGCGGCGGCGGAGAAGGCCGGTGTGCTCGAGCACGGTGATCTGCACCCGGTCGCGGATTTTCTCCGCGGCATCAAACCGATGCCGGCCGTCTTCGACAACAGGTATGTGGCGCGTATACACGGCGAGAACGTCAAGAAGGGCAAGACGAAGAGGGATCTGGCCGAGCAGTTGCGGCAGGACATTCGCGATTTCAAGTCGAAGCACCGGCTCGACCGGCTGGTCATCGTGTGGTGCGCCTCCACGGAGGTTTTCATCAAGGCCGGCCCGCAGCACGCGACGCTGGAGCAGTTCGAGCGGGCGATGGAGCGGAACGACGATGCGATCGCTCCCTCGATGCTGTATGCGTATGCGGCGATCATGGAAGGTGTGCCTTTCGCCAACGGCGCGCCCAATCTGACGGTCGACATGCCCTGCCTCATCCGGCTCGCGGCCGATCGCGGCGTGCCCGTTTCGGGCAAGGATTTCAAGACCGGACAGACCTGGATGAAGACGATCATAGCGCCCGGGCTCAAGGCGCGCATGCTCGGGCTCGAGGGCTGGTACTCGACCAATATTCTGGGCAACCGCGATGGCGAGGTTCTCGACGATCCTGCATCCTTCAAGACCAAGGAGGAGTCCAAGCTCAGCGTCCTGCACACGATCCTTCAACCGGAGCTCTACCCCGATCTGTACAAGGATTTCTCGCACGTCGTGCGGATCAACTACTATCCGCCGCGCGGGGACAACAAGGAGGGATGGGACAACATCGATATCGTCGGCTGGATGGGCTACCCGATGCAGATTAAAGTGAACTTTCTCTGCAGGGATTCCATCCTCGCCGCGCCGCTCGTCCTCGACCTCGCCCTCTTCTCCGACTTCGCGCAGCGCAGCGGGATGAGCGGCATCCAGGAGTGGCTTTCCTTCTACTACAAGAGCCCGATGGCGGCACAGGGCCTTCAGCCGGAACACGATCTCTTCATCCAGCAGACGAAACTCAAGAACACTCTCCGCCATCTCATGGGTGAGGAGCAGATCACCCACCTGGGACTGGAATACTACAGGTAAGGTCAGATGCAGCCCGCTTCCTCACGTCTCCGCTTCGCCGTCGTGGTCGGAGTCATCGTTGCAGGCGCCCTGTCGAACGCGTGCGGTCCCACCGCGCGCTCGACCGACTATCGCGCAGGCAGCGAGAGCTTCGCCTTCACCGTCTCCACCGACCCGATTCCTCCGCATGCACGCGAACCTGCGCGATACAGGGTCATCGTGCGCGACAAGGAGACACGACAGCCCATCGAGAATGGCGAGGGTCAGATATTCGCGAGCAGCCAGGATGGTGCGAACACATGGGACGCACTCCTGCCCGGTCCGGAGCTCGGGAGCTATTACGGAACGTTGAACTTCATCACCTCCGGCACCTGGGCCATGGCCATCCGCTTTCGACTCGATTCCACGGAGGCCCTGGAGCGTGTCGACTGGACGCAGGATGTGATGGCGGCGCGGAACGAGCCGGTCCAGTACTGATGCGGCACTTCTTCCGTACGCAGCTCGTACCTGCGGACGTCATTGCCGCCGCGGACCGTTTCTTCCCCGCGCTCGCGCTGGAACAGACCGCCGCAGCATCGCGCATGCGCAGTTTCTCCGGCGCCCTCGGCACGGTCCGGGTGACGGTGAAGCCGGAAGGGGGACATTACACGTTCGTCGAGGCGGAGACCGACCAGATGGGCGAGAGTCGGATGGATCGCAACGTCAAGGGCTTCTTCGTGGAGTTGCACCGGCAAGCCGACCCGACGCACCGACTCGAAGCGGCGTACTGATGAGCCCCGTTCCGCCCTCCCGGTCGACGGCGACTCCTCCGCGCGCTGCGCGCCAGGCCGGCAGGACGAAGCGCCAGCCGGCGCGGAAGAAGAGCGACGCCTCCGGTACGCTCACGCGGGAGAACAGACTCGAGCTGTATTACTACATGCGGCTCACTCGTTCGCTCGAGGAGCGACTGGTGAACCTCTACCGGCAGACGAAGGTGGTCGGCGGGCTGTTCCGATCCCTGGGCCAGGAAGCCGACGCCGTGGGAAGCGCGTACGCTCTCGATCGTGGCAGGGGAGACATCCTGTCGCCGCTCATCCGCAATCTCGGGTCGATGCTCGTACACGGCGCAACGCCCGTGGAGATCATCCGGCAGTACATGGCGCGGGGCGATTCGCCTACCAGGGGGCGCGAACTCAACATCCATTTCGGCAGCACGGACCGCGGTTTCATCGGCCAGATATCACACCTCGGTGACATGGTTCCGGTGATGGCCGGCGTCACTCTGTCCTTCCGCATGCGGGGCGAGAAGCGAGTCGGCCTCGTCTACGTGGGAGATGGAGCGACATCCACCGGCGCATTCCACGAGGGGATCAACTTCGCGGCGGTGCAGCGTTGTCCGCTCGTGGTCGTCGTCGAGAACAACGGGTACGCATACTCGACACCGATCTCGCGGCAGACCGCGTCTGCATCATTTCGTGACAAGGCGCTCGCCTATGGCGTGCCGGGCGAGCAGGCGGATGGCAACGACGTTCTGGCCACGTACGAGGTTACGAAGCGTGCGGTCGAGCGGGCCCGTCGCGGCGAGGGCGTGACCCTGATCGAGCTCATCACCTACAGGCGCAAGGGTCACGCGGAGCACGACAGCCAGTCCTACGTGCCGCCGGGCGAGATCGAGCGCTGGGAGCGCGGGAACGATCCGGTCGATCGCTACGTGCAGTTGCTCCTCGGCGAGGGAGTGAAGCGGACCGAAATCGAACGGATGGATCGGCGCGTCGTGAGCGAGATCGACGAGGCGACGGATGCGGCGGACCGGTCCCCGATGCCCGAGCCGGCGGACGCGCTCCGCGGCGTGTACGCTGATCCGGCGGAAGCGGAGCCGCTCTGGTTTCGCGAAGGAGTTCGTGCCGCGGTGGCGGTGAATGAGCGACCCGCCGGCTGGGGGACGCACGATGGCTGAGACGACGTACCTCGAGGCGATCCGCCAGGCCCTCTTCGAGGAGATGCAGCGTGACGAGAACGTCTTCTGCCTCGGCGAGGACATCGGTGCCTACGGCGGCGCGTTCAAGGTGACCGATGGCCTGATGGAAGCGTTCGGGGAGGCGCGTGTGATCGACACTCCGATATCGGAGGCCGCGATCGTCGGTGCCGCCGCCGGTGCGGCGCACATGGGATTGCGCCCGGTGTGCGAGATGCAGTTCATTGATTTCATCTCGTGTGCCTACGACATGCTGACGAACTACGTGGCGACGGCTCGCTATCGAGCCTTCCTTCCGTGCCCCATGGTCGTGCGCGGGCCGAGCGGTGGCTACGTGCGGGGTGGTCCCTTCCATTCGCAGAACCCGGAGGCTGCCTTCCTGCACACCCCCGGTCTCAAGATCGTGTACCCCGCAACGGCCAGCGATGCAAAGGGGCTTCTCAAGGCGGCCATACGCGATGACGACTGCGTGCTCTTCTTCGAGCACAAGTATCTGTACCGTCGCATCAAGGAGGAAATGCCGGCGGGCGATCACGTCGTGCCCATTGGCAAGGCGCGAATCGCCAGGGAGGGAACGGATCTGTCGGTGATCACCTACGCGGCCACCGTGTGGAAAGCGCTCGAGGCGGCGGAACAGCTCGCGAACGAGGACGGGCTGTCCGTCGAGGTGCTGGACCTGCGCTCGCTTCTGCCGATGGACGACGCGGCGATCGTGGCAACAGTGAAGAAGACGAACCGGGTACTCATCGTGCATGAGGATACGCGCACGGGGGGTGTGGCGGGCGAGATCGCGGCGCGGATCAACGAGCAGGTGTTCGAATGGCTCGATGCGCCGATCATGCGTGTCACAGCCGCCGACGTGCCGCTCCCGTATTCGCCTCCACTGGAGGATTATGTGCTGCCGCAGACGTCGGACATCGTTCGCGCAGCGAGACATCTGGCGGGATACTGATCAGTGGTCGAGGCCAGGGGAGCAAGTGATCCGCAGGGGGCGCGCACGGCCCAGTACATAGGGATAGGTTGCCTGACGGCAATCGCGGGCGCATTCAGCGGCGGGATGATCGCGGTTTTCGTGGCGAAATTCGTGGGGAGCGCGACGGGTTGTGCACCGCCCGCCGGGTTGCCGGCATGCAACTGGTATTATTACGCGCCGGTTGGCATGTTGGTCGGCGCGGTGACGCTGCCGCTCCTGTCACTCTGGAGATTTCGGCGCGGCGACAGGGATCCACGGAAGGATCCGTTGAACTCTGACTGAGGACTGGCAGTGGCACGAATCGACGTGATCATGCCGCAGATGGGTGAGTCCATCGCTGAGGGAACGCTCTCGCGCTGGCTCAAGAAGGTGGGCGACGAGGTGAAGCGCGACGAGCCGCTGTTCGAGATCTCGACCGACAAGGTCGATGCCGAGATTCCGGCTCCGTCGGCTGGAATCGTTGCGGAGGTGCTGGTGCAGGAGGGGGAGACGGTAGCCGTGCAGACTGTGGTCGCGCGTCTCGAGACGGAGAAAGGCGCGGCGATGGGCGGTGGTGGCGGCGGAGAGGGCGGCTCGACGGCGAAGGCGGAGCGGACGGTCGGGGCGGCTGTGAATGTGAGCGCCGCAGCGGGGGGCCCCCCCCACAAACAATCTGGCACGGCACAGCCGTCGGTCCGGCATCCTTCTACCGCTATGATGCCCGCACCCGCGCATAAGGGCGATGGGGAGAACGCCGGTCCCGGCGTGGCGCTGGAGGAACGCCTCCGCACCCGATCATCCCCGCTCGTGCGAAAGATCGCCGCGGAGCACGGGATCGAGATCGCATCGCTCCAGGGTTCGGGACTATCGGGGCGCGTCACGAGAAAGGACATCCTGCAGTTCATCGAGTCGGGCGGCGACATCAACGCGCGTGCAGCGGTGCATGCATCCGGTGCCGGCGCGTACCCGCCCGCAGGCGGACCGCTCCCCCAGCCCCGGCCGGGCGACATCGTGGAGCCCATGTCCAGGATGCGTGCGCTCATCAGCGAACACATGGTGGCTTCGCGCCGGACGTCGGCGCACGTGACGTCATTCATGGAGGTGGACTTCACGCGTGTCGCCAGGATCCGGGCAGCGCGCCGCGCCGAATTCCTGGAGACCACCGGGCTCAAGCTCACCTACATGCCCTTCATCATCCGCGCGGTCGTGGATGGGCTCAAGGCATGGCCGATCCTCAACGCTTCGATCGCAGGGACGAACGTCATCTACCGCAAGCAGTTCAACATCGGCGTGGCCGTGGCACTCGATTGGGGACTCATTGTCCCTGTCATCAAGGGCGCGGATGGGCTCTCGATCACCGGCATAACCCGCAATCTCAACGACGTCGCAGCACGGGCACGCGCCAGAAAGCTCTCCCCCGAAGAAGTCCAGGACGGTACCTTCACCATCACCAACCCCGGTGTCTTCGGATCGCTCATGGGAACGCCGATCATCAACCAGCCGCAGGTCGCGATACTCGGCGTCGGTACCATAGAGAAGCGCCCGAAGGTGATCGCAGGCGCCGATGGCGAGGATACGATCGCCATCAGAACGTGTTCCTACTTCTCGATCTCCTTCGACCATCGCGCTATCGATGGGGCTGTCGCCGATCAGTTCCTGGCGCACGTCAAGCGATCGATCGAGGAGTTCCCGGACACCGGGCCATGACCATGGCGCGCGTGCTTCTCATGCAGCGATCGATCATCCCGCATCACGAGCGTCGCAAGTATCTCGAGAGGCTGCTCGGGAAGAAGGCACATTACGAGGGCGCGAGTTGCCGGTTCTGGGTGTTCGAGGAAGCCGACCTCCCCGGCGCCTTCCTCGAGTTCATGGAGGGTCCTGACGCGCGCACCCTGGCCACTGCCCACGATTCGTCACCGGAGCGGCTGATCGATGCGCAACGCATGTACCGGGAAGTGGAGCTGGTCTGACATGCCCACACGCAGTATAGCGATCGATGGCCGAGAATGGAGCGTGTTCCCGTCCGGCCGCATCACCCAGTACGACAAGGATGAGTTCGGCCTCCTCTTCGTTCACGGTTCGGGGGCCGATCGCGAGGTGCGCGTCACCCGATACTCACCGGGCGGTGCGCGCTCTCGCGAACAATCGCTCACCGAGATGACCGACGAGCAGTTGCGCGAGCTGTTCCGCTTCACGCAATCGAGCGATACGTCGCCAGAGGCCGGATACCGCAGGTGAGCCCCGCTGACCCGGATGCTGTGTCGCCGGGCGGCAGGCCCCACGCGGTGGACCTGCACATGCACTCGACGGCATCCGACGGCACGCTCGCGCCGGAGGACGTCGTCGCCGCGGCCGCCGTGGCCGCACTGCACGCGATCGCACTCACCGACCACGATACGCTTCACGGCCTCGGCGCCGCGCGCGCAGCGGGCGACCGGCTGGGCGTGCGCGTGGTAGCCGGAGTGGAGCTGAGCGCCTCCGAGAACGGGCGCGAGGTGCATCTGCTCGGCCTCCATCTCGGCCGCACGGATAAGCTGGAGCAGCGGCTCGCCGTCTTCCGCGAGACGCGCCGCGCGCGGGCGGCGGAGATCGTCGCGCTACTCAATGCCCTCGGCGTCCCGCTCGACCTTGCAAGTGTGCTCGACCTGGCTGGTGCGGGCGCCGGTGCGGTGGTCGGGCGGCCGCATGTCGCGCGAGCAATGACCGCGCACGGATGGGCAAGGGATGAGCGCGATGCGTTCGATCGCTATCTCGGGCACGGACGTCCGGCATTCGTCGCCAAGCATCATCTGCCAATGGGTGAAGCGATCGCCCTGATCCACGAGGCAGGCGGCCTCGCAATCCTCGCCCACCCCGGTCCGACCGGCATGCGCAATCGGCTGGAAGCGCTGGCAGCCCTCGGACTCGACGGTGTTGAAGTCCTGCACCCCGGGCACAACCGTCAGGACACGGCTCGCATCGGCATGCTGGCGGACGATCTGCATCTCGTGCCGAGCGGAGGCTCCGACTGGCACGGTGCGATCGACGGTCCTCGCACCATCGGATGCATGAACGTCCCGGCCGTGTGGCTCGATCGGCAGGACCAGCGGGTCGCCCGCCGGAGCGCGCGCGAGTGGGTGGCGTGAGCGGTCATCCGGTTGCGGAATGAAACTCGCCGGACGGATCGCGCTCGTCACCGGAGCAGGACGGCGGGTGGGGCGAGCTCTCGCCCTCGCCCTCGGGGGGCGCGGGATGCGTGTCGTCGTGCACTATCACCAGTCGGCCGGGGGGGCCCGTGAGACTGTTGACGCGGTGGAGCGATCGGGTGGCGAGGCCCGCGCGGTGCACGCCGATCTGGCCAGCGACAAGGGACCGCGGCAGGTTGTAGAACGTGCGGCCGCGGCGTTCGGCGGGCTCGACGCCGTCGTCAACTCGGCGGCTATCATGAGGCGCACGCCGATTGGCGATGTCACAGTGGCCGAATGGGACGAGATGTTCGCCATCAATCTTCGTGCGCCGTTCTTCACGTCGCAGGCTGCGGCCCCGTTGCTGGCGAATCGGTCTGCAGCGGACGAAGATCGTGCGAGCGCGCCGGGCGCGATAGTGAACATCGCCGACCTTGCCGCCTTCGAAACGTGGCCCGGCTACATCCCGCATGGCATCACGAAGAGCGGTCTGGTGCAGATGACCCGCGCGCTTGCGCGTGTCCTTGCTCCCCGGGTCCGCGTCAACGCGGTCGCACCGGGTCCCGTGCTCCTCCCGGAGAATTGGGACGCGGCCGATGCCGAGCATCTCGTATCGACCACGCCGCTCGCACGGCTCGGAGCGCCGGGCGACGTCGCCGCGGCAGTCATCTTCCTGCTCGAGAGCGACTACATCACGGGTGAGACCGTGATCGTCGACGGCGGGCGCCATGTGCGCCGCTGAGCCTGCACGCGGCGCGTCAGCCGCCGCTCGCGCGAGCAGCGCCACTGCGCGAGGAGCCGCGAGGGCCGGGAGCACCGCCTACGGGTCCATCATCGTCGTGGGCGGTGGATGCTATGGTTCGTATTACGTCCGCCAGCTCGGCCGTGCGCGCAAGGCCGGAGCCATCACCTGGAAGCGCCTTCTCGTCATCGACCGCGATCCGCTCTGCCGCATGGCGAAAATCCTCGGCGGCAATGACGGGGTTCGCGGCGCGGAACTCGTTACGAGCGACTGGACTTCATTCTTCGAAGCGTATCTCGCCGGCGCGTGCCGGAATCCGGAATCAGCCGCGAGCGATGCAATCGTGCCGTCGCCACTCATGCCTCATCTCATGTACGATTGGCTGCTTGCCCGCTCACGATCCCGCTGGCCGCAGCGCACCGTGGAACGCGTTCCGTTGCCGGATGAAGCGGACACGCCGTGGCAACGCGCCGCACCGGACGGAACGCACTACGTGAGCTTTGCCGAATGGATGTGCCCCATCAATTGTATCGAGCCCGAGCGCTGCCCGCATACGCGCGGGCCGCGTAGCTGGAGCATGCCGCCGACGGTGCGGGCGTACGTTGCGAGGGAGCGGGCTGGCGGTGACCGGATTGACGGTCCTGCCATCTTTCACTGCACGCACCGCGTCTACGGCGTCGGAATGTTCGACACCGCCGAGGCGATCGCCGCGGATGCGACCGTTGCGAAGGCCGCTGCGAACCGTGCCGCACGCGTGCTCGTAGCCACGGTGTCGCATTGCCACGGCGCGCTGGGCATCGTTGCGATCGGTCCGCCATCCGATCGGTCCGCCGTCGGTGATCGCGCCGCGCGCGGAGTTCCACGGGCGCCTGCGAACGGCGAGATTGCGTGAGGCGCGTACCGGCCGGAGCCGGCGCGAGACCAGAACGGGAGCCGGGCCTTGGGAAACAGCTACACCTACGAAGTCGTGATCGTCGGCGCCGGGCCGGCGGGGATGTGCGCCGCGATGTACGCCGGACGCTCGATGCTGAAAACGGTGCTGCTGGAACGCGGTGCCTCCGGCGGCGAGCTCCTGAACACCGAGATAATCGAGGACTATCCGGGATTCGAGCACGTGGAAGGGTGGGACCTGGCGCAGAAGTTCGAGAGCCACGCGAAGAAGTTCGGAGCGGAGATACGACAGGCGACCGTCACCAGCGTGCGGAAGCGGGATGACGGCGGCTTCGAAACGGAGACCGATGCGGGCGACGTCTACCTCTCCCCGGCGGTCATCATCACGGCGGGCGGCACACCGGTGAAGCTGAACGTCCCGGGCGAGCTCGAGTACGCGGGGAAGGGCGTATCATACTGCGCGATATGCGATGGGGCGTTCTTCAAGGAGCAGACGATAGCCGTTGTAGGTGGAGGCGACGCGGCCACCGAGGAAGCCGACTTCCTCACGCGGTATGCGAGGAAGGTATATCTCATTCACCGCCGCGATCACCTCCGGGCGTCGAAGATCCTCCAGAAGCGTCTCTTCGAGAATCCGAAGATCGAGGTGATCTGGAACTCCCTCGTCGAGCGGATTGATGGGGACGCGAACGGGATCGTGAACAATGTCCGACTGCGCAACGTCGAAACGTCCACCGAGCGTGACCTGGCGGTCACCGGCATCTTCATCTTCATCGGATTCCGTCCCAACACTGGCATCATCGACGGCCATGTGGAGCACGACGACATGGGATACCTCAGGACGGATTCCAACATGGAGACGTCCGTTCGAGGGCTGTTCGCCGCTGGCGATCTCCGGTCGCAGCTCACCCGACAGGTCACGACCGCAGTCGGCGACGCCACTACCGCGGCGATCGCCGTCGAGAAGTATCTGACGGCGATCAGGTCGGGCCAGCTCGATCCCGTGCTCGAAGGGACGGGCGGGTACACGGCATGAAGGTCACCGCGATGACGGTCGGCGTCATGCAGGAGAACTGCTACCTGGTCGTGGATGAGGAATCCCAGCGCGCTGTGTTCGTCGACCCCGGTGCAGAGAGCGAGCGACTCATGGAAGAGCTCGCGCGCAGCGATGCCGAGCTGGATGCGATCTGGCTCACGCACGCGCACATCGATCATGTGGGCGCGCTGGCCGGGATCAGGCGGGCATCGCCGGCGCCGATTCATATGCACCCGTTGGAGCGTCCGCTCTACGACCGGGCCGCCGATCAGGCAGCCGCGTTCGGGCTGCCGTTCGAGAGCCCGCCGCCTCCGGACCAGCTTCTGTCCGACGGCCAGTCGTTGCGCGTGGGCAAGCTGGAGTTCCACGTATTGCACACACCCGGACACGCACCGGGGCTCGTCGTCATCCACGGCCACGGGGTAGCGTTCGTCGGCGACCTGCTGTTCGCCGGCTCGATCGGACGGACCGATCTTCCGCTCTCCGATTCGCTGAAGATGTCCGAGTCGCTCGAGAGGATCAGGACCCTCCCGGCGGACACGACGGTCTATCCCGGACACGGCCCGCCGACGACGATCGCGCGGGAGCTGGCGACAAATCCGTTCCTCAATGGACTCGCGCGGGTTGCCGGTAGCTAGCCATGCCGTGACTGGCGCCGACTGGCGCCGACTGGCGCCGACTGGCGCCGCTCTGCGCCTTTCCCGAAATTACATTGCTGTGCATCGCAACTACACCGGATCATCCGCAGCCAGTGACAGCGGCCTCTGCTGCCTGTCATGAACGCAGGAGGCGCACATCAATGCAGCCGCGAACGATAATCTCCCTCGCCGGCCTGGTTGTGGTCACGGCATGCCTCGGGCCGAACGAACCGGTTCTGAGCGAAAGGGACTACGGGTTCTTCGTGCTGCACAGCTCCGGTGACCCGCAGACTGCCACGACAAGCCCGGTCGCGGTATTTCTGCGTTCGCGGCCACTGCGGATTCCTCCGCCGACGCCTTCGTCGGACAGTTGCGCTGTACTCTCGCTCTCCCCGGCACCCAGCATACTGAGTCCAACGTATCTCTTTGCCGGGGAAGCCGTTACGGTCGAGCTCAGCGGACAGATGACTGCACTGGTCCGGAACGACGCAGGAGAGGATACGATCCCGCATTACGAGTTGCCGGGCGGCGGGTCGATTCCTTTCGATCCTGGCGATGTGGTCACCTTTACCATACCCGGTTCCGACACGGGCTTTGCGGCGAGGGAGATCGCGGGGCCCACTGCGGAGGCGGTGACGCTGAGCCCGGTTGGGGTTCCGGCAGCCGGCGATCCGCTGCCATTGGCATGGAACCCGCCCGGGGATGAACAGTCAAAGATGGTCATCTCGCTTCGTTATGCCTCCCCCGGATCACCCCAGCTCAATCGCCAGGTGTACTGCGAACTGTTCGACGATGGAGCGCACGAGATCGAGCCCGACCTTCTGGATGGATGGCGCAACTCGTATCAGGACATGCGACTTCCGATCGCATCCCGTCTCCGCGTGACCATCACGGGAAGCGGACAGACTCTCACGCAGATTCTTTCGATCCACGACGACACCAGCACCGTCGCGCCCGCCGGTACCTGATACGGCCACGAGCGCACTCCCGCGCGACGAGTATCGAGGAACTCAACCAGGATGCAAGGAGAGGCGATGGCCAGCGCCACGCGCATGGAGAAGGATCCGCTCGGCGAACTCCGTGTGCCGTCGAAGGCGCTGTACGGTGTGCAGACCGTCCGCGCGATGCAGAATTTTCCCATCAGCGGCATCAGACCGCTGCCTGCCTTCGTCACTGCCACCGTCTGGATCAAGCGCGCTGCCGCGCTGACCCATCGCGATACCGGACGCCTGGACGCCCGTCTCGCCGATGCCATCGTCCGCGCTGCCGACGAGGTGCTCGCGGGCCAGCATCGCGAGCACTTCGTCGTCGACGTCTATCAGGCGGGCGCGGGCACGTCGCACCACATGAACGTCAACGAGGTGCTCGCCAACCGCGCCAACGAACTGCTCGGCACCCCACGGGGGAGCTACGCGCCGGTGCACCCCAACGATCACGTCAACATGGCGCAGTCCACCAACGACGTGATCCCGACCGCCATACGGCTCGCCTGCCTGGCGATGCTCGGGGATCTGCTCGGGGCGTTCCGCGGGCTGGAACAGAGCTTCGCGCAGAAGGGAGAAGAGTTCGACGACCTGCTCAAGTCGGGGCGCACCCACCTCCAGGACGCGATGCCGATCCGGTTGGGCCAGGAGCTGATGGCCTATGCCCGTACGATCGGGCGCAACCTCAAGCGCCTGGAGCAGGCGGCGGACTACCTGCGCGACCTGGGCATCGGCGGGAGCGCGGTCGGCACCGGCGTGAACGTGGAGCCGGAATACCCGGCGCTCATGCTGCGGCATCTGCGCGAGATGACCGGATTCGAACTGCGCGAGGGCGAGGACCGCATCCAGCTCATGCAGAGCATGGGAGACGTGGCCGCATTCAGCGCGCAGTTGAAGGTGCTCGCGCTCGATCTCGGAAAGATCGCGAGCGACCTGCGCCTGCTCGCGAGCGGACCCAGAACCGGGCTCGACGAGATTCGCCTGCCAGCGGTGCAGCCGGGTTCATCGATCATGCCGGGGAAGGTCAATCCGTCGATCGCCGAGATGGTGAACCAGGTCTGCTTCCAGGTGATCGGCGCCGACGCCTGCATCGCGGCGTCGGCTGAACACGGGCAGCTCGAGCTCAACGTGATGATGCCGGTCATCGCCTACAACCTTCTGCTTTCCGAGCAGATCCTCACGAACGCGGCGCGCATCCTCGACACGCGTTGCGTTCAGGGGATCGAGGCGAACCGGGAGCAGTGCGAGTACTGGCTCGAGCGCTCTGCCGCTCTCGCGACCGCACTCGCCCCGCAGATCGGCTATGCTCGAGCGGCGGAGCTGAGCAAGCAATCCGTCGCGGAGAACATTCTCATCCGCGATCTCGCGCGCCGGAAAGATGTGATACCGCAGGACAGGATCGACGAGGTTCTCGATCTGCGGAAGATGACAGAGATCGGAGTGCCGGGCGCGGACGAAACGAGTCGTGCATCCGGTTAGCTGCGCCGGTGATCGCGTTCTCCGCCGCGCTCATGCCTCAGCCGCGTCCTGAACGAAGCCGCCACACGATGGCCGTGCGGTGACCGGACTGCTCACGAGATGGCGCGCCGCGCGCGAGCTGCGGCGCCGCGCCGAATCCTACATGCGCACGCTGCGGCAGGAGCCGAACGCCGCGGACGTCGACTGGCTGGCGAGACACGGTACGCGGGGAGACGCCGACCGCGCTCGATGGGAGCTTCGCTATGCTCGCATGGCACTGGGTCGCCTCGCCGCGCAGCGTGACGCCATGGATGACAGCACAGCGGCGGCCGTCGCCCGCAGGATCGGCGATTTCTTCGCGCGCGATCCGGATGTCGCCGGCGATCGCCGCGCGGTGGCGGAGCGACAGTTCAACGACCGGCTGGCCGCCTACGCCGACGCCATCGAAGCGCGGTCCACGGGGGGTTCCTCACCGACGCGCATCCGGCTCGCGCGCGTGCTCTTGGGCTTCGCCGCCGGTGCCAACGCCGGTGATGGCCGAACCCGGCCCGCGGAACCGCTCCCGGCGGAGACGCATGTGGCCGGGATCGTCGGGGCGTATCTCGAGGAAGCCAACGAGGCGCTGCGGCGCGACTTCGGTGCCGCGACGCTCCCGGACGACATACCGCCGTCCGCGGCCGGGGGGCAGGGGTGACCGGGCGCTGATGGCAGACCCGGCGAACGATCCCGAAACAGGAACGCGCGCAGCTCCGGAGTTCCCGATCCGTGCCGCGCGCGCTCGGCCCACAATGCCGAAGGGGGGACTCGAACCCCCACGGGCATACGCCCACTGCGCCCTGAACGCAGCGCGTCTACCAATTCCACCACTTCGGCGTGAGGCAGGGGATGATAGCCGCGGGTGTGATCGGAGTCAACGCGCGTCGCGCAACGGTACCGGTGGTACCACCGCCTGCGAACATACGCATGTTGCGCGGTGACGCGAGGCGTCGAACGCGCGTCGTGATAGGATGCTGTCGTTGCCCGCACATGGAGCTGACTCCATGTTGCTACCAGGCCCGCTGATTTCGATGTCCAGACCCGTGCCCACCCCTCCCGAGGAAGCGCCGCAGTCGATCGCGCGGAACAAACGCGCACGACACGACTACCACATACTCGAGACGTGGGAGGCGGGGCTGGTCCTGACCGGAACCGAGGTGAAGGCACTTCGTAACGGAAAGGCCAACCTCGCCGATTCGTACGCGGTAGTGCGCGGCGGCGAGATCTTCCTCATCAACATGCACATCTCTCCGTACGAACAGGGCAACCAGTTCAACCACGACCCGACGCGCTCGCGCAAGGTGCTCCTGCATCGCAGGGAGATACGCCGCCTCATCGGCGCGATCGAGCGGCAGGGTCTGACCCTCGTGCCCCTCGAGGCATACTTCAGGAAGGGCATCGCCAAGATCACGCTCGCGCTGGGCAAGGGGAAGAAGCTGCACGATAAACGGGAGACGGCTCGCCGCCGCGACGCTGAGCGCGAGATGGCGAGGGCCGTTCGGACAAGATGATTGCTGCGCTGCTCCTGGTCTTTCAGATATTCACGACATCGCCTTCGGTTCTCGTGGTGAAGAATGGCACGCTCGAGGCCGTGATACCCCTCGAGCCGACTGCCGCCGGGCCGGTCTTCCGGCCGGCGCTTCTCGAGCCGGTGTTTCCGTCATCGTTCAGCCAGCTTTCGCACGGCCGTTTCCGGCTCGCGCTCGCGGGGGCGGAGATTATTCTTGCTGATGGTGTTCCCTTCGCGACGGTGAAAGCCGCCGGCGGCAGCGCCAGCGCGGACGAGCAGGTAGTCCCGCTCACGCAGGCGCCGTTCGTGGCCGATGGCGAGCTGTACGTTCCGCTTCACGTTGCTTCGGAGATCACACCGCGTCTCGGAGCCGGACTCGCGTACGATGCGAGTCGCGGCGAGCTGCGGGCCGTTATCTTCCGCTCCCGGCCGCCGGCGCACCTTTCCGCAAGCGCCCCCGCAGCCGGCCCCGGCGCCTCATCGCGAGTTCCGCGCGCGTCCCCCGCGTCCCCTGCGTCCCCCACGCCCTCCGCTCCCCCCGAAGAACCGCCGGATCGCCTGGTGGTCGTCGACGCCGGACACGGCGGGCCCGACCCGGGGACGCATGGTACCGCCCGCGGTGGGGCTCCGCTCGTCGAGAAGGAGATAACTCTCGCCGTCTCCAGGCGGCTCGCTGCCGCGCTCGAATCGCGCGGTGTCGAGACACTCATGACGCGCACGGCCGACACACTCATCGCGCTCGGCGATCGCGGTCGCATCGCCAACGCGCGCGAAGGCGATCTCTTCATCTCGATCCACGTGAACGCGGCCAACCCGCGCTGGCGGAACGCGGAAGAAGCGCGCGGTTTCGAGACCTTCTTCCTCGCCGAGGCGAAGACAGAGGACGCGAAGCGCGTGGAGCAGATGGAGAACGAGGCCGTGCGCTTCGAGACCGAAGCCGATCCGCTCGGCGACGATCTCCTCAGCTTCATCATCAACGACATGGCGCAGAACGAGCACCTGCGCGAGTCCAACGATCTCGCGACGACGATCCAGCGGCACCTCGCGCGCGTGCACCCCGGCCCCAACCGCGGTGTGAAGCAGGCGGGCTTCCGCGTCCTCGTCACCGCGTACATGCCCGCTGTACTCGTGGAGATCGGGTTCGCGACGAATCGGGAGGAAGCCGCATTCCTGCGCGATCCCGCGAAGCAGCGCATTCTCGCCGGTGCTATCGCCGATGCGACGATGGAATATCTCGGGCATTACGAAAGGCGGGTCGGGACGACGGCAACCCCGTGAGCCGGCTGTTCCTCCTGCTCGTCGCGATGCTCGCGGCTGCGGGATGCGCATACTTCAACGGTGTCTACAACGCGCGCCAGGCCGCCGAGAGGGCCGACCGCATGCGTCGCGACGGCGAAGCGGATTCAGCGGCGGCCGCGTACGCGCTGGCGGCCGCCTCCGCCGAGACCGTACTCGTGCGCTACCCCGACAGCAGATGGCGAGTGGACGCGCTGTTCATCGCCGGCCGCGCCACCGCGCTCACCGGCGAGTGCGGTCGCGCAACGCAGTGGCTGAGACTCTTTCTCGCCGAAACACGGGAGGATGACGCCAGGTGCGCCGATGCCACGCTGGCGCTGGGTCGCTGTCAGGTGGAACTGGGTGACCACGCCGGTGCGAGAGAGACACTTGCACCGCTTCTCGGCGCTGCACCGGGTGAGTCGCGATCGCAGGCCGCGCTCTGGGCTTCGCGCGCGGCGCGCGCCATGGGCGAGGATGCAAGGGCGGATGCATACCTCGACGGGGCTTCCGCGGACATCGCGCGGCGGGAGAGAGCGCGCGCGGCGATGTCGCGACAGGACTACGCCGTGGCCGAGTCTCTCTTCGCCCTGGGTGCCGGGACGGGGGCACTGTCCGAGGATGTTCTGCTCGCGCTCCCGGAGATATGGCGCGCCGGGAGGGAGTCGGCCGTCATGGAGATCGTTCGGCGGTACGAGGGCGCGCGCGTTCCCCCCTCCGACCTCGCGCGACTGCACGTGCTCGCCGCGGCGCTGAATGAAGGCAGCGGCAGCGACAGTGTGGCCGCCGCGCACCTCAGGCGTGCGGGAATGCTCGCGGCCGACTCCGCGCTTCGCAGCGAAGTGCTGGCCCGGCTCGCGGCACTCGCGATCCGCGACATGAGCTCGCTCGTCGACATGAACGCCGAGATGTCACGCTTTCGCGAGGAGGGTGCGCGGGGCGCGACGTGGCGGCGCCTGGAGCGCCTGCTGCTCATGATCACGCTGCTCGACGCCCGTCACGATCCTGCGGGGGCATCGCGCTTCCTCGCCGCGGAGCTGGCGCGCGACAGCCTGGATGCGCGGCTGGTCGCGCACGCACTGATGCGCTCCGTCGCCCAATTGTCGCCCGAGGGGTCGCTGGCGGCCAAGGCACTGCTCGCCGCCGCCGACCTGGTACCCGACTCGGCGGATGTGTACCGTGCCCGCGTGCTCTCGCTCCACGCCGACTCGCCCTACGCGTATATTCTTCGCGGTCGTGATCCTGCGGCGGCCGCAGAGTTCGGCAGCGACGATACACTTCTGCGCCGAGCATGGCGCGCGGCGAGCGATGCGATGGCCGACACGCTGCGCTCGCTGGCGGGACCGGCCGCGGACTCGGGGCGGCCTTCGCGGGCTTCGCCGGGATCAGGACCACCTGCAACTCCGTGACGGCGCCGATGGGCGAGACCAGCGACAGGAAACCACAGGGGCAACCGCTGGCGACAGATGCGGCCGGTCTCTCGTTCCAGAATCCCGTTCTGCTCGCTGCGGGCACGGCGGGATTCGGCCGCGAGCTCGACGGCGTTGTGCAGCTTCGCCGGCTGGGTGGACTTGTGACGAAGGCGGTGAGTCCCGAGCCACGGCGCGGGGCGCGGCCGCCGCGCGTCGCGGAGTTCGATGGCGGGATGATCAATGCCGTCGGTCTCGCGAACCCCGGCCTGGATGCTGCCCGCGCCGATGACATTCCATGGCTGGCGCGCAACGTTCCGCCGGCGCGCGTCATCGTCAACGTCGTCGGAAGTGTCGTGGATGACTACGCAGTCGTTGTCGCCGGCCTCGCGGATGTCCAGGGCATCGACGCCTTCGAGCTGAACGTGAGCTGCCCCAACGTGAAGGCCGGAGGAATGGAGTTCGGAGCCGACGCCCGCGCGTTGAGCGACGTTGTTCGCGGTGCACGCTCGGCGACCGCACGCCCTGTCTTCGTGAAGCTGTCACCCATGCTTCCCGATATCGTCGCGAGCGCGCAGGTAGCCGTGGACAATGGCGCCGACGGCCTCACTCTCGTCAACACACTGCCGGGACTCGTGATCGACGTCGATACGCGGCGGCCAGCCCTGGGGTTCGGAAGCGGCGGCGTGAGCGGGCCGGGACTTCTGCCCATCGGCGTCCTCGCCACCTGGAAGGTACGGCGCGCGCTGAGCGTTCCGCTGATCGGGGTGGGAGGTGTGTCGAAGGCGGAAGATATCGTGCAATACATGCTGGCAGGCGCGACGCTCGTCGGAGTTGGCACCGCGGCGCTGCGGGACCCACGCCTTCCGGAGCGACTCGTGGTGGACCTGCAGACCTGGTGTACCTCGCATGGTGTCGCCTCGCTGTCCCAGCTCGTGGGCGCGCTCGAGTGGCCGGTATGAGGGCCACGCCGATAGTCGCGCTCGATGTCCCGGATGCGGAACGCGCGCGCGTGCTTGTTCGCCTCCTCGGCGCTACCTGCCGGTTCTACAAGGTCGGCAGCGAGTTGTTCACGGCAGAGGGGCCGGCCATGGTCCGCTGGCTCGTGGATGACGGCTGCGACGTCTTCCTCGATCTCAAGTTCCACGACATCCCCAGCACGGTCGAAAAGGCGGCCCGCAGCGCGGCCGCGCTCGGCGCCACGCTCGTGACCGTGCACGCCTCTGGAGGCCGGGCCATGATCGAAGCCGGTGTCGCCGGTGCCGGCACGGAGTGCCGCATCCTCGCCGTGAGTGTCCTCACGTCGCACACCGCGACATCCCTCGGCGAAGCATGGGGAAGGCGCGCCGGCGGTGGTTCCGGCGCACTCGACGTGAGCGCCGAGGTACTGCGTCTCGCGGAGCTGGCGCGCGCAGCCGGAGCGTACGGTCTGGTGTGCGCCGGCGACGAGGCGGCCACGGTACGCGCACGTCATGGCGATGCCCTGCGCCTCCTCGTGCCTGGCGTTCGCCTTGCCGGTGACGAGTCACACGACCACGCGCGCGTCGTGACGCCCATGACCGCGGCCGCGGCCGGTGCTACCTACGTCGTTCTCGGGCGAAGCGTGACCGCCGCTGCGAGTCCGCGCGATGCCATGTTGCGCGTGAGAGATTCACTGGCCTGAGATCTCCCGTCCTGCGGTCGTGGCGGTCATGACCGCGTATTCCGCCGTCGTGGGAATCCTGAACGGCAGCGAGAACATGAAGGTGGTACCGGCGCCGAGTGTGCTCTCCACCCAGATGCGGCCGCGGTGCGCTTCGATGATGCCTTTGGATATCGCGAGGCCGAGCCCGATGCCCCGCCGATCGGTCACGTTTCCCTGCCAGAAGCGGCCGAAGATGTGAGGGATTGCGTCCGGAGCGATTCCCGGGCCGGTGTCGGTGACGGAGCAGAGTATTTCCGTGTCCTTTTCCTCGACGCGGATCGCGATCCTGCCTCCTGCGGGGGTGAACTTGATCGCGTTGCCGACCAGGTTGGACAGTACCTGCTGAATGCGCAGCGGATCCGCGGATATGGATGGCAGATCGTCCGGCAGCTCGGTGTCGAGGCGCAGCGACGCAGCGGTCGCGATGGGGCGCAGCATCTCCGCGGCTTCACGCACGACGGATTCGAACGCGACGGAACGCCGCTCCATGGAGAGCCTGCCGGATTCGATCCTCTTGACGTCCAGCAGATCCTGGATGAGCCGGTTCATTCTGTCCGCGGCCCGCTGCACGATCTCGAGCTGGCTGCGCTCCTGCTCGTGTTCGCCCTGTTGCATTCCCTCGAGCAGCAGCTCTGTCCCCATCAACACGGTACTGAGCGGATTGCGAAGATCGTGAGCGACGACGCCGAGCATGTCATCGCGGGCGCTGGTCGCATGGCGGGCCTCCTCGTAAAGGCGTGCGTTCTCGACGGCGAGAGCAGCTCGCCGTCCCAGTTCCTCGGCGAGGGCCAGGTCGTCGGGGCCGAAATGGCGTCCCGAATCCGTGACGAAGAGTGTGAGAACGCCGAGCACGCGCCCGGAAGCAGCGAGCGGAACGGAGATCAGCGAGTGCGGGTCCAGTGATCGAACGGCGGCGCGCTGGCTCTCGTTGATGATCCACCCATCCAGCAGATCACCGGAAACCTCCGGTATGAGCACGCTGCTTCCGTCGTGCAGCACTCGCATGACGGGGTGATCCGGAGTCACATCCCCGGGGGAGAACCGGCTCAACTCCCTCAGCAGCGGTTCCCTGGCCGGATCGACGTGGGTGGAACCGAGTCGGAGAAACGCGCCGCCCTCCTGCGCCACGTCCAGGGCGCATCCGTCGGCGAGCCGGGGTACGACGAGCTGGCTGACCCGGCGCAGCGTGGTTTCGTAGTCGAACGATGCGCCGAGCTCGCGACTGGCCTCGGCGAGAAAGGCAGCGCGCGCCTCGGCCAGCTCCGCTTCGGCGCGCGCCGCCTGCTCGCGGATGAGCTGTGCTGCCTGTTCCTCCAGTCGCTTGCGCTCGGTCATGTCGCGCACGGCGGCCACGCGCACGCGCCGGCCATTGTGCGATATGTTGCGCGCCTGGATCTCGACCGGAACACGCGTCCCGTCCTTGCGCAGCGCCGTGATCTCGTACGGATTCTCGTTACCCTCGGCCACTTGGCGCCGCACGAAGTCGCGCCACTCCGGAGCCGGGAGCGTATCGATCGCGTTGAGCCCTATCAGCCCCGATGCATCGATCCCGATCATGCGCAGGAGACTGGGATTGGCATCGATGACAACGCCCCGATCGTGAATGAAGACGCCTTCCAGCGTTGCCTCGGCGAGCCCGCGATATCGTGCTTCGCTCTCCGCGAGACTCTGCTCCACGCCGTGGCGTGCCGTGATGTCCTCGAGGAACGAGATGAACGACGTGGCTGAACCGGTTTCGCTGCGCACGACGTTGACGGTGAAGTGCACCCAGATGACGGATCCGTCGCCGCGGATGAGGCGCTGCTCGATCGAGTATTCGCTCAGCTCGCCGCAGCAGGTCCTGGCGTTGAACTCCTCGGCGGCGGCGCGGTCGTCGGGGTGCGCCAGGTCGGACAGTCTGAGCTGCATGAGGTCGGAGCGCGTGTATCCGACTATGTCGCAGAAGCGCTGGTTGACCGAAAGCCACTCCTGACGAACCGTCTGGTACGCGATTCCGATCGCCGCCTGCTCGAACGCAGCGCGCAGCCAGGCGCCATCGGCCGGCGAGCCGACCCGGATGTCGTCCGTACTCCCGCGGCCAGGCGCGGCATGCGGCGGCGCGCCTGGCTGGTCGCGCGAAGGGCGATTGGCCGGTGTTGCGTTTTCTGTCGGCATGTGGCGCATCGAATCTGGGGTCGCGGGCCAGACCGGGCAAGCGTGCGGGGGAAACGCGCCGGGAGGTGAGTGGGCCACCCCCGTTCCCTTGCGTCAAGTTACCGCCCCGTTTATCGTTAGGGTCTGGCAAAAAACAACCCGACCAGTACCGGAGCGCGCGTGAAAGTCCGTAGCAGCGTGAAGCCGATCTGCGAGCACTGCAAGGTCATCAAGAGGAATGGCGTGACTCGTATCATCTGCAGGCGCAACCCGAAGCACAAGCAGCGGCAGGGCTAGGACATGGCCCGTATCGCCGGCATCGATCTCCCGCGTGACAAGAAGGTTGAGATCGGCCTCACGTACATATTCGGCATCGGCCGTCAGAGCGCGGTCGACATCCTCGGCAAGGCCGGTGTCGACAGTATGCTCCGCATTCGCGACCTGACCGATGCGGACGTCAACCGTCTGCGCCAGATCATCGAGCGCGACCACCGTGTCGAGGGCGCCCTCAGAACCGAGACGGCGATGAACATCAAACGGTTGATGGACATCGGATCGTATCGCGGAATCCGCCACCGTCGCGGCCTCCCCGTTCGGGGCCAGCGGACGCACACCAATGCGCGCACCAAGAAGGGGCCGCGGCGCGCGATCGCGGGCAAGAAGAAGGTGACCAAGTAGTCATGGCGACCGGAAAAAAATCGAAGCGCGTCATCGAGGCGGAAGGGATCGCCCACGTCAGCGCCACGTTCAACAACACGACCATCACGATCACCGACATGCACGGCAACACGGTCTCGTGGGGCTCCTCGGGGAAGGCAGGCTTCAAGGGGTCGAAGAAGTCCACCCCCTTCGCCGCCACCGTGGCGTCGGAGCAGGCCGCCCGCGAGGCGCTCTCGCTCGGCGTACGCCGCGTGCACGTCCGCGTGCAGGGGCCAGGCAGCGGGCGCGAATCCGCGATCCAGGCGCTCGCCACGGCGGGGCTTCAGGTCAAGTCCATACGCGATGTGACGCCGATTCCGCACAACGGCTGCCGTCCTCCCAAGCGGCGGCGGGTCTAGCCGTGGGACGCTATACAGGACCCAGTTGTCGTCTCTGCCGGCGCGAGGGGACAAAGCTCTTTCTCAAGGCGACGAAGTGCTTCACCGAGAAGTGCCCGGTCGAGCGCCGTCCCTACGCCCCCGGCCAGCACGGCCAGAGCACCGCGCGGCGTCGCAAGACGTCGGAATACGCGAAGCAGTTGCGCGAGAAGCAGAAGATCAAGCGCATCTACGCCGTCAGCGAACGGCAGTTCAGGAACACGTTCGAGAAGGTGAACGCGATTCCGGGAATCACGGGCCATAACCTGCTCGCGGCTCTCGAGAGCCGGCTCGACAACGTCATCTACCGCATGGGGTTCGCGGGCAGCAGAAAAGCGGCGAGACAGCTCGTGCGGCATCGCCACATCGAGATCGACGGCCGGACGGTGGACATCCCGAGCTTCCTCGTGCAGCCGGGACAGGAAGTGAAGATTCGCGAGAAGTCGAGAGAGCAGGCGTCCATAGCTGTCGCAATGGACCAGGCGTCGCGCGGCGCGGCACTCTCGTGGATCGCGGTCGACCGCGAGTCATTCAGCGGTCGCATGCTCGAGCGCCCGACGCGCCCGAACATCCCGATCGCGGCCCAGGAGCAGCTCGTGGTCGAGCTCTACTCCAAGTAGCCGGTAGCCGCGACCGCAAGGCAGCAGCGATGCCCGGCGCGTTGAGCGCGGCCGGGCGAAGAAGGTCGGGACCCTGACTCCCATACGGGCCCACCGCGCGTCAGGGGCGGGGTGGGGCGTTACCGGGGCGCCGCCCGGTAGACCAGAGAGAGGAACCATACGATCATGCCACAGACAATCGATCTGCGCGGGCTCGTTCGCCCGACGCTCGTTGAAGCAACCAAGCGCGAGGACCACCCCAACGTCGCCGAGTTCCGGCTGCAGCCGCTCGAGCGCGGCTTCGGCCATACGCTCGGAAACGCGATGCGACGGATGCTCCTGTCATCGCTTCGCGGCGGAGCCGTATGGGGCTTCCGCATCGACGGCGTTCTGCACGAACACCAGACGATCGCCGGCGTCGTGGAGGACGTTCACCAGATCATCGGCCAGCTCAAGAATCTCACGCTGGCGCTCGATGACGATGCGGAGTCGGTGGTGCTGCCGCTCACCAGGTCGGAAGCCGGACCCGTCACGGCCGCGCACATCCGGGTGCCGCATGGAGTGCGCGTCGTGAATCCGGAGCACCATCTCTTCACGCTGCAGGACGACCGCGAGATCAACGTCGAGCTGTACGTGAACCACGGTCGTGGTTACGTGGAAGCCGATCAGCATCAGCTCGAGCGCGGATTGCCTGTGGATCTCGTTCGCATCGATTCGATATACAACCCCGTTCGTCGGGTGAACTTCTCCGTCGCCGAGACGCGTGTGGGACAGCGGACGGACTACGACCGGCTCTCCCTGACCGTCGAGACGAACGGCACGATGACGCCGGAGGAAGCCGTCAGCTACGCGGCCGCTCTGGCGCAGACGCACTTCCAGTATTTCGCCGGCTTCGGCTCGCACTCATCTGCCCCTGCCTCGCTCGGTCTCGGCGGCGAGCCGAGCGGCAGCGGCGGTCTCCGTCTCGCGGAGCTGTTGCGCACTCCGATCGACTCCCTGGAGCTGTCGGTGCGATCGGTCAACTCCCTCAAGAACTCGAGCATCCGAACCATCGGCGATCTCGTCCGGCAGACGGAGAGCCAGATTCTCCATGTGAAGAATTTCGGCAAGAAGTCCCTCCAGGAGATCGCCGACCTGCTCGAGCGCGAAGACCTCAACTTCGGGATGCGCTTCGAGGAAGATGGCGGCCAGGGCGGCGTGCGCGTCGTCGATCGCGGCACTCCGCCGCGCCAGGCCGCCGCGGCTGCGCCGGATGAGCCGGAAGAGGACGAAGCAGATGCGGAAAAGGCGGAGGCGTAGAGCGCAATGCGGCACAGGAAAGCGGGCCGGCAGCTTCGCCGGACGAGCGAGCAGAAGCTCGCGCTCATGCGCAACCTCGCGCAGTCTCTTCTCGAGCACGGCTCGATAGAAACGACCGAGGCAAAGGCCAAGGAGCTTCGCCCCTTCGTCGAGAAGCTCATAACGAAGGCGAAGTCGGGCACGCTGCACGCGCGCCGGCTGGCGACACGCCACGTGCAGCAGCGCGCTGTGGCCGATAAGCTCTTCCAGGAGATCGGCCCGCGCTACGCGAAGCGCGCGGGCGGATACACGCGCATTCTCAAGACGCGCCACCGCACCGGCGACGGCGCCGAGATGGCGCGCATCGAACTCATCGAGAGCTGAACAATGGTCCGTAACCGCTGCCACGTGTGCGACAAGGGCGTCACCTTCGGCAACAACGTTTCGCACGCGAACAACAGGACTCGCCGCGTGTGGAAACCCAACCTGCAGGTGGCTCGCATCGTCATCGATGGGTCGATCACGAAGGTCAAGGTCTGCACCCGCTGCCTGCACGCCGGCAAGATCCGGCGCGCCCCGCGCGGCCTGCAGAGCGCCTGACGCGCCGGGCCCGGCCGGCGCGCCGGACCATCGGCCCTGATCCATGCCAACCGCGCTGATCACCGGCATCACGGGCCAGGATGGCTCCTACCTCGCCGAACTCCTGCTCGGCAAGGGATACCGCGTTGTCGGTGTCGTGCGGCGCAGCTCGACGCTCGCATGCGAGCGGATCGCGCACCTCATGCACGACATCGAGATCGTCTCCGCCGATCTCCTCGACCAGCACTCGCTCGTCGACGCGATCGCGGCGGCGCGCCCCGATGAGATCTACAATCTCGCCGCCCAGAGCTTCGTGCAGACGTCGTTCACCCAGCCCGTGCTCACCGGCGAGTTCACGGCCCTCGGCGTCACCCGCGTGCTCGAGGCGATGAAGAAGGCGGGCCCGCAGGCTCGGCTGTACCAGGCCAGCTCGAGCGAGATGTTCGGCAAGGTCGTGGAGACGCCGCAACGGGAGACGACGCCGTTCTACCCGCGCAGCCCGTACGGCGTCGCAAAGCTCTACGGCCACTGGATCACGGTCAACTATCGGGAAAGCTTCGGACTGTACGCCGCCTCCGGCATCCTGTTCAACCACGAGAGCCCGCGGCGCGGCCTCGAGTTCGTGACGCGGAAGATCAGCGACGCGGCCGCGCGCATCAAACTCGGACTCCAGAAGGAGCTGCGCCTGGGAAACCTCGAGGCCCGCCGTGACTGGGGCTTCGCCGGAGACTACGTCGATGCAATGTGGCGCATGCTCCAGCGCGAGGAGCCGGCGGATTACGTCATCGGCACCGGCGAAACACGCTCCGTCCGCGAGTTCTGCGATCTGGCGTTCAGGGCAGTCGATCTCGATTACCGTGACCACGTCGTGCGCGACGAGCGGTTCTTCCGTCCGGCCGAGGTGGACCTCCTCGTCGCCGACGCGTCGCGTGCGCGCGACGAGCTGGCGTGGACGCCGACCGTGAACTTCGAAGCGCTCGTCGACATGATGGTCCGGGCAGACCTCGACCGCCTCAGTCGCGGGCGCTAGGATGCGCGCGCTCGTGACCGGCGCTGCCGGGTTCGTCGGTCGCTGGCTCACGGCGCTGCTCATCGAACAGGGCTGGGACGTGACCGGGTCAACCAACACGGCGGCCCCGCACCCGGCTGCCTCCCGCTTCGGCGAGATCGCCGCGGCCGGCACGGCAGCCGGCGCCGCAACAGGGGACGCGCGCGCGATTCGCTGGGTCGAGGGCGACATGCGCGATCCGCACGACATCGGCCGCATGCTCGACACCAGTCGGCCGGATGCGGTATTTCATCTGGCGGGCGTGAGCTTCGTCCCGGCCGCAGGCGGCGACCCCGGGCAGAGCTGCGACGTGAACGTATCCGGAACCGCGCGACTGCTCCACTCGGTCGTCGTCCGGCGAGCGGCCGGAACAGTCGACCCGGTCGTGCTCATCGTCGGGAGCTCGGAGCAGTACGGCCGGCACGATGCAAGTGACCTTCCGCTCGCCGAGGACGCCGCCCAGAGACCGCTGACTGTGTATGGTGCGAGCAAGTCCGCGCAGGAGGTCATGGCGCTGCAGGCATTTCGCTCGAACGGCGTCCGTGTCGTGTGCACGCGCAGCTTCGGGCACAGCGGGCCCGGCCAGTCGCCCGGCTTTCTCTTTCCCTCCCTCGTGCGCCGCGCCCTGGAACTGCGTGGCGTCACGTCGCGTAGCGTCGAGTCGCCGCGCCTCGCGATAGGCAATGTGAACCCCGTCCGCGATTATCTTCATGTCGCGGATGTCGCGCGCGCATATCTTCTGCTTGCCGAGCGCGGCGAGGCCGGCGCAGTGTACAATGTGTCCAGCGGGGTCGGACAGGCAGTTGGCGCCCTCGCTGCCGCGGTATTGCGGCGCACCGGCGTAGATGCGAGGATCGTGGCCGATGATTCGCTCGTGCGCGCGGTGGACGTGCCGGCCCTTGTCGGCGACTCCGCCAGACTGCGACGCACCACCGGCTGGTCGCCTTCTCACGATACGGATGATATCATCGACGACCTGATCCATGCCGCGACGCACTGACATACAGCGCATCCTGCTGATCGGTTCCGGGCCGATCGTCATAGGTCAGGCTGCGGAGTTCGACTACTCGGGCACCCAGGCCGTCAAGGCGCTGCGCGAGGAGGGATACGAGGTCATCCTCGTCAACTCCAATCCGGCCACGATCATGACGGACCCCGAGATCGCGGACCGGACGTACGTGGAGCCCGTGACGCCCGAGTTCGTCGAGCTGATCATCGAGAAGGAGCGCCCCGACGCCCTGCTCCCGACGATGGGCGGGCAGACGGCGCTGAACGTCGCCATGGCTCTTTCGGAGAGTGGCGCGCTCGAGCGTTACGGTGTGGAACTGATCGGCGCCAAGGCGCGCGCCATCGCCGTGGCGGAGGACCGCGCCCTCTTTGCCGACGCGATGCGGCGCATAGGGCTCGCTGTGCCAGAGGGCGGGATCGCGCGTTCGTGGGACGAAGCGGTGGCGCTGCTGGATGTGACCGGATTCCCGGCCATCGTGCGTCCGTCGTACACGCTGGGCGGAACAGGGGGTGGAATCGCGTACAACCGCGGCGAGTTCGAGGGGATCGTTCGCCGCGGCATCTCCGATTCCCCTGTCGGGCAGGTGCTCATCGAACGGAGCGTGATCGGCTGGAAGGAGTTCGAGCTTGAGGTCATGCGGGACGCGGACGACAACGTCGTCATCGTGTGCTCGATCGAGAACATCGACGCGATGGGCGTGCACACGGGTGACTCGCTGACGGTTGCTCCGGCGATGACGCTCACCGATCGCGAGTACCAGACCATGCGCGACGCGGCATGCGTGGTGATACGCGAGGTGGGGGTCGAGGCCGGCGGCTGCAACATCCAGTTCGCACTGAATCCACGCGACGGCGAGATGCTGGTGATCGAGATGAACCCGCGCGTCTCGCGTTCGTCCGCACTCGCGTCCAAGGCAACGGGCTTCCCCATCGCCCGGATCGGGGCCAAGCTCGCCGTGGGTTATCGTCTGGATGAGATCCCCAACGACATCACGAAGACGACCCCTGCCTCCTTCGAACCGGTGCTCGATTACGTCGTCGTGAAGTGTCCGCGCTTTGCCTTCGAGAAGTTTCCCAATGCGAATCCGTATCTCACGACCCAGATGAAGTCGGTGGGTGAGTCGATGGCGATCGGGCGGACGTTCAAGGAGGCCTTCCAGAAGGGGATCAGGGCACTGGAGACGGGCCGCCCGGGCTGGACCGTGGGTGTCCGCACAATGGACGACCGACTCGCCGACGACTCGCTCGAAGCCCTCAAGGGTGCACTCAGGCAGCCCACTCCCGAGCGGATCTTCCAGATCAAGCGCGGACTCATGGCCGGCATGTCCGTCGCCGGCATCGCGGAGCTGACGGGAATCGACCCGTGGTTTCTGGAACAGATGCGCGAGCTCGTGACCGCGGAGCGCGAGTACATGTCCGCGCCGGCAGCGAATGTGGACGAGCTGCGAACGATGAAGCGGATGGGATTCTCGGACAGGCAGCTCGCCGCACTGCGCGGCGAGACCGAGGCGGCGGTGCGTGCGCGCCGTTGGGAGCTGGGTGTTCGACCCGCGTACAAGATGGTCGATACCTGCGCCGGCGAGTTTCCGTCGGCAACGCCGTACCTCTACAGCAGCTACGACGAGGAGAGCGAGGCGCCCCGGTCGGGAGCCCGTTCGATCGTGATACTTGGAAGTGGTCCGAACCGGATAGGCCAGGGCGTCGAGTTCGATTACTGCTGCGTTCGGGCCGCGCTGGCGCTCCGTGACAGCGGCTTCGAAACCATAATGATCAACTCGAATCCCGAGACGGTGTCCACGGATTTCGACGTCTCCGACAAGCTCTACTTCGAACCCCTCACGCTGGAGGACGTGCTCGAGATCGTCGATCGCGAGCGTCCGCACGGCGTGATCGTCCAGCTTGGCGGCCAGACTCCGCTCGGCCTGGCGCGTGGACTCGAGGCGGCAGGCGTCGCGATCCTGGGTACATCTCCCGAAGCCATCGATGTAGCCGAGGACCGCGAGCGCTTCGATGCGATCGCCCGCTCGCTCGGCATCGAACAGCCACCGAATGGCATCGCGCGCAGCATCGCCGAGGCCGCGGCAGTCGCCGAGCGCGTCGGGTATCCCGTTCTCCTGCGCCCTTCCTACGTGCTCGGCGGACGCGCCATGCAGATCGTCTACGACGAGACGTCGCTGCATGGGTACTTCGAACACGCGGTCCGTGTCTCCGAGGAGAAGCCGGTCCTGATCGACAGGTTCCTCGAGGATGCCTTCGAGGCCGATGTCGACGCCGTCAGCGACGGCTCGCTGGTGGTCATCGGCGGAGTGATGCAGCACATCGAGGATGCCGGCATCCACTCCGGCGACTCCGCCTGCGTGCTCCCTCCGTATCTCATAGGAGAGGAGGATCTCGCGACAATGCGGGCGCACACGATCGCCCTCTGTCATGCGCTCGGCGTCGTGGGACTCATGAACGTGCAGTTCGCCGTGAAGGGCGGAACGGTGTTCGTGCTGGAGGTGAACCCGCGTGCCAGCCGCACCGTCCCCTTCGTTTCCAAGACGATCGGCGTTCCGCTGGCGTCCATCGCCGCGCGCGTCATGGCCGGCGAGACGCTGGCCGCGATCGGTTTCGTCGATGAGATCGTACCGCCCTACGTCGCGGTGAAGGAAGCCGTTTTTCCGTTCAGCAAGTTCCGGGAGGCCGACCCCGTGCTCGGACCGGAGATGCGCTCCACCGGCGAGGTGATGGGGATCTCGGACTCCTTCGGCAGCGCCTTCGCCAAGTCCCAGCTCGCGGCCGACAACGGACTCCCGCTCTCCGGGTCGATCATGGTCACGGTCAACGACGCCGACAAGCCGACCGTCACCCCGATCGCGCGGCGCTTTCATGAACTCGGTTTCGAACTGCTCGCCACGGACGGGACTGCCCGCTATCTCCGCGCGCGCGGGATCCCCGCGGCGCGCGTGTTCAAGGTGCACGAGGGACGGCCGCATGCCATCGATCTGATCGTGAACGGCGAGGTGCAACTACTCATCAACACTCCCCTCGGCAAGCACGCGCAGCGCGATGACTACACGATCCGGCAGGCCGCCATCCGGCAGCATGTGCCGTACACGACGACGCTGTCCGCGGCCAGCGCGGCCAGCGATGCCGTGCTCTCCCTGCGGTCACGGCCGCCGTCGGTCCGCGCACTTCAGGACTGGCACGCGCTGCTCAGAGCCGGAGTTCCCGCGTGAGCGCTCCGTTCGTGCACGAGTCATCCTGGGTCGACGAGGGAGCCGCGATCGGTGCTGGCACGAAGGTCTGGCACTTCTGCCATGTCATGTCCGGCGCGGTGATCGGCGCGGGGTGCACGCTCGGGCAGAACGTCGTCGTGATGGGCGGCACGCGGCTGGGAAACAACGTGAAGGTTCAGAACAACGTCTCCATCTACGAGGGAGTCGAGCTCGAGGACGATGTGTTCTGCGGGCCGTCGATGGTGTTCACCAACGTGATCAATCCGCGCAGCCACGTACCCCGGCGCGACGAGTACCGCCCGACGCTGGTCAAGCGCGGCGCGAGCCTCGGCGCGAACTCGACCATCGTGTGCGGCCATACCATCGGCGCCTACGCTTTCATCGGCGCCGGTGCGGTGGTGACGCGGGACGTACCGGACTACGCGCTGGTGATCGGCAATCCCGGTCGCATCGCCGGCTGGATGTGTGAATGTGGCGTCAAGCTCGCGGCGGGTGCAGCCGTGCCCACGCGCGCCACTTGTCGGGTCTGCGGCGCGTCGTACATGTCCGCAGAAGCGGGTCGGCTGGGACGCGAACGCTCGTGACATTCGATCTGGAGCAGTCGCGCCGTTCTTGGCGGCTGGTGCCCTCCGGCCACGGGACGCACGATACGGCCGCGTGGTCGAACTTAG
>JBOHTO010000134.1:0-1525 GCA_050733695.1 Gemmatimonadaceae bacterium | reverse complement strand
CTCTTGCGCCGCCGCCACTCCGCGCGGGCGGCCCCGAGCGCGGCACGCGCCCGGCCGTGATCGGCATCGAAGAGGGCCTGTTCGAGGTCGACGTTCACGCCGCCCGACTCGAGAAGCCTCTCGATGCCCTCCAGGAGCCGATACTGGCGGGTGGCCGCCGAGGGTCTACCGGCGGCCTCGTAGACCTCGCCGAGCAAGATCACGTACTCGGCGGAAGGTACGCGTGCGGTCACCTTCCTCAGCAGGTCGATCGCATGGCCGTAGCGGTGTCGGGCCGCAGCGACGCGGGCCAGACCGGCGCGCACCGGAACCGACTCTGGATCGAGGAACAGGCCGCGTCGGTAGGCGCGCCGCGCGGCGACCAAGCGCCCGGCGTTGAAATGCAACTCGCCCAGCTGATGGCTCGCCCACGAGGCGTCCGGCGGGGCTCCCGCGGACTGCAGCGCCCTGCGCATGGCTGCAACAGCACCGCTCCCGTCTCCGAGCAACTCCCGCGCGTAGCTCACGCGTGCGAAAGAGGCCAACGCGGGGCGTAGATCGACCATCTCCTGAAGCGCACGAACGGCCGCCCTGTAGCGACCGAGCTCGACCAGCGCATCGCCTATCACTCCACGCGCCTCGGCGCTGTATGGGTTGATCCTCTTCGCCACGCGGCCCCACCGGAGTCCTTCGGCGAAGTCGTGACGTGCGAGTGCCAGAGTGCCCATGCCGAGCGTCGCCTCGAAGCTCCGCGCCTCGATGCCGAGGGCGCGACGAAGCACCGATGCGGCCTTTGGGTAATAGCTCGGGTCGAACGAGATGCGCGCGCGGTTGACGTAGGCCAGTCCCAACAGGGCCAGCGAGCGCGCGTCGTCGGGTTCCGCGCGCACGCGCCGCTGGAGCATCTGGATCGCCCGGTCGAGGTCCTTCCCACCGATCAGCGGCGCGGCGATGTCACCGGCCGCGATACGTGGCTCGGCGACCGAGTCACCCGACCGTAGCGGTCCCAGGGCACCGAACGCGAACAGGCCGACGGCCAGCGCCGCGGCGATGCCCCATCTGAGTTTGCTCACCGATCATCTCCTCGAACCGTTCGGAGGGAAGGGGGCCGGTCACCCGGCCCCCACCACTAAACCGTCAGACCGCTCCGTGCGGCATCGTGTCGGAACCGGACTTGGGCAGAGCCACGTACGGGAACGTCCCACGGAAGTCCACGTCGTTCTTGTCCACTGCGTCGCCCAGGTCGTTCGGATTGCCGACCAGCTCGCCCTCGACGACCTGAAGCGCGATGTCCACCACGTCGTCGGTCAGGCGCCTCCCGTTGGGGAAGCCGGCCGTGTCCCCGCCGATCACACCGAGGCGGGAGTGGCTCGCACACGAGCCGGCCTCACACGGCGGGATCGACATGTTGAGCCGCAGTTGCTCGCTCGGAGTGACGTCGGGCGGTTGGTTGAGCCCATCGAGGCCGGTCAGGAACACTGAGACGAGGTCGTCGCGCGGGGTCGCGGGAGCGGGTATGCCGTAGATGGCCTCGATCAGGGTCGCC
>JBOHTO010000133.1:0-4903 GCA_050733695.1 Gemmatimonadaceae bacterium | reverse complement strand
ATTCGATCCCGGCCCGCCCCGCTTCGTTGGGTTCGGCGTGAATCGCTACGGGGTCGAGTCCACCGTAACGACAACTTCCGCGCTACCGGACTTGCCCTCCGACGTGGCGGTTATCGTCACCTGTCCGGGCGCAACACCAGTTACGACGCCATCCTCATTGACTGTCGCAAGCAGCACGTTGCTGCTCGTGAATACAATGTCCCGGCCGGTCAGCACCTTTCCGTTCGCGGCCTTGAGGGTGACCTCGAGATGCACGGTGTCGCCCACGAAGACGGCCGCGGGGTTCGGTGCGACCGTGACCGTTTCCACGGGACGCGGCGTGACTGTCACCGTCGTTGTATCGGCCTTGCCCTCGCGGGACGCGATGATCAGTACCGTTCCGCTCTTTACCGGGGTGACCACGCCGCCGGAGCTCACTTTCGCCACTGCGGCGTCCGAACTCGTAAATGTGAGCGGGCGGATCGTGATGTCGTCAATGTCCGGATCGTTTGACCGCCGGAAGATCGTGTCGCCCTCGGCGGTTACAGCATCGGCCTCGAGAGCGAGCGTAGCGTCCAGGAAGAGAGTTGCGGAAGCCGGTCGGATCTCGACACTGACGAGAGCGTCGTCGATCACGATCACGTCCACCGTCTCCGAGAAGTCCTCGCCGGAGCTGCTCGTCGTGACAGTGAACGTTGTGGAACCGCCGTCGACGCCGCAGATGACGCCAGCGGTTATGTCGTCCTCATCGCCCTCGAACACCGCGATATCGTCGTTGGCGCTTGCGAAATCGATCCTGGCGTTGGGCACCTCGGTGCCACCGGCCGTGAGACTGGCATCGATCGCCGCGCATTCATCCTGGTTCACCGTTATGGAGGTCGGCGACACGGTGAACGCCAGGTCGAAATCCGGGATGGTCGGACCGGGCTCGTCCTCGTCGCAGGCAGCGACGAGTGTGATACCAGCGAGAAGCGCCATGACTCTGAGTCGCATGCGAGTGGGGGTTCGTGGGTGGCTGGACCGCCGCATTCGTGACGCGGCATGAGTGTCGGGAACGGTGGGTCCAGTCTAGCAAACTGTTTGCGTTCCCGCAAGCCCGCCGACGCAGTGCCGGAAAGTGCTAACAGCGCTTGCAGTAATACTTTGAACCACCATCCTGACACTCAATGCGGAACGGCGGCGACGGACATCGTTCAGTACCGCATTCCGCCCGCCTCCGCGAACTCCTTCATCATGCGCTCCTGCTCCTCGGTCAGGTGATCGGGAACGGTAATCGCGATCTCGACGATCAGGTCGCCTTTCTTCCCGTCCCGCTGGATTCCCTGCCCGCGCACGCGAAAGCGCTTCCCAGCAGGAGTGCCGGCGGGAATCTTCAAGGCGATCTTCGTTCCCTCGAGTGAGCGGACGCTGATCTTCGTTCCCAGCGTTGCCTGCGCGATGTTGATCGGGACGGGCGCGACCACGTCCAGCCCATCGCGCCTGAAGAAGCGATCCGGCTTCACCTGGAAGGTGATGATGAGATCACCGGGCGGTCCCCCGCCGTCGCCCTTTCCTCCCTGGCCGCGCAGCCGCGTGCGCGTGCCAGCATCGACGCCCGCGGGTACATTGATCACCACCTTCTTTCGTGCGCGGATCTCGCCCGCGCCGCCGCACGTCGGGCAGCGCTCGCTCGGCACCTGACCGCGCCCGAGGCAAACGGGACACGGACGGTTGACCGCGAAGCCGCCCTGCCCGAACGAGATCACGCCGCGCCCCTGGCACTCCGGACACGTGCGTAGCTGCGCGCCCGGTGCCGCACCGTTCCCGTGACACGTCGGACACTCTTCATTCACCTCGAGCTCGACCGGCACCCTCCCGCCGAGCGCGGCCGTTCTGAATGGAATCTCCAGCGTTGTTTCGACGTCCTGCCCGCGTGCAGGACCGGTGCGTCCGCGGGCCCCGGCCCGGCCAGCGCCCCCGCCGAACATGCTGCTGAACAGGTCTCCCAGCCCTCCGAGCCCGCCGATGTCGAACTCCTCGAAGCGGAAGCCTGCGCCCGTCCCTCCCCCTCCTCCCCGAGGCGCACCACCGGCAGTGCCGCGCGCCGAACCGCGGCCGGTACCGAAGCCCCCGAAGGCACCAAGCTGCCGCATCAGGTCGTACTGCTTCCGCTTCTCGACGTCGCCCAGGACCTGATACGCTTCCGAGATCTCCTTGAAGCGATCAGCCGCCTTCGGGTCGCTGGCGTTCGCGTCCGGGTGGTACTTCTTCGCGAGCTTGCGGTACTGCTTCTTCACCTCGTCCTGCGTCGCGGATGCCGATACACCGAGGACCGCGTAGTAGTCCTTCGTCTGCGCCATGGCGGTCGGCGTCCGCTATCCGTTCCACTGCTTCACGACCACGCGCGCCGGGCGCAGCAACTGGCCATTGAACAGATAGCCGGGCTGGTACACGAGCGCGACGAGCCCGTCGTCCTCCGAGGAGAGGGCGCGCTCGGTTGCGACGGCCTCATGCCGGGCGGGATCGAATGGCTCGTCGACCGGGCTCAGTATCTCGAGGCCTGCGGCGTCGAGCGCCTTGAGCATCTTGCGCTCGACCATCCCTGCTCCCTCGACAACCGTCGCCGCGTCCACGGTGGCCGGATCGACGTGCGCGAAACGTGCGAGATCGTCGAGTGCCTCGAGCAGATCCTGCAGCAGATTGGCCTGCGCGCGAGTGCCTGCCTCCAGCCGCTCCTTCGTGCTTCGCCGGCGGAAGTTGTCGTACTCCGCGGCCAGCCGCAGATAGCGCTCCTTCTGCTCCTCGAGCTCGCGCGTCGCGCTGTCGCCGTCGCCGTCTTGCAGCATCGTGTCGTCGTCGGGCTGCACTATTTCATCGGGCTCCGCCGCGGAGCCGTCCGCCTGCTCCACATCGCCCGCCGGCCGATCCGCGTTCGTCGTGGACGCGCCGCGGGCAAATTGATCCTCGGTGCCCGGAGCGCCGGGCTTCTTCATTGGAGTATCTTCGGGCAGATCGCGTGGCTGTCTCATCGCGTTTCTCGATTGTGGATCGCTCGTTCCGGCTGCTCATGCGCCGCTCATGCGCCGCTCATGCGCCGCTCATGCAATGTACGGCGTGAGCGCGTGGCTGGTGTCGTGCAGGATGATTCCCGCTGCCGAGCCATGAAAGTTGTCGTCCGGTATGGTCCGCGTGCAACGGGCGTGCCCTGCTGCATCACGCGTCCAGCCCGCGCCTCACCATCTCCAGCGCCATCTGGACAGACCGCTGTCGAATTTCCTCCCGGTTGCCGCCAAAGCGCGCGAGGCGGGCCCGCGTTCCGTCGCCGGTATCGACCCCCACCCACACGGTACCGACCGGCTTCTCGTCCGTACCGCCCGCCGGTCCCGCCACTCCCGTGACTGCGATCCCGATGCCGACGCCGAGGCGGGCGCGAACGCCGGCAGCCATCTGCACCACGACACGCTCGCTGACAGCGCCGTCGTCCTGCAGCGCACCGGGGTCAACGCCGAGCAGCGCCGTCTTGATCGCGTCATCATACGCGATCACGCCGCCGGCGAAGGTATCGCTCGCGCCGGGAATCGCAGTCAGCCGCGCGCCGAGCATGCCGCCGGTGCAGCTCTCGGCCACGCCGATACGAAGGCCGCGCGCGCGGGCGAGCGCCAGTACAACAGCGGCAAGATCAGCCGTGTCCTCCCCGTAGCACCTGTGGGCGAGTCGTTCGCGGAGCCGCGCGGCCGCCGCGCCAAGGAGAGCTTCCGCTTCGTCCGCGGGCACTCCGCGCGCTGTGAGTCGGAGGTCGACGCCATCGGTGCCGGGCAGATATGCGAGCGATAGCGGCCCCACCTCCGTCGCATCTCCGAGCAGCGCCGGGATCTCCGACTCGGCGATACCAGTAGTGCGAATCGTGCGTGAACGCACGACCGTGCCGGTCGCTTTCGCCAGAAGTCGCGGGATCACGCCGGAACGCAGCATCTCGCGCATCTCGCGCGGAACACCCGGCAGCATCGCGACAAAGCGTCCGTGCTCATCCTCGAGCCAGACTCCGGGTGCGGTGCCGTGCGGATTCACGAGCGCGACGGCGCCCGCCGGCAGCATGGCCTGCTGGGCGTTGGCTTCGGGCAACTCCCCGTACCGGCCGCGCGCACGCCAGAAGCGGTGCAGATCCGCGAGTATCGCCTCATCGAGAATCATCTCACGGCCGAGAGCACGCGCGACGGCAGGCTTGGTGAGGTCATCTGCGGTGGGTCCGAGACCACCGGTTGTTATCACGCCATCGGAGCGCTCGAGCGCCTGGCGCACGGCGGCAGCGATGTCATTCGCATCGTCTCCCACCGTCGCGCGCCGGCTGATCTCCACTCCGCTATCGGCCAGCTCGCGCGCGATGAAGGCCGCGTTGGTGTCAACGGTGAAGCCGAGCAGCAGCTCGCTGCCCACGGTGACCAGTTCGACGCGCAGATGAGTGGCCCTATTTCGCGCGCCCGGTCACGGCGCCACCCACAAGGAGCGAACCATAGCGGCGTACGTAGAGCCAGAGCGTGTACAGAGTCAGGAGAACTGCTACCGTCATCGTCGTGAGACCGACGAAGGCATTGAACCACGCGAAGGAAGTCCACGCTGCGCCGCGCCACCGTTCATCCGACGCGAGCGTGGCCGCGAAGAACCAGAAGAAGGTCGATCCGACCCAGGTCCACTGAAAACCAGTCTTCCACTTGGCGAGGTCCATCGCGCCGATGACTACGCCGCGCCGGGCGGCGATCTGACGCGAGATCGTCATGAAGAGCTCGCGCCCGAGGACGATCGCGAGCACCCACCAGGGGAGTCCGACCAGACCGAACGGCGTGACGAAGGGGAACGCCTCACCGCCGGCCACCCCGCCCTCGCGGAGCATCACTCCGAGAGTGCCGGGGATGAGCGGCGTGGTGTGCGGCGATAGCGGTCCCATCGC
>JBOHTO010000132.1:0-3775 GCA_050733695.1 Gemmatimonadaceae bacterium | reverse complement strand
AAACAAGACCTGACCCCGACCACCTTTCAAAGTGGAGGGCGTATGGTGTCGTACAGAATGATTCTCAGGTCGGCCTGCATGTTCTCGGCGGCGGTTGCACTGGCCTGTGCCGGCCAGGAAGATCAATCCGCGATGGAAGGCGAAGACACGACCGGGGCAGTTGCGACCGAGGAGCCTTCGCAGCCGGACGACCGGATGCAGCAGGTACTGGATCAACTTGCGTCGCTCGGCGGTGAGCCAATTGCGACACTCACACCGGCGCAGGCGCGAGAGCAGCCGACTCCCACGGACGCCGTCAAGGCCCTCCTTGCGGCCGAAGGTGACTCGGCGCCGAAGCCGGCGGTCACGACGAGCGAGCGCACGATCAGCAGCGGCACTGCCACCATTCCGGTCACGGTCTACAAGCCGGAGGGAGCCAGTGGCGCACTTCCGGTCGTGGTCTACTATCACGGCGGCGGATGGGTGATCGCGAACCCAGAGGTCTACGACGCGAGCGCGCGCGCCCTGAGCGAGAAGGCGCAGGCAGTGGTGGTTTCCGTGGATTATCGGCAGGGACCGGAGAACAGGTTCCCGGCCGCGCACGACGACGCCCTGGCTGCGTATCGCTGGACGCTGGAGAATGCCGCGAGCATCGGCGGAGATCCCGCCCGGGTTGCGCTCGTGGGCGAGAGCGCTGGTGGCGGACTGGCGCTTGCTACCGCCATTGCCGCGCGCGGCGAGGGACTCCAGGCGCCGGCGGCGATAGTCTCGATCTACCCGATCGCAGGCACGGACACCACGACGGAGTCGTACCAGACGTACGCGAACGCGAAGCCGCTGAATCGCGCGATGATGAGCTGGTTCTTCGAGAACTACCTGCGCTCACCAGCCGACCGGCAGGATCCGCGCGTGAATCTGATCGCGGCCGACCTGCGCGCCCTCCCGAAGGTGACGATCATCAACGCCGAGATCGATCCGCTGCGCTCGGATGGGGAGCTCATGGCCGATGCGCTGCGGGAGGCAGGCGTCGAGGTGGAACAGAACACCTACGAAGGCGTTACGCACGAGTTCTTTGGCATGGGCGCGGTCCTCGAGGAGGCCAGGGATGCGCAGGACCAGGCCGCGGATGCTCTCAGGGACGCGTTCGATGACGACGACGACCAGGACGAGACTCCTGGCAGTTGAGAGCTGCGAGCCCTGTATTCAGGATGTGGCGGGGCGAGGCAACTGACGGGCAAGCATGAGTATGCGACGGGCGATGTTTTCGGCTGCGTCCGGACGGCCCCGAGCCAGTGCGCCAGCCGCGAGACGTTCGAGCGCGGCTGGCGCTTCGACAAGGACGCGCACGCGGGACTCGAGTTCCACTGCGTCGAGACCGCGTTGCGGCAGGTGAATGGCCGCTCCGGCGCGCTCCAGGGCGACCGCGTTTGCTGTCTGATGATCGGCCGCGGCGGTCGGAAGCGGCACGAGAATGGCCGCAATGCCCCAGGCACAGAGCTCGGCGGTCGTCATCGCCCCGGCGCGCGTCATGGCGAGGTCGGCGGCCGCGTACGCATCGGCAATGGGTGAGAGGTAGGGGCGAACGCGCACCCGATCGCTCTCCAGCGCAGCGAAGCGCTTGAACTCGCTGCGGCCCGTCGCCCAGATGATTCTGAGTCGCGGAGGCAATCCCTTCTCGATCCAGCCACGCACCACCTCGTTCAGGACACGCGCTCCCTGGCTTCCCCCGAAGACCAGCAGAACGCGCGAATCTGCGTCGACGTCAAAACCCCACTGCAGGCGCGCGGCGGCGCGCGAGCGGCCTCGGTCAGGTGGCTCGATGGGATTGCCGCTATGGACGATCTCCGCCGCCGGTCCCGCGCTGAGCAGAGTCTCAGCTTCGGGAAAGCCGAGGAATATCTGTCGCGCGAAGCGCGAGAAGAAGCGGACGGTGAGCCCGGGAAAGCTGTTCTGCTCCTGCAGCACCAGCGGAATGCGATGCGCCGAGGCATACGCCAGCGCCACACCGGCTGCGTAGCCACCGGTGCCGATCACCAGGGCCGGAGGCGACCCCGCGCGGCCGATCGCGGACATCCGGCGCCACGCTCCGGCCGCTCCCCTTAGCGTACGCCAGTTCTCCCACGGCCGCGCACGGTACAGCGGGTGGAGATCGAGCAGGGCAAACGGGAAGCCACTCGCCGGGAGTACATCGCGCTCGATCCCCCGACGTGCGCCAACGAAGAACGGCTCGACTGCCGGATCGCGCGCCACGAGAGCGCGCGCGATTGCGAGTCCGGGGTAGAGATGACCGCCGGTGCCTCCACCGGCGACGATGACTCTCACCGCTGTCCGGTGCCCGTCGGATCAGTCGGGCCTTCAGCGCCGACGCGCTCGCGCGAGCTCCCGATGTTCACGAGAATGCCTGTCATGACGAGTGACAGCACGAGGTTCGACCGGCCGTAGGAGATGAAGGGAAGCGTGAGGCCGGTGGTTGGCAGCAACCCGATCACGACCCCGACGTGCAGATAAGCCGTGATGATGGTCGTCACGGTGAGCCCGACCGCCGTCAGCTCCTGGAACGGAGAGCGCGCGTTCCGGGCTATCCTGAAGCCCAGATAGCCGTACAGGGCAAAGGCGAGCATGACACCGGATAGGCCGATGAAGCCCCACTCCTCGCCGATGTTGCTCGCGATGAAGTCGTTGTATGGCAGCGGCAGGAATCCGTTCTGCTGTCGCCCTTCGCCGAATCCGACGCCGAGCAGACCACCCGATCCGACCGCGATGAGCGACTGCTGGAGCTGATAGCTGACCTCGCGCGGGGCTGCGCCGGGATCGATGAACGAAGTCATTCTGAGAAGCGCGTACTGCAGACGCTCGAGCTGCTGCCAGAGGACGGGTACGGCGAGCGCACCCAGCACCACGAAGTGACCTATGCGCGCGCCACCAGCAAAGAGGACGATACCCATGATGAGCGCGAACATCAGGGCGGCCGACAGGTCCGGCTCGAGAAGCGCCAGGAGCGACAGCGTGGCAGCAACGACGAGAAAGGGAAGCAGTCCCTTTGTGAGCCGGCGCAGGGTCTCGCCCTTTCTGACGACGAGCATCGACGTCCAGATGACGATCGCGAGCTTCGCAATCTCCGAGGGCTGCAGCGAGCTTCCGAATACGAAGCGGCGCGAGCCGTGGATGCGGGGCGCGATCGATTCCGTGAAAGGCAGTATGACCAGAAGCATCAGCACGAGCACAATGCCCATGAGCGGCCAGGCCCAACGCCGCCAGCGCTCGGCGTCGATCCGGGCAACGACCGCGAAGGCAACAACTCCGAAGAGCGCGCCACCCGCCTGCCGCACGAGGAAGAACGCGCTTCCCCGGCCTTCTTCCACGGCCAGCATGGCACTGGCGCTGTACAGCGTCGCCAGCCCGAAGGCGATGAGGACCGCTGTGACGAGGATGAGAGCGCGCGCTTCCGGGCCCGCACGCCAGCGATGGCGCCCCGCGGACGGGCGCGGATGTTCGGCGTCCATCATCGGGCCGCCGCGCCTCCCTTCGCGCTCAGCGCACGACTGTCGCGCAGATGTCGGAACGCGTTGCCACGCTCCTCATAGTTCTGGAACATGTCGTAACTGGAGCACGCGGGGGAGAGCAGGAGTGCATCGCCCGGCTGTGCGAGTCGTGTGGCTCTACCGATGACGTCATCGAACGACCCCGCCACCCTCTCGACCCGGACCGTATCGGCGAGGTCGTGTTCAATGATCCCGGCAGCCTCTCCGTACGCGACGACCGCTCGAGCGATCCTGGGCAGCGCCGCGGCCAGCGC
>JBOHTO010000131.1:0-1950 GCA_050733695.1 Gemmatimonadaceae bacterium | reverse complement strand
TCTATCAGGGTTGCGAGCTGTGGGACCTGAGCCTGGTAGACCCCGACAACCGCAGAGCGGTGGACTTCGACGCGCGCGCCAAGCTCTTGGACGAGATCCGAGGCGCGCGACCCGCCGAGGTGCTGGCGCGCGCCGAATCCGGCGCACCCAAGCTGTGGGTCGTGGCGCACGCCCTGCAAGTGAGACGCGAACGGCCCGACGCGTTCGGGACGGACTCGACTTACGAACCCATCTACGCGCGCGGACCTGCCTCTGATCACGTCGTCGCCTTCATGCGCAACGACGAGGTCCTCACGATTGCGCCGCGCCTCGTGCTGAAACTCGGCGGCGATTGGGTCGGCACCACTCTCCCCATCCCGTCCGGCCGCTGGTCCAACGTCCTCGACGACCGTGGCCGAGAGGGAGGGCCCGTGGCGCTCGCCGACCTGCTGAGAGACTTCCCGGTCGCGCTGCTGGTGAGGTCGTGATGCGCTTCACGGTGTGGGCGCCGTCCGCGTCAAAGGTCGAGCTAGTCCTGGGTGGGTCGCGCCACAAGATGGAGCGCCTCGACCTCGGATGGCATGCGGTCGGGGCGGAGGTCCTCGCCGGGGACGACTACGGATTCGCATTGGACGGTGGCGAGACCCTGCCCGATCCCCGTTCCCAGTGGCAACCGAACGGCGTGCACGGACTCTCGCGCGTGGTAGATCACGACGCGTTCGTGTGGACCGACCAGTTCTTCAGGCCACCGCCGCTCGCCTCGGTGATCGTGTACGAGTTGCACGTCGGCACATTCACGCCGGAGGGGACCTTCGGGGCCGCGGCCGGCCGTCTCGACTACCTGTTGAGTCTCGGGATCACGGCCGTCGAGCTGATGCCGGTGGCCGAGTTCCCGGGCGCGCGCGGCTGGGGCTACGACGGGGTGGACCTCTTCGCGCCCCATCACGCCTACGGGGGGCCGGAGGGCCTCAAGACGTTCGTCGATGCCGCCCACGCGGCCGGGCTGGCCGTGATCCTCGACGTCGTTCACAACCACCTCGGGCCGGCCGGAAACTACCTGGGGCGGTTCGGCCCCTACTTCACCGGCAAGTACGCGACGCCGTGGGGCGACGCGGTCAACTTCGACGGGGCGGGCAGCACCGAGGTGCGCCGGTTCTTCGTGGAGAGCGCGCTGATGTGGCTGCGCGACTACCGCATCGACGGCCTCCGGATCGATGCGGTGCACGCGATCCTCGACCTCTCCGCGACGCACTTCCTAGAGGAGCTGACCGGCGCGGTGCGCGCTCTCGAGGCCGAGGTCGGGCGTCCCAAGTACGTCGTCGCGGAGTCCGACCTCAACGATCCCCGCCTGGTGAGATCGACCGAGGCGGGCGGCTACGGGATGGACGCGAGCTGGAGCGACGATTTCCACCACGCGCTGCACGCGGTCCTGACCGGCGAGCGCGCGGGCTACTACGCCGACTTCGGCTCGCTCGACGACCTCGCGACTGCAGTCACCGACGTGTACGTCTACGGCGGGCGCTACTCCACCTACCGCGGGCGCGCGCACGGGCGCGCTCCTACCGGGCTTCCCGGAACCCGCTTCCTCGGTTTCCTGCAGAACCACGACCAGGTCGGCAACCGGGCGCGCGGCGAACGCAGCACTCACCTCATGAGCACGGGGCGACTCGAGATCGGGGCCGCGCTGGTGCTGACCTCGCCGTTCGTCCCGTTGCTCTTCATGGGCGAGGAGTGGGGCGCCGCCACGCCGTTTCAGTACTTCACCGACCACGAGGACGAGGACCTTGGACGGGCGGTGAGCGAGGGCCGGCGCAGCGTGTTCCGCGCCTTCGGTTGGGATCCGAGCGACGTTCCCGACCCCCAGGACGCGGCCACCTTCCTACGCTCGAAGCTGGACTGGGCCGAAACGAACGAGGGGGTCCACGCCGAGCTGCTCGACTGGCACCGCAAGCTGATCGCGCTCCGCAAGAG
>JBOHTO010000130.1:0-3693 GCA_050733695.1 Gemmatimonadaceae bacterium | reverse complement strand
ACCATGTAGAACTCATCGAGGTTTGTACTGAAGATCGCGAGGAACTTGAGCCGTTCGAGCAACGGATTGCGCGCCTCGAATGCCTCGCAGAGCACGCGCGCGTTGAACTCGAGCCAACTCAGCTCGCGATTGATGAACAACGACGGTGGCGACGCCATCCTGTGGACTCCGGGAGCACGAGGTGCCCGTCCGAACGGGCGCCATATACCCCCGAAGTCTCACCATGCTGAGGAACGAACTCGTCACCGTATTGTCACGGATGAGTCACCGTGCCGGCGGGCTACAGGGCGCCGTCCTCCCACGAGCCCCACAGCGCGTATGTCGCGCCCGGCGTCGTTCCGAGGCGCCGCGTGGAACCCTGAACGTTGAAGAAGAGCGTCTCGCCGTCCGGACTGAAGCAGGAGCCCGCGAACTCGGGCGCATCGTCCGACGTCGAGCGAACGAAGTCGAAGATCTCACCGCGCAGGGTAAGGCCACGCAGATACTGCGCGCCATCGCCGTCCTCGCAGAGCAGCAGACCGCCGCGCGGGCTCACGCAGATGTTATCGGGGCTCTCGAGCACTTCGGGCGAAGCGGACTCGAACACGAGGATCAATTGCCCGCCGGAGTTGCCTCGCGGGCGATACTGCCATACCTGACCCAGCCCCGCATCACCTCCGCTGGTCGCGTTGAAGAAGATGCTGCCGTCGCCGTACCAGCATCCCTCCAGACGCTGGAAGATCGCGCCGCCCTTTGCGAGCCCCTGGCGGAACACGGCCGACGGATCGGTTTCGGCCGCGGCCGGATCGGGATCATCGATGTCGACCCATTCGACGGGGAGCGGCTTGCCAGGGCGCTGCCCCGCGATCGTGTTGTAGTTCGGCTTGCCCTTGATGGCCAGCATCTGCAGCCTTCCGCCCAGAGCGAGTTGCCCGTGCACCGCGGGAATGAATCGGTAGAAACCGGAACCGGGTCTGCCGCGCGACGGATCGAAGGAGAAGTCCTCGGTCTCGAAGACGAGACCCGTCGAGGGATCAACCGCGACAGCCTCGTGCACGAAGCGCCCCATCGCCCTGAGCGGAACGGGATCGACCTCGTCGGTCGCAGCGACCGCTACCTCGAAGTTGTAACCGTGGTCCCTTGTGCGTCCCTGCGCCTCGCCCTCCGTCGTCTCCTCGGACGTCACCCAGCTACCCCACGGCGTCGGCCCGCCGGCGCAGTTCACCTGCGTGCCACTCAGACTCACGAACTCGGCGCGCACGCGACGATCGCCGCCGGGTTCGACCTCGAGTGATGTCGTACCACCTCCGGCGCGCGTGTCATACGAGCGTGCGGGGTCGCCGAGAGGAACACTCGTCGCCGCAGAGTCGCGCATTTCGTGATTGCGAATCAGGCGAACGTAGCCGTTCGGCAACGCGAACGCTGCCATGCCGTCGAGTGCCTGCGGCACGCTGAACGACGTGTCGGCCTGCGACGGCGTGTGCGTACGGCTGAGGGCGCGGCAGGTAAAGCCTGCGGGGATCATGAGCTCGGGACAGTCGGTGCTCGGTGAAAGCTCGCCGTACCCTCCGTGGCCCTGCCTCGCGAGGCTGAGCCGCGGGATGCCCGGTTTGGCCAACCCCGTGGGTTCGCTGCACGCGACGAGACCGCCCAGCGACGGGGCGAGAACCGCGCCTCCGGTGAGCATGGCTGAACTGCGAAGGAATCTGCGGCGATCGATCGTTGTCATCTCTGCTCCTTCTCCCCCGCGCACTGGCGCGGAATGCGGTGGACCGCGGCGGAGCGGCGTGCGCCGCGTCGCCTGCTGCGCCAACAGGGATAGCCGGTCAGCTCCAACGCGGGGAGTGGCGGACAGCTCACGTTACCGACAGGTTACGGCACGCGGACATTGCGGGTGGGTGTCGTTACACGCACGAGCATCCGGAGTGCGTCCGGCCCCGCGGTTCCACCAGGTCTCGCTACGACATCGTGACACATCCGTGGCACGGGGCGCCGCGCCGCGGTATCATCGTGTCATGTCCTCACGATCCCGGGGCCGCTCCTTCCGCACGCGCGGCCCGCGGCTGTCGTCCGACGCCCGTGGAATGGATCAATCGCTGCCGTCGCGCCTCGACGCCGCCGCGGTCGAGCTGCTCGTCGGCACCGAATGGGCAGCGTGGTATCGCCTGACTCCGCTGGAGAGGTGGAAAGAGAGCGAGAGGCTCCGCGCCGCGTTCCTGGACCTTGGAGGTAACCTCGGTGTCCAACCCGATTCGCACAGTCCTTTCTTCGATGCGGACGCATGGCGTGCGGAGCATGCTGATGGGCGGCCAGGCGTGCGTTCTCTACGGCGCCGCGGAGTTTAGCCGCGATACCGACCTGGCCGTGCTCGCCGCTCCCGAGAATCTTCGCCATCTGGAGCAAGCGCTTGCCGCGCTCGGGGCGCGTGTGGTAGCCGTCCCGCCATTCGAGCGCGTCTACCTGGAGCGCGGCCACGCCATCCACTTCGAGTGCGCCGCGGCCCGCGGAATGCGCGTGGACATCATGGCGCGCATGCGCAACGTCGCGCCGTTCGAGGAGTGCTGGGAGCGGCGCAGCACGTTCGATCTTCCCGGCGTGGGCGAAGTGGAAGTGCTCGGCCTCGCCGATCTTGTTGCGTGCAAGAAGACGCGGCGCGACAAGGACTGGCCCATGGTGCGACGGCTCGTCGAGATGAACTACCTGGACGCGGCCCTGGAGCCCACGCCGGAGCGTTTCGAGTTCTGGCTGCGAGAGCTTCGAACGCCGGAATTCCTGCTCGACTGCGTGCAGCGCGTGCCCGACCTCGCCGGGGAAGTCGCTGCGTCCCGGCCAGTGGCGGCGGCCGCAGTGGCCGGCGGATCGATCGACGACATCGCCGCCGAACTGGCCGCCGAGGAGGCCGCCGAACGCGCTGCCGATAACGCGTACTGGACGCCACTCATCCGCGAGCTGGAGGCGCTGCGCCACGCCTCGCGAAGCGCGGGCTGAGGGGGGCTGAGGGGTCAGGTCTTGTAATGCAACATCGTACCACTGCCGAACGCTGAGGACGAGATGTGGCTGGCTGAGCGCGGCTGAGCGCGTCCCGACGCGCCGGCTCGCCGGCGTCAACGCCGCGAACGCTTTCCTCGACGCGCGCTGCGATGCTCCGTTGATTCCCCCCAATGCGCGAGGAATGCGGTCACGAATGCGTGTTCCTGCGACGGCTCGGCCGCGAGCCCCGCGAGCCCCGCGAGCCCCGCGAGCGCCATCGCGTCCGACAGCGCGATGTGATATCCCTCGGACCGCGAGGCAGCAGCGCGGCGGTACGCCGGATGCGCATCGTTCACCCACACGGTCGTCTCGACGAGCCGGGCGAGCTCGCTGTCGTCGGGCCGTGTCTCGAACTGGATCGTGAGACCAACCCGGGTTGGACGCCGCGCGGTCTTGTATTGCAACATCGTTCGACTGCGAGCGCTGACGATCAGCCGTGCTCGCTGCTCTGTCGCGTCGAGTGCGATGGAGCCTGGCACACGCGCGCGGGTCACGGATCCGCCGCCGCACGTGCGACGACCGGAACAGGGCGGGACCTCGCGATCCACGATTTCGTGGCGTGAGGGCTGAGCCGGGAGCGGGTGCCAGGGCGCGTTGAATTATGTCTGCTTATCAGACATATTATGGTACATGACCCTGGGCGAACTGTCGTGTCTGCTGAACGTCGGCCCGAAATGGATCCTC
>JBOHTO010000129.1:0-1581 GCA_050733695.1 Gemmatimonadaceae bacterium | reverse complement strand
GCACGGACGGGCCGAACGTCAGCTCGACCGCCTGCGCGGCCGCGGGATCGGAGGTGGCGGTGAAGCGGTGCGGCTGCTGCATCAGGAATACGCGATCGCCGTGCTTCTCGAGCGTCATCACCTTGCCTTCGAAGATGTCCAGCATGGTTCCGCCGAACAGCCCGCTGGCGCCGATGCCGCGCGCGATTTTCATCTCCATCAGGAAGTCCTGCCCGAGGCGATCGGACGGCACGGCGAGCCACAGTCGATCGCCTTTCTGATACAGATCGAAGAAACCCTCGTAAGCGGTCGCTCCCCCGGTCAGCTCGGCGAACGGCTCGAGCGGATCATCCTCGGCTGCCGCTTCCTGCGCGCGTTCCTCCTGCGCGTTCAACGGCATCGCAACCGCGAGTGCGGCGAGAATGGCGAAGACTGCACGGCGACATGACATGATGTCCCTCCTCGGGGTTACGGGCGGGTGCCGGCATGGACGGTATCGCCGGACACGACGCGCAGGCAAGGCCGCCGTTTGCGCTCGTTGACCCCTTGGCGCGTTGTGTGCCGCGCGCCAGGCAATCCCCTTCACAGCTGTCGCGAGCGCGTCACTCCTGGTCGCTGTCCAGTCCCGGTAAAGGGTCTGACGGTCACCCGCCACCGCCGCTGGAGAACCGCATCGAGAACGTCACCGTTCCGCTCATCGCGTTGCCGTTCTGTGTGATGTTCCCGGTGCTGGCGACGGGCGCCGTGCTGGACAGTGCGGCACTGGACAGGTCGTCCTGATCGTGCCTGGCGCCGTCTCCGACAGCTGTGGAAACCGGCGCCAACGTTTGCGAGTTCGCTGACGTGCCGGTGCAGAACGGTCGACGCCGGCGGCTCGCGATCGTCAGGGGCGACGTAACGCGGGTCAGCGTCGTTCAATTCGAGGATCGGGATTGGCGCAATGGAATACACACAGCTCGGCAACACTGGCCTTCGCGTGTCACGGATCTGTCTGGGTTGCATGACCTATGGCGATCCAGGCTGGCGGCCGTGGGTGCTCGACGAGGAAGCGGCGCAGCCGTTCTTCCGCGCGGCCATCGAAGCGGGCATCAACTTCTTCGACACATCGAACATGTATTCGCGTGGCGTGAGCGAAGAAGTCACGGGCCGGGCGCTGCGCCGGTTCGGGAATCGCGACGAGCTCGTGATCGCCACGAAGGTCTTCTTTCCGATGGGGAGTGGCCCGAACATGGGCGGGCTCTCGCGCAAGCATATCCTGCAGGCGTGCGAGGCGAGTCTGCGCAGACTCGGCATCGATGCCATCGACCTCTACCAGATCCACCGCTTCGATCCGCAGGTGCCGATCGACGAGACGCTCGAGGCGCTCAACGATCTCGTGCGCGATGGCAAGGTACGCCACATCGGCGCGAGCTCGGGCCCCGCGTGGCGCATGGCGCGCGCACTCTCGATATCGGAGAAAAACGGCTGGGCACGGTTCGTCTCCATGCAGAACCACTACAACCTGGTCTACCGCGAGGAGGAGCGGGAAATGATCCCGCTGTGCATCGACCAGGGCGTGGGCATCATTCCGTGGAGTCCGCTCGCGCGCGGCATGCTCGCGCG
>JBOHTO010000128.1:0-16258 GCA_050733695.1 Gemmatimonadaceae bacterium | reverse complement strand
CCCACCGGCGCTGGGCGATGCCCCGCCGGATGCCGCGCCTCTGGCGCACCTGTTCGACGCACTCGGATCGCCAACCGCCCAGGCGCCCACGACCGCCGCGCGGGGGCAGCAACTGCCGGCCTGGCTGCTCCTCGCGGCGCTATGTGCATCGCTTCTCGTCGAACTGCTCTCGCGGCGGCTGCGCGGAGAGCGATGACGGTCGCCTACATCTCGCACGCCGACTGCGGCCGACACGACACCGGATGGTCGCATCCCGAACATGTCGGCCGGTTGCGGGCGATCCCGCGCGCGCTCCGCGACGATCCGGAACTCTTCCATCGACTGCTGCACGTGGAAGGACGCAGTGCGACGCCCGCGGAACTCGCGTTCGGTCACGCGCCGAGGTATGCCGCGCAGGTCGAGGCGATGGCGGCGTCGGGTGGCGGACGGCTGGATCCGGACACGGTCGTGAGCGAAGGGTCGTGGGACGCCGCGCGCGCGGGTGTCGGCTCGGCGCTCGACGCGGTCGACATGGCCTTCGACGGGCGCGCCGTGCGGAGTTTCTGCGCGGTACGTCCGCCGGGACATCACGCACTCCCGGCCGCCGGGATGGGGTTCTGCATCTTCGGCAACGTTGCGATTGCAGCGCACTACGCGCGCGCGCGCCACGGAGCCGACCGCATTCTCATCGCCGACTGGGACGTGCACCACGGGAACGGTACGCAGGCGATGGTGGAGCAGGAGCCAGCCATCCGCTACGTGTCCATGCATCAGTGGCCCTGGTATCCTGGCACAGGCGCCGCTGATGATCGCGGGCCCCGGGGTAACATATGGAATGTCCCCATGCCGGGCGGCCGGCCCGCCCGGGAGTACATCGCGGCGTGGCAGGACGCGATCGATCGGGCCACCGAGGGGTTCGTCCCCGATCTCGTGCTCCTCTCGGCCGGCTTTGATTCGCTGCGTGGTGACCCGCTCGGCGGCTTCACGCTGGAGTCCGGGCACATCGGCGAGATGACGACATCGCTTGTCGAACGCGCGCGGACATGGTGCGGCGGCCGCCTCGTGAGCGTACTGGAGGGTGGCTACACGCCGGAAGCATTGGGAGAGGCCGCCGTCGTTCATCTCCGTGCCCTGGAGTAGGGGAGCGCGCGATCTGTCACCCCCAGTGGGCGGACGGTATGTTTAACACCGACGCGAGCCTCCGCTCCCGGCGGGCCGGTGGGCGGAAGCTCGCCCGGCCGGCAGGCGATGATCACTCCATGAACGCGTCCCAGTTCATCCCACCTGCTCCTGCCGTCCTGCGCCTGGTTCAGGTCGTGATGCTGGGCCGCTGGCGCGCGACGGGGGAGGAGCTCTACCGCGAGGTGGTCAAGCAGACCGATGCCGGTCCCGGTCGGGAGATCCTCGTCGCCGGGTGCGGAGAGGGAGCAGCGACCGAGTGGTTTGCGACGCGCACCGGCGCGGCCGTGACCGGTGTCGATGCCGACGCGGATCGCATCGAAGCCGCCGAGGAGAGGGCTCGCGCGCTCGAGTCACCACTCCCGCTCACTTACCAGCACGCCCCACTCGACGACCTTCCGCATGAAACGTCCGTCTTCGACATATCCATTGGTGAGCCGGCGCTGGCCGCTGCCGCAGATCCGGCGCGCGCCGTTGCCGAGCTGGCGCGCGTCACCAAGCCGATGGGTTGTGTCATCCTCCTGCAGTTGACGAGCAACTCCGATGCTGCGAGCCGTGCGAGCTCGCTCTTGCGGGAGAGGCTGGGGCTCACACCGCACCTCCTCATGGAATGGAAGCAGATGCTGCGCGATGCAGGTGTCGTCGAGCTGCAGGTTCAGGACTGGACCACGGGTGGACCGGGGCCATCCGCCCGGGGAACCGGGAGCGCCCCCGCAGTGCAGGATCCCTCCAGTCTGAGCTGGCAGCAGAAGATGCAGATCGTCGGTCGCGCGTGGAGACGCTGGGGCTGGCGTGGTGCGCGGGGCGCCGTCGAGCGGGAGAAGACGCTGTTCCAGGAGTTGGGGCGTGAACGCGCCATTGGCTTTCAACTCATCAAGGGAGTCAAGTGGCCGCACGCGATCACCACGTGACGAGAACCCCTGAGGTCGCCGCCACCGCGCGTGATCCCAACATTCCGCGCAGCTTCCACAAGGGCTCTGACGGCTCCCTGAAGTGCGCCATCGCGCCCCGCGAAATCGCCGAGGCCGTGCGCTCCGGTACCGGCGAGCTGTGGGTGGACATCGATAGCACGAATCGCCACCAGATCGCGCTCCTCGAGAAGGTCTTTGCGTTCCACCCACTGGCCATCGAGGACACGCTCAACCCGAACAGTCGCGTCAAGCTGGAGGAGTACGAGGGCTACATCTTCCTCATAATCCGCGGTGTTCGTTTCCTGGAGGAAACCGAGGACCCGTATGACCTGGATACGTTCAACATCTGCTTCTTCCTTGGTGAGAACTATCTGGTCACCGTGCACGCCGGGACTTCGGCGAGCATTGAATCGGTAGCGGAGCAGGTCGAACGGTCACCGGAATCGCTGGGGCGCGGGGTGGAGCGTCTGATGCATGCTGTCATGGATGTCGCAGTCGACGCCTATTTCCCGCTCATGGACCAGCTCGATGCCTTCATCGACGGCCTGGAGGAGAGCGTTTTTGTCCAGTTCGATCAGGCGGCGCTGCGCGATATCTTCAGCGTCAAGCGACTGGTTCTCTCGCTGCGCAGACATCTGGCCCCGCAGCGGGAGGTATTCAACATCCTGACAAACCGTCCCAGCGCGCTGCTCACGCCCGAGACCCAGGTCTATTTTCGTGACATATACGACCACACCCTGCGCATCAATGATTCGATCGACACGTATCGTGACCTTCTCAACAGCGTGATGGACAGCTATCTGACCCAGACATCCAACCGGCTCGGATCAGTCACGAAGGGCCTGTCCGTGATCGCGACGGCGAGCATTCCCTTCGTCGTGGTGAGCGGCATGTGGGGGATGAACTTCATCCACGTACCGCTGGAAGCCACACCGTTCGGATTCTGGATCATGCTCGTGATCCAGCTCGCGATCGGCGGCGGGTTGCTCTGGTTGCTGCATCGGAAGGGACTTCTGTGAGCTCGATCAGGTTCTTCGGGATCGTGCCCGTCGAGCCGGGTCACCTCCCCGCACCTGTGGAAGGCACGGAGATCGTCCCCTTCCGCGATCTCGGGGCTATCGTCGCGCCGGCCGCATACACGAATGAAACTCCCGCCCTCGATGCGGCGCGAGAGCACCATCAGGTCATAACCGCCTGGTTCTCCCACCGTCCCGTGTTGCCGGGGCCGGTCGGCGTCGTCTTCCGGACACGGGAGGTGCTCGCTCACTGGATGGAACTGCATTACGTAACGTTGAGCGATGCCCTCTCGCACCTGGAGGGGCGCTCGGAGGCACGCGTCGACATCCGGGGACGCGAGAGCGACGACAGGGAACCGTCTACCGAGTCGCTGGCGACGGCCACGGAGTCGTTCCGCTCCCTTCGCCGGCTGGTTTCCGGCGCGGTTCCGCTGAAGCATGACCAGAATACCGGAATCGTGCTGAGCGCGGCCTTCCTGATCGAGACCGCAGGATGGGAAGCCTTCGTGGCGGAGGTGGGCGCCGAGGAGTATCGCACGCCATCGCTTCGCTACGAGATCACGGGCCCTTGGCCGCCGTACGACTTCGTTCGCATGCAGCTCGGAGGATGAGCGGTGTTCTGCCCCGATTGTGGAACGTGGAATCGCGCGGCCGCACTCCGCTGCGTGCGCTGCGACGCCGAGCTCCCCGAGGTGGCCGAAGGACCGCGTGAGCGGCCCGACGAGGAGATGACCCGGCTCCGCCGCGTCACCGGCGGACGGTACCGCATAATCCGGCGTCTGGGCGGTGGGGGCATGGCGCACGTGTATGTCGCCCAGCATCTGGCCCTCGACCGCCCCCTCGCCGTCAAGGTTCTCCACGCACATCTCGCCCGCGACGACGAGATGCGCGAGCGCTTCAGGCGCGAGGCCGAAGCTGCCTCCAGGCTGATGCATCCCCACATCTGCTCGATCATGGATTACGGCGAGCTGGATGGTACCGTCTATCTGGTGATGCCCATGCTCGCCGGCGGCTCGCTCGCCGATCGCATCGTCTCCGATGGAACCGTTGCGGCCGCCGAAGCGGCCGCGGTCACCGTACAGGTTGCCTGCGCTCTGGACTACGCGCACCGGCAGGGCGTCGTGCACCGCGATGTGAAGCCCGACAACATCCTCTTCGACGACGACGGCAACTCGCTCATCACCGACTTCGGGATCGCGACTGCGCGTTTTCAGTCACGCCTTACCGGCACGGGGCGCGCTATGGGCACGCCGCATTACATGTCGCCCGAGCAAGCCATGGGGAAGCAGGTGGATGGGCGGAGCGACCTGTACGCGCTGGGCGTCATGCTCTACGAGATGCTCCTCGGCTTCCCGCCGTTCGATGGTGCCGATTCGTACTCGGTGGGCTACAAGCAGGTGCACGAGATCGCGGTGTCACCCGACGTTGTGGATTCCCGGACGCCGGCGGAGCTGTCCGCGATAGTGATGCGCTGCCTTGCGAAGGGTGCCGGTGATCGCTACCAGAGCGGCAACGAGCTCGCCGATGCGTTGATCGCGTACCTGTCCGCGGCCTCCGGCGGACCGGCGGCGCAACGCCTCGCCTTCGCTGCGAGACACTCGGGCGGGGGAAGGGCGCAGCCGGTCACGCCATGAAGATCACGCACGAGATCGTCACCGTGCAGACGTCGCACCCATTCGTCATCGCGCGGGGCGGGTCCAGCGAGTGGCGCGTGGTGATGGTGACCGTCACCGATTCGGACGGTGCGTTCGGGTGGGGCGAAGCGGCGCCGAGCCACTTCTACGGGGAGACCGCAGACACGGTCGTGGCGGCGCTCGACCGTCTCGCGCCCGGGCTCGAGAACGCGGACGCCTGGTCGCTGGAGGGGGCCGAGTGGGAGATGAACCGTGCCATCCGGTTCAACGGGTCGGCGAAGAGCGCGGTGAGCGCGGCGCTGCACGATCTCGCGGGCAAGCGGTTGGGCGCACCGCTGTATCGCATCTGGGGACTCGATCCGGCTGCCGCGCCGCCCTCCAGCTTCACCATCGGGATCGCCGCGGACGAGGCCGAGCTGCGCGAGCGTCTAGCGGAAGCCGCGCCGTATCCGGTGCTCAAGGTCAAGCTCGGGTCCGAGCGCGACGCGGAGATCATCCGCACGGTCAGGATGGCCGCGCCCGACAAGGTCCTGCGCGTCGACGCGAACGCCGCGTGGTCCGCCAAGCACGCGCTGCGGATGATCGAGCTGCTCTTCGACTATGACGTCGAGTTCGTCGAACAGCCGTTGCCGGCAGGCGATCTGGACGGATTGCGCTTTGTGCGCGACAGGTCCCCGCTCCCGATCATTGCTGACGAGTCCTGCATTGTGGCGTCCGACATTCCGAAGCTCGCGGGCGTGGTGGACGGCATCAATATCAAGCTCTCCAAGTGCGGCGGCCCGCGAGAGGCGCTGCGGATGATCGCCACGGCGCGCGCGCACGACATGCTCGTGATGACCGGGTGCATGATCGAGACGAGCCTGGGGATCACAGCGGCCGCGCACTTCGCGCCTCTGCTGGACTTCGCCGATCTCGACGGCGCCGCGCTGCTGGCGAACGATCCCTTTCGGGGTGCGAGCATCGTGGGGGGAAAGATCGGGATTCCTTCCGGCGCGGGGCTCGGGGTGACGCGACGGGGGTAGGGATCGGAAGTAGCTTACATCGTGCTCGCCGCCGACACCCTGTCAACGCCCGCCAACTCGCCCGTCTCGCAGGACGCCACCCTGATCGAAGTGGCGTTGCCGCGCCCGCTGTCCACGACCTTCCGGTATGCGTTGACAGCGGAGATGGGCGAGCGCGTCGAGCCGGGCACGCGCGTCATGGTGCAGCTTCGGGGTCGCAGGGAGATCGGGATCTGCCTCGGCCCCGCTGATGCCGCAGGGCTGAGGGCGCCGGCCAGACCGCTGCTCGAGCTTCTGGATGATGCGCCCGTGATCTCGGAGCCGGTCCTGCACGCATGCCGGTGGATTGCCGATTACTACATCGCTCCCATCGGACTCGTTCTCCGCGCCGCGCTCCCCGCTCTGCTCACCGGTGTTTCGCGCCCCAGACCGAATCCGAAGACGCGGCGCATGATCTCGCTCGACGCCGATATTCCGTCGCTGTTGCGCCGCGATGAGATCTTTGGTCGGGCGGGAAGGCAGCGCGAGTTGTTCGAGCTTCTGGAATCCATGGGCGGGCGCAGCAGCGCGGAACACCTCACCAGCCAACTCGGCTTCTCGGAATCGGTGCTGCGCGGTCTCGTCAAACGCGGCGTGGCGACAGTGCAGGACGAGGTCGCAGTCCGGGATCCGTTCGCCGATCGTGCCATTCCGGCCGCGCCCGCGCACGACCCGACGCCCGCGCAGCGCGCCGCTGTCGCCGCGCTCACCTCGGCCGCTGCCGGTGATGTCGCGCTGCTGCACGGCATCACCGGCAGCGGCAAGACGCTGGTGTATCTGGAACTCCTGAAGGACGTCGTGGGGCGACGCGGCCAGGGAGCTATCGTGCTCGTGCCGGAGATCGCCCTGACACCGCAGACGGTCGACCGGTTCCGCGCCGTGTTCCGCGACACGGTGGCGGTACTGCATTCCGCGCTCGGCGAAGGGGAGCGCTACGACGCGTGGCTCGCTCTGCGGCGTGGCGAGAAGCGCATCGCCATCGGGGCACGGTCGGCAATCTTCGCACCTGTTGCGGACCTGGGCGCAATCATCGTGGACGAGGAGCACGAGGCGAGTTACAAGCAGAGCGATACGCCGCGCTATCACGCGCGCGAAGTCGCGATAGTGCGGGCGGCCAGGGCCGGAGCCGTCGTCGTGCTCGGGAGCGCGACACCAAGCCTCGAGAGCTGGTCCAATGCGCAGAGCGGAAAATATCGACTGATCTCGCTTCCCGACCGCGTGGGCGGCAGCCGGCTCCCCGCGGTGGAAGTGGTGGACCTCAGGCGTGTGCCAGGCGACGGGCAATCGCGGGGATCAGCGCCGTCGCCGACGGATCCGTTCCGGCGCGTGATCAGCGCGCCGCTCGAGGAGCACCTCCGCGACCGGCTGGATCGCCGCGAGCAGAGCATTCTCCTTCTCAACAGGCGCGGCTACGCCTCGTTTCTGCAATGCGGAAGTTGCGGCGATGTGGTCGTCTGTCCCGATTGCAGCATCACGCTCACGTATCACCGCTCGCCGGAAGGGCTGGTCTGCCACTACTGCATGCGAAAGGAGGGAGTGCGCACGGAATGCGCACGGTGCGGCGGCTCCATGCTGCGGCAGCGTGGCGTCGGTACGCAGCAGGTCGAGCGTCTTCTCGCCGAACGATTGCCCGCGGCGCGCATTGCACGCATGGACATGGACACCACGAGTGCGAAGTGGGCGCACGCCGAGATACTCGACCGTGTGGCCAGTGGCGAGGTCGACATCCTGCTGGGAACGCAGATGATAGCGAAGGGTCTCGATTTCCCGAACGTCACTCTCGTCGGTGTCGTCGACGCCGATGTGGGCATCAATCTGCCAGATTTCCGTGCCTCGGAGCGCTGCTTCCAGTTGTTGAGCCAGGTTGCCGGACGGGCTGGACGTGGTCCCAAGGGAGGGCGCGTGATCATCCAGACGCGGGTGCCCGAACATCATGCCGTCCGCTGCGCTGTCGAACACGACTATGAGGCGTTTCTCGGTGCCGAACTCCCCGGCCGGCTCGAACCGGCCTATCCGCCCTCGGTGCGACTCGTGAACGTCGTCCTGAGTGGCACGGAACGCGAGGCGACAGCCGACCTTGCACTGGCGGCGGGCGAATGGCTGCGCCGGTTGGCACGGCGTGCGGGGGGGGGGACGTCGGTCGAAGTCATCGGCCCCGCGCCCTGCGCCGTGGAACGGATCCGATCACGCTGGCGCTGGCATATGCTCCTGCGGTCAAGGCATGCCGGCGAGCTGACGCGCATCGGGCACTACATGCAGCGGCGTTTCGACATCCCGCCAGGTGCGGGGCTCAGGCTGGCGATAGACCGCGATCCTGTTTCGCTCATGTGATGGCAACTGCGTCCCATGACGACGACAATCCCATCCGGCGAACAGCCGCGGTCCCCGCTTGAACCGCACTCACCCGGCCGGCATCTTTCGCGGGTGACAGCCTTCGCGCGTCCCGACTTCGACGCCCCCCACTTCTCGTCATCTCCCGACGCGCGTTTCGTCCCCGCTCCGGCAGACGGAGTGCTTCCGGAGGGGTTCTTCTCGACGACCAACCTGCCCACCTACGTACGAATGAAGGGCGAGTGGCGGCTGCCGCACGAGCCGCGCATGGACGCCGCACTGGTGCTCGATGAAGCCGGCGAACTCTGGGTTCGAGAGGGACGCCGCGTTCGGCGCGACGATCTCGTTGCCGTGGGAGATTGCGAGGACGGGGGCGAAGGGATCTTCGTGGACGCGGGCTCGATGGACCAGTCCGCCGACGGCGCGGACGACATCGCCGCGGGCGGAGGCGGCGCAGAGTTCCGCTTCATGACCAGCACGGTGTCGCGCGAGAAGCCGATCGATTACGCGCTCATGGCGAGGCTTCTCCTCGAGGAACGCGATCGGGGCGGCTATCCGGTCTGGGTCACCGGGCCCGCTCTCGTGCATGCGCGCGCACGCGCCGACATGACATGGTTCATCGGCAAAGGATTCGTGGGCGCGATGCTGGCCGGAAATGCCGTCGCGGTGCACGACATCGAGGCCTCGATATTCGGGACGACGCTCGGGATGAGCGGCAGCGGCGAAGCCACCACCGGCGGTCACGGGCTGCACATGCGCGCCATCAACCAGGTCCGTGCCGCCGGCTCGATCGAGACGGCCGTTCGGCAGGGCATCGTGAAGGATGGAATCATGCACGCGTGTGTGACACACGGCATTCCCTTCGTTCTTACCGGCTCGATCCGTGATGACGGTCCGCTTCCGGGCGTCGTGACGGACACGCTCGCCGCGCAGGACGAGATGAAGCGGCACACGACGCGCGCGACCATGGCCATAATGATCGCGACGTCACTGCACGCGATTGCAACCGGCAACATGCTTCCGGCGTTCGTTCGTGATGCCGACGGAACCCTGCGCGAACTCGCGACGATCTGCGTGGATTCCTCGGAGTTCGTTGTGAGCAAGCTCAGGGACAGGGGCACGCACCAGGCCTTCGGTGTCGTGACGAATGCACAGGACTTCATGCACATCCTGCGGCTGTACGTGGAACGCGAGCTCGACGCGCGCAAGGTACTGCCGCACGGATCGCGAGCGATCGCATCGGCGGGATGAACGAGACGCAGCAGCGCTTCCTGCGCGCGATCGCCGAGCGCATCGCTCCCGACGTGATCACGGAACTGCACCTCTTCCCCGCGCTGCGGCAGGGCCCGCTGGAAACCGGAGTCGCCGTGATCGCGGCGCTTCCCGCGCCGCCCGTGCCGCCCGCGCCGCCCGTGCCGCCCGACGTGCCTCGTTAGACCGTCGAATCCTCCGGCGGCGATGGCGGCACGCCTCCGGTGGGCTCGCCCGCCGGAGGCCCGCAGGCGCATGGGCCCGCGCGCCTCCGGCACACGGTTTTCAGCGCGAGCTACCGACTCGCGATCAAGGGGCAGGAACGCGGCGCGTGGGACGTGGATGTGGTTGCCGAGGCGGACGCTCCCCTCGTGACGGTGGAGGCGGTCGTGCGCGGCGTGCAGCGGCGGGCCGGTGACCTGGCCGATCCGGAACGGCTCAGCGCAGACAGCGTGCGCGCGATCCTCGAAGGTGACGAGTGGGCGCCGACGACGCGGTGATGGAGGGATTCCGCACGTATCTGCGCGACCACAATCTGCCGGTCACTGCGCAGCGTCTCGCGATCGCCGACGTGGTGCTCCACTCGCAGAGCCACCTCTCGGCTGACGAGATCGAGCGCGAACTGGAGACGCGACATGCTGCCGCCGGCACCGCGACCGTCTACCGGACTCTCGACCTTCTGCTCGAGAGCGGGCTCGTCGTGGAGCGCGACTTCGGCGAGGGATTCCGGCGCTACGAGCCGGCGCGCGACATCCCTCATCACGAGCACCTGCTCTGCACCGTCTGCGGTCGCGTGACCGAGTTCCGCGACGAGCGCCTGGAGCGGATGTCCACCCTGATCGCGGAGACGCACGGGTTTGCGCGCCAGAGCCACCGGCTCGTGATCTACGGTGTCTGTGCGAGCTGTCAGCGCGACGGTGGTCCCGCCGGTCCCGCCGGTCCCGCCGGTTTCGCCGGTCCCGCCGGTCCCGCCGGTCCCGCGGCTACCGCTTGACCGTTCGTTCCCGGCGCCGCGCGTGTTGCGTCGGCGTGAGCCGGGCTCCGGCGTAATACGTCGGCGGGCGGGAGCGGACCCGCCGCGGGAACGGCTCCTGCCGCGTAAGGGGCAAGCAACGCCCGGTGGATGTCGCGCGCGTCCTCCAGTCGTTCCGTCGCCAGGCCCAGCTCGGACGGGGATATGATGAAGGGATACATCTGGTCGCCGCCGGCAGAGCCGTGTGCGCCAACCTGGTCATCGTACGAGATGATCTCGTAGCCGTCGAAGGCACCAAAGAGAACGAGATCGCCCGAGTTCGGTTGCCGCACCAGATCCTCGATCGCCCGCACGACGTACGGCTCGCTGCCATGGCACACAAGAGGATTCTCGCCGGAGAGTACCTCCATCGCGCCCTTCTCGATCGCAGCCCGGCCGTCGCGCGTCTCGATATGGACAGCAGTTCCCATCCGCGTGAGGATGAGACCGATTCCATCGTGTGCGAGCAGCGAAGCATACAGATCGGCTCGCCGTCTGTCGCGCGCAACGTCGCCGAGCGCGAGCTGCCGCGACTCGTCGGCAAAGTACACGTGCGCGAGACAGGAGCTGTACGTGACCACGACATCGTGCTCCCGGTTCACGGAATACTTCTCCGGCAGGAGCAGCTCGCGCAGCCCGTAACGTCTGCGCAGCCAGTCGCGAAGGCTGCGAAGAGTCGCGCCCGTGCGCCGGTGTTGTGGCGCGGTCCCCTGGGCGACGGTCTCCACAACCTGCGCGCCGATGTCGGAATACTCCGAGTCCTCGGCGAAGCTTGCCAGCGAGTGCAGCGGCTCGATTCTCTCGCCGTCGACGCCGCCAACGCCGTCAAGCATCCGCTGAATCGTCGTGCCCAGCGACTCGCCGAATCGAACGCGGTAGCTGCGCGACGGAGTCATGCCGTGGTCGGAGAGAATCACCAGGTCGTAGCGGCGGGGAGCCGCCACGCGGATCATGCGCCAGATCTCGGCGATCCGCGCGTCGGTCCGCCGCAGGTCGCCCAGCGCCTGCCGGCTGGATGGACCGAAGTGGTGGCCGAGCTCGTCGTACTGCATGAAGGTCGTGTAGATTATGGGCACGCCGAGATACGTGTCGAGAACCACGGCCAGCGTTTGCAGTTCGCGGACGACCACGTTGCTGAGAATCCGGATGAACGGAAAGATCCCTTCGGAGTGGGTGGTGCGCCCCGCGAGCTCGCCAGCGAAGCGCTCGTACTCCTCTCGCAGCCACTCGGCCACGGCCTGGGCCGCCATGCGCAGCATCCGAATCGGATGCAGCAGCATGAGCAGCAGCATGCGCGTGCCGCCGAGGCGCCCGTAGACGGACATTTTTTCGCGTGTGGCGACAGTGAAGGCCACGGTCTCCGCATCGCCATCGATCAGATTGACGTAGCTCGATCCGCGGGCCAGCGCCCCGGGCGAACGTATGCGATCGCGGATGTACTGAACACCGTGCGGCGCGTTGCAGGTGATCACGCGCCGCGCCGCCTTGTCGTAGAAGCGGAATGCCGGGATCCCGGCGTTCTCGCCGTGAAAGAAGCCGGCCTGGCAGTACGGGGTAGCAGAGGGAAGGCCGCAGAACCAGCGCCGCAGCGCGAAATCCTCGCGGCGCAGAAGTGACGAGATCGTGGGGCAGACACCGAGCTCCAGCGCACGACGCATGTCAGCGTACGCGAGGGCATCGATCTGCAGCACCACCAGTCCGCGCTGTTCATCGCGCGGCTGCCGTTCGCGCCGGAATGGCCAGTACTTGATGTCGTAGTACCACCGCAGAAACCGTCCCGCTCGGGGGCGGGACCGTCGCTCGACCCTGGGTTCGGAAATGGAAGACACAATCACCTTTGGGATCGCAATCTCGTTTACGGCAGGGCTCCTCAGCTTCCTTTCACCCTGTGTTCTCCCGCTCATCCCCAGCTACATCACGTTCATAACGGGGCTGAGCCTGGAGGACGTCGAACGGTCGCGTCGCACGGCCCTCGTGCACTCGCTGCTCTTCATCCTCGGCTTCTCGCTCATCTTCCTCGCGCTCGGCGCAACCGCGACAGCCTTCGGTCGCGTTCTCCTCGCCCACCGCGACTGGATCAGCCGGATAGGCGGCGCGCTGATCATCCTCTTCGGCCTGTACATGCTCGGCGTCTTCAACATCGCCGCATTCAGTCGCGAGCGCCGGCTTCACCTCGCCGACAAGCCCGTCGGTTACCTCGGAACGGTACTCGTCGGCATCGCATTCGGCGCGGGCTGGACTCCGTGCATCGGCCCGATCCTCGGTTCGATACTCATCTATACTTCCAGCTCGGCAGACCTTCAGCGCGGCCTGCTGCTTCTGTCCGCGTATTCGCTGGGCCTGGCCGTGCCGTTCCTCCTGTCCGCACTCGCCATCAATCACTTCCTCGCGCTGTTCACGCGCATGCGCAGCCGGATGATCTGGATATCGAGGGTAGCGGGGGTCCTGCTCATCATCGTCGGGCTGCTGCTCATCACGAACTACTTCACGATTCTCGCTTCCTACCTGCAGGGCTTCACGCCGGAGTGGATTCGCTCGCGTCTGTAGCCGGCCCGCCGCCAGCCGGAGCGACCCATTCCGCGATCCTTGCAATGAGCAGACGAGTCGGCACGGGCTTGGTCAGGACTTCGCGACAGCCCGCTTCGAGACAGCGGGCGACCGTCGCCTCATCGTCGCGGCCGGTCATTGCGATGGTCACCGCCGGTCTGCCCTCGCCGGTCCCTCCTTCGCCGAGCGCTTCGAGAACCAGGAGGCCGTCGCCGTCGGGAAGCGTCAGGTCGAGAAGCATCACGTCCGGCAGTGTTGCCCGGCACGCAGCGACCGCCGCGGCCACCGTGCCGGCCGCCGAGACGCGATGACCGGTTGCCTCCAGAAGTATTCGCAAGGCACCGACTACGAGATCGTTGTCCTCCACCACGAGAACGTGCGGCAGCTTCGACGTCAGGGTACCTCGCGATACGGAATCGTGAAGTAGAAGCGGCTGCCTTCGCCGATCGCGCTCTCCACCCAGATGCGGCCGCCGTGCAGTTCCACAAGGCGCCGGGCGATGGTGAGACCGAGGCCCGTACCATGGTGCTGCCGCGAGGCCGACGCATCGACCTGGGCGAACTCCCGGAACACGAGATCATGGTTCTCGGGAGCGATTCCGATGCCGGAGTCGCCCACCTCCACCAGAACGGACTCGGCGCCATCGACGAGTGCCGCGCGCCGCACCGACACCCACACCCGCCCTCCGCCGGCTGTGAAGTCGATTGCGTTGCCGAGGAGGTTGCCGAGCACGTGCGCGATCTTGTCCCTGTCTGCAACGACTGGAGGTATATCGCTCGCGACATCGCGCGCCAGTGTCACGCCCTTTCTCGCCGCGAGCGCCTCGTTGAGCGCGCATGCGCTGTCGACGACGTCGCCCAGCGAGACTTCGGCGAGCCTGAGTGTGAGTTGACCGGCGGAACCGCGGACATAGATCAGGATCTCCCCCACCATGTCCAGGAGCTGGCGGCCGCCATTGATGATCCCGACTATGCTCTCCTTCTGGCGATCCGTCATGCTGCCGAGTATGCCGTCGCGCAGGATCTCGGCGTGCGTGATGATCGCCGAGAGCGGCGTGCGAAGGTCGTGCGAAATGTTCGTCAGGAACTGGGTCTTGAGAGCGTCGCGCGCCTTCATGTCGGCGATGAGCTGCATCGCCTGCAGGTGCGATTCCTCGAGGGCAGCCAGCCTGGCCTCGGCGGATGCACGTCCGATGTCGGCCGCTGTCGTCCCGGACTGCGACGGGTTGGGGGCGGGGGAGGGGGATGGGGATGGGGAGGGCGGGCGAGGCGACCCGGCGCGTATCATGGCCTACATAGTAGCGCTCGTTTCCCCGGAAGCCAACGCATCGGCTTCCTCCTCGATCGACTCCGCGAGCTGCTGCCGGTGGAGGAGCGTCCAGTACCGCCCGCCCCGAGCCATGAGATCGTCGTGGCGTCCCTGCTCCACGATCCGGCCCTCGTCCAGAACGATGATCCAGGAGGCATCGCGGATCGCGCTCGCACGGTGCGACGTGATGATCGCGGTACGCCCGGCCAGCGCTTCGCGGAGCGAGCGCAATATCGCCGCCTCGGTGTGGGTGTCCACGGCCGAAAGGGCGTCGTCCAGGAGAACGACGGCTGGCCGGCGCGCGAGCGCACGCGCGAGAGCAGTACGCTGCTTCTGCCCGCCGGAGAGGTTGATCCCGCGCTCCCCGAGCATCGTGTCGTACCCGTCGGGCAGCACGCCGATCGCCTCGCTGAGCTGCGACGTTTCGGCCACGCGCTGGAGCCGTCCGTCGTCGGGCGCGCCGAGCAGCACGTTGTCGCGCAAGGTCTCGCTGAAGAGAAAGGTCTCCTGCGGCACGAACCCGACCGCGGCCCGCAGCTCGGCGAGAGGCACGGCGCGGATGTCCACGCCGTCGATCCGGATCCGCCCGCGGTCGGGGTCGTAGGTGCGGACCAGGAGATCGACCAGCGCCGACTTGCCCGCGCCGGTCGAGCCCACGACGGCGAGGGACGCGCCGGGCTCCAGGTGGAACGAGATGTCCTCGAGCACCCAGCCGCGGTCCTGCGCGGCGGGATACCGGAACCAGACCCCTTCCACGGTGAGCGCGCGTCCGTCCCGGCGCCCCGGCGGCAGCGATACCGGCCGCGCCGGCGGCACGATCGCGGGCTGAGCGCGGAACAGCTCGTTGATGCGGGCCATCGACGCTGCGCCCCGCTGGATCAGGTTGATGGCCCAGCCGAGCGCGATCATCGGCCAGACGAGCATGGCGAGGTACACCCCGAACGCCACGAACGCGCCGACGGTCACAGTACCGGCCATGACCAGCCGGCCGCCCGCGTAGAGGATCGTGAGGCCGCCCAGCCCGCCCAGCACGGTGAGCAGCGGATAGAACACGCCCTGGACCCGGGCGAGCGCGATGTTGCGGCTGCGGTATTCCTGGTTCAGGGCGCGAAACGCCGCGGTTTCGGCGCGCTCCTGCCGGTACGCGCGAACCACCCGCACCCCGGAGAGGTTCTCGTGCACGAAGGTCGAGATGTCGCCGAACTTGCTCTGGATGTCGAGGGTCCGCCGGTGGATCCGGTTGCCGAGCACGATCATCGCGAACGGCAGGGTCAGGAGCGGGAGGAGCGACAGGGCCGCCAGGACCGGACTGATACGTACCATGGCTGGTACGATTAATGCCGTGCGTATTATAGTATCTATCACGTACATGAGCGCGGGCCCCGCGACCATGCGGACTGCAAGGAGGTCGTTCGTGGTGCGGGCCATCACCTCGCCGGTGGGATAGCGGTCATGGAACTCCGCCGACATCCGCTGCACATGATCGAAAAGGTCGTTGCGGAGGTCGGTTTCGACCCGGCGGCTGGCTCCGTTCAGGATCTGCCGCATGTAGTACCGGGCGACGGCGCCGACTAGCGCCACCGCCACGAGCAGCAAGGCGAAGTGTCGGACCTCGGCGAATGGCGCGCCGCCTCCCAGCGCGTCGATTCCGCGCTCGAGGTACTGCGGAATGCGGACGTTGAGCGCATTGGACACGACGACCATGACCAGTCCGGCGGCCATGGCCAGACGGTAGGGCCGGAGGTAGGGCAGCAGCGCCCGAAGCTCACGCATGAGGCTGCAATGTCACCGAGTGGCGACACCCGAGCAAGTTATGCCAAGGAGGCCTTGATGATCTCGAGAACCATGCTGGCGACCCTCGCGCTCGGCGCGCTGGTGGCGTGCGGCGGCGACAAGAACGAGAACGTCGCCGCGGCCGACAGCCTGAGCCGCGATCTCCAACTCGCGCCGGTCGATTCCAGCGCCCCGTTGAACGATCAGCCGGCGGCGACCGCGCCGGAAGCCGAGCCGGCCCCCGCGCCGGCCCCGAAGCCCGCCGCCGCGCGGCCCA
>JBOHTO010000127.1:0-8681 GCA_050733695.1 Gemmatimonadaceae bacterium | reverse complement strand
CGAGCAGAATCTGCTCGATGCGGACACTGTACTGCGCGGTGAAGGAGTGCTGGAGATCATCGCGGAGGGATACGGTTTTCTGCGAAGCCAGGACTGGAACTACCTGTACGGACCCGACGACATCTATGTCTCGCCGTCCCAGATCAAGCGTTTCGATCTTCGCACGGGTGACACGGTGGCTGGTCAGGTCCGCCCGCCCAAGGAATGGGAGCGATACCTGGCGTTGCTCCGGGTCGAGAGCATCAACGGGGATGAGGCCGATGCGACCAGGCATCGATCCTCGTTTGACAACCTCAGGCCGCGCTACCCCGACACGCGGCTGCGTCTGGAGGTTTCCTCGGCTGACCTCAGCATGCGCGTGGTCGATCTGCTGGCCCCGATCGGCATGGGCCAGCGAGGGCTGATCGTGGCGCCGCCCCGTGCCGGCAAGACCATTCTCATGCAGAAGATGGCCAACGCCATCGCGGAGAATCACCCCGAAGTGGTCCTGATCGTCCTTCTCATAGACGAGCGGCCGGAGGAGGTGACGGACATGCAGCAGCACGTGCGTGCGGAGGTGATCAGCTCGACCTTCGACGAGCCCGCCGACCGGCACGTCCAGGTTGCGGACATGGTCATCGAGAAGGCGAAGCGGCTCGTGGAGCACGGGCGCGACGTGGTCATCCTGCTCGACTCGATCACGCGGCTGGCACGGGCACACAACGTGATCGTGCCGCATTCGGGCAAGATCCTTTCGGGCGGCGTCGACGCGCAGGCATTGCACAAACCCAAGCGTTTCTTCGGATCGGCGCGCAACATCGATGAAGGCGGATCGCTCACAATCGTCGCGACCGCGCTTGTCGAGACGGGATCGCGGATGGACGAAGTGATATTCGAGGAGTTCAAGGGGACGGGAAACATGGAGCTTGTACTCGACCGCAAGATCGCGGACCGGCGGGTGTTCCCGGCGATCGACATCCAGCGTTCGGGAACGCGCAAGGAGGAACTCCTTCTCGACCGGGAGGAGCTCAATCGTGTCTACCTGCTTCGCAACTTTCTTGGCGACATGCAGAGTGGCGAAGCGATCGACTTTCTGCTGGAGCGCATGCAGCGCACCAGGACAAACCGCGAGTTCTTCGCGACAATGGCCGAGGGCTGAGGGTTGACATCCCGACCCGGGAATGACCGCGGTCGCCGGCTCGGCATCGACTACGGCGAACGGCGGATCGGGCTGGCGGTGAGCGACCCGACCGGAACGATTGCGTCGCCCGCCGGTTTCATCGCGCGCCGCGCGGGCAAGCGTCCGCCGATCGCCGAAATAATCCGGCGGGCCGAAGCGCTTGAGGTGCGCAGCTTCGTTCTGGGATTGCCGCTGGATGAGAGCGGAGAGGACACGCCGCGTGCATCAGAAGTGCGAATGATCGCCACCGAACTCTCGCGCCGCACGGGGCTCGCGGCCGACCTTGTGGATGAGCGCTTCACGACGGCCGCGGCGCTGCGCGCCGTTCGTGCGATGGGCGGGAATGTGAGAGGACGCAAGGGCGACGTGGATGCGCTGGCCGCGACCGTATTGCTCCAGCACGCGCTCGGCATCCCCGGAGAGAGTTGAGATGCGCCCGGCAACAGCCACGTTGCTCGCCCTGTCGCTGGCCGGAGGAGTGAACGGGTGCGGTGACCCGACGGGCAACGCTGTGCAGGTGGTGATTCCGGCCGGCAGCACATTCAAGGCGGCGACCGATTCGCTTTCCGCACATGAGATCATCGCCGCGCCGCTGCTCTTCCGAATGTATGCCAAGGTCACGGGCGACGATCGCTCGCTCAAGGCGGGAACCTACCTGCTCCGGCCCGGCATGACATGGAATGGTGTCCTCGACGCTCTTACCGAAGGGCGCGGCGTGGCGCGAATGCTTACCATACCCGAGGGATACGCCCTCCGCGACATCGTGCCGTTGCTGGTCGATTCGCTCGGCCTTCCGGCCGATTCCGTGTGGGCAGCCGTGCGCGACACAGTCCTGCTGCGGGAGCTTGGTATCTCGTCCGACAATCTCGAGGGATATCTCTTTCCCGAAACATATTCCTTTGCCGCCGGCAGCCCCGCTGGCGCGGTTGTCGATCGAATGGTTCGCGAATTCGGTCACCGGTGGAAGCCCGAATGGAACTCGCAGCTCGCCGCGCTCGACATGACACGCCACGAGATTGTTACGCTTGCCTCGATCGTGGAGAAGGAGGCGATCCTTGACGCGGAACGGCCGATGATAAGCGCCGTCTACCACAACAGGCTGCGCATTGGCATGCCCTTGCAGGCCGATCCCACGGTACAGTATGCACAGGGTCGACACAGCAAGCGCGTTCTGTACTCGGACCTGGAGATCGATTCGCCGTACAACACCTATCGCAGGCGCGGGCTGCCGCCCGGGCCGATCGCATCACCCGGCGCGGCGAGCCTCGAGGCAGCGCTGTTTCCGGCGGATGTCCCGTACCGTTACTTCGTGGCGCATCCGGATGGCCATCACGAGTTCCGCGTGACATTCGAAGGGCACACGGATGCGCGCCGGGACGTGCGGCGCGCCGGCGGCGATGCTGATGGCGGCACGCCGGAAGGCGCGAAGCCCTAGCCTCTGCCGAGATCGGGCCGAAGCATGGCGGCGCGGCGAAGGTAGACATGGCGGATGGCGCGTCGTTCCGCCGTCGTCTCTGCGTGGATCAGCACCCGGATGCACCGCGGGAGCGCGCCGGGAACCGGTATCTCGACCGTACAGAGGAGGGGGACGTCATCCCAACCCAGCTCGCGTGCGGAGCGAGCCGGGAACTCGCTCCTCAGGTCCTCGGTCACAGTGAAGATCGCGCTGATTATGTCACGGGCGTCGAGCATGTTGCGCTCGAGCAGTGCGTCGAGCAGTTCACGCGTGGCCGCACGAATCTCCGCCGGCTCGTCGCTCTCCACGGTTGTCGCGCCGCGGAGGGCACGCGTTCCAATCCTCTCGCTCATCAGGCTCCGTGCTCGATCCCGCCGCACTGACCCTGGTCGCGGTTACCGACGACATCCGCGGCGGAGCGGCTGATCTCATCTCGCGTTCGGCGGCGGCGGTCCGCGGTGGTGCGACCATGGTACAGCTTCGTCTCAAAGATGCGGATGCCCGCACAGTGGTGGAAGTGGCGCGCGCGATGATCGCGACCCTGCCGATTCCCGTGATCGTCAACGATCGTGCGGACATTGCACTGGCGGCGGGCGCGGCGGGCGTTCACCTGGGCCAGGGCGATCTTTCTCCGGCGACCGTGCGCCATCTCGTTTCGGTCGCCGCTCACCGTCCGGATACCTGGTTCATCATCGGAGCGTCAATGGGCTCGGAGGCGGAAATTGAGAATGCCGCGGGCGCCGACTATGTCGGCATCGGCCCCGTTCGTGAGACGGGGTCCAAGCATGACGCCGGGCACGCGCTCGGAGTCGAGCGGTTTGGCGTGCTCGCACGCCTCACGCACCTGCCGGCCGTGGCAATTGGAGGAATCACCGCCATGGACGTGCCCGCGCTGCGCGCGGCAGGGGCGAGCGGCGTCGCCGTTATCCGATCGCTTCTGGGCTCGGCCGATCCCGAGCGCGCGGCGAGGGAATTTCTGGCCGCCAGCGGAAGGTGATGTCGGGCACCTGCGGCTCGGCGCCGCCCGTCCGGCGTTCGGAGGGGCGTGATGGGGCTGCGTCGTCTGCACCCATGGCGTCCGAGATCGACTCGAGTACAGGCGGCGCGAGGAAGAGATCCACGAGCTCCGGATCGAACTGGGTCCCGCGGCCCTTCCCGATAATCGAGCCGGCGTGATGCGTGGTCCGTTCCCGTCGGTAGCGCCGGCCGTGCGTGACGGCGTCGAACGTATCGGCGATCGCGACGATCCGGGCCGCGAGGGGGATTTGCGCGCCTGCGAGACGACGGGGATAGCCACGTCCATCCCAGCGCTCGTGGTGCGCCATCACCGCTTCGGGAAGGCGCGGGTAGAATGCCCGGAGCGGTTCGAGAACAGCGGCACCGCGCGCCGGGTGCGTGGCGACTGCCCTGCGTTCCTCGGCCGTGAGCTGCGTGTCATCGTGAACGATGTCGAATAGCGCGGCGTAGATCTTTCCAATGTCGTGAAAGAGGGCGACGCGCTCCACGTGCCGCTGTTCACGTTCGTCCAGATCGGCGGCCTCGGCAAGAATCAGGGCATAGTGGGCGACCCTGCGCACGTGAGCGCCGGTCTGTGCATCGTTTGCGTCGATCGCGCCCAGCAGCGTCTCCAGTGCAGCGGCGACGAACCGCTCTGCGGCCCTCCGACCGCGATGCTCGTGGAGAAGAGCTGCGCCTGACGCGGCGCCCGCGAGGAAGGGAATCAGGCGGAGCACACCGAACGACTACGCAAGAAGCGTACATCGCCCTTCAACGGGATGCGTGAATCGCATACCTTCTCCCCATGGCTCGCGCTGGAGTTCGGGAGAGAGTGCACGACCAGGGATCAGATACGGAGCTCGCCCGCGTCGCAGTGGTCTCCGCCAAGGGCGCTCGAAGGTGGGCGAACGGACATCCGTGGATATACCGTAGCGACATCGCCCGACGCCCGGCAAGCGACGCGGGTGCTGTTCGCGTTGTCGGTACGGGCGGGCGCCCGCTCGGATGGGCGCTCTGGAGCCCTGCCTCGCAGATCTCGCTGCGACTGCTCGACCGGGATTCCTCGCGTGCGATCGACGCCGGCTGGTGGCGCTCGCGAATAGCAGCCTCCCTCGAGCGGCGCGCCGAATTGCGTGAACGGGGGCGTGACATGGCAACAGCGTACCGGCTGGTTCACGGCGAAGGCGACGGTTGCCCGTCGCTCATCTGCGACCGGTATGACAGATGGCTGATTGTGCAGATGATGAGCGCGGGGCTGGAGCGGTTCCGGTCGGAGATCGTCGCAGCATTGCGCGATCTGACCGGCGCCGAGGGCATACTTGCGCGGAACGACGCCCCGCCCCGCGCGAAGGAGAACCTTCCTCTGGAGGTCGCGCTGCTCGACGGCATCGTCCCGGACGAGATAGAGGTCGTCGAGGGACGGATCCGCTACGCCGTGGCGCCGTGGACGGGCCAGAAGACGGGTGCCTTTCTGGATCAGCGCGAGAACCGTCTGATGATCGGAGAGGTTGCACGAGGCGAGGCTCTCGACTGCTTTGGCTACCACGGATCCTTCGCGTTGCACATGGCCGGACGTGCCCGGCGCGTGACGTCGATCGATTCGTCTGCGCCGGCGCTCGCCCGCGCGAGAGAGAACGCGGAACGGAATGGAATCACGAACATCAGCTTCATCGAGGCGAATGCGTTCGAGTTCCTCCGGGCTCGGAACGATGACGGCACGCGGTTCGATACTGTCGTGCTGGACCCGCCTGCATTCGCGAAGTCGCGGGCGTCCGTTCGCTCGGCGCTGCGCGGTTACAAGGAGATCAATCTGCGCGCGATGCGGATTCTCGCGCCGCGCGGCCTGATGTTCACGGCGAGCTGCAGTCACCATGTAACGAGGCCGCTGTTCCTGGAGATGCTTCAGGACGCCGCGGCCGACAGCGGCCGCACAATCATGCTGCGACGGCTGACAGGACAGCCACCCGACCATCCCGAGCTGCTCACGGTCCCTGAAACGTCCTATCTCAAGGGCGCGCTACTCCAGGCGATCGATTGAGACCGTACTGGCAGAGCGTGACTGCGGTGAGTTCAATCCACTAGTGCGACGTCTCCTCGCGCCATGCGATGTACGAATAGCCGATCACGCCGATGGCTGCGGCGACCAGGCATCCGACCATGAGGTTGAAGGCAAGGATGCCCTCGGCAAAGAAGGCGAGAGCGATCACCACGCCAGCGATCGTCAGCACGGCGCCGCCCACGCGATGCGTGCGCTCCCACACACGATCGCTGGAGAGCGTCCACGGGGTACGTATGCCGATGTAACCGTTGGGGCGAAGGCGTGGAAGGACGTTTCCCATGATCACCAGCAGCGCGCCGACGCCGATCGGCAGAACGCGCGGCACCGAAACCGCCCATCCGAGTGCTCCGCCGACGATCGCGACATGCACCAGCGCGAGAAACGCCAGCATCGAGGCGAGCATGAGCTCGTACGTCTCCCGAAATCGCTCGTGGTTCGCCGCCCGTGAGTCGAGCCGGGGCATTCGACGGGCAAGCACCCACAGCAGCAGCATGAGGAAGGGAATGATGAACGCGCCAACGGCTCGATGGTCAGTACGGTCGACCTGCCCGCTGACGTTCCAGTGGGTCGCGATGCGTTCCGGAAGCTGGCCGAAAGCGACGGCCGAGAACAGCCACGTACACGCGATGAGTGCAACGGATATCCACTTCAGCATTGGCCGGGCGGGCAGTTGTGGCCTGCGGCCGGGATGCCGCGCAGGGAACGAGGATTGACACGGGATTGCGTCCCGCGCGAGAATGTGCGCATGCTACGCACCGGCGATCCGCCGCCGCGGCCGGGCCGCTCACCGGCGATCCGCTCGACGCTGCTGGTGATTCTCGTCCTCAATCTCGTCGTGGTCGCCCTCAAGGTTGCGATCGGAGTGCGGACCGGCGCTCTGACCGTGCTCGGCGCGGCTCTGGAATCCACGCTCGACGTCGTCAACAACTTCGTCGGGATCGCGCTCGTCGCGGTCGCGGCGCGCGCTCCTGACGAGGATCATCCCTATGGCCACGACAAGTTCGAGACGCTGGGTGCGCTCGCGATCGTCGGGTTCCTCTCGATCTCGTGCTTCGAGCTGTTGCGCGAGTCCATCGAGACCCTGCATGTCGGGGGTGCATCGACCCCGGCGACCGTTGCGGAGATCGTCGCGCTCGCCTCGACTGCACTCATCAACTTCTTCGTCGTCTGGTTCGAGCGCAAGCGGGGACGCGAGCTGGCGAGTGCCTTTCTGCTGGCCGACGCGCAGCACACGCAGGCCGATCTCTACGTTACCGGCCTCGCCGTCGGATCGCTCCTGCTCACGCGCGCCGGTGTTCCCGAGGCGGATCCGCTTCTCGCGATCGTCGTCGCGGCACTGATCGCAAGAAGTGGTTATCACATCCTCCGCGGTACGGTTCCCGTGCTCGTGGATGAGCGGGGAGTGGAGGCCGAAAGGATACGTACGATAGTCCGATCGATCGACGGCATCGAGTCAGTGCGCGATGTGCGATCGCGCGCGAACGCCTCGGGAACGCTCTTCGCCGAGTTGACAATCATCATCGAGGGGGCAGTCAGCGTCGCGGCGGCTCACCAGATCGCCGATGATGTCGAGGGCAGGATCGAGGCAGAGCTCGGTGCCTCCGAGGTGACGGTGCACATCGAGCCCGCGTAGGCCCCTTGCGCGGGAACCGGCAGCACCTAGGTTACCTTGCGATCCCAACGCATCCTCTCACTCCGCCGACGATGGCTCAACGTTCTCCGCGCTCGCTCAGGCACGAGTACGAGCTGTTCGTGGAACGGGAAATAGAGAGTTACAAGGAGTCGGTTCCGCGCAATGCTCTTCTGAGCATTGGCGACGAAGCCGTGGCCGCGCTCGCCGACCAGCAGCAGCTCGCCCTGACGGAGGTCGTGCTCTGTGAAGAGGTCGACAGGATAATCCGCGGCCGGCTGCGCGTCCCGACCTACCAGACGTGGCGCCGCAGGCGTCTGAGGGAACTCGAGGAGCTCCGACGCCCGGAGCACTGGGGGCTGTGCGCCGATGATCCTCTCGTCCGCTCATTGCGTGCGGGCGCGGACGCGCGCGTGCTCATCGCAGGGCGCGGCGGATCGAAGGTGGAGAGCTCGGCTCTTTATCTGGCAGCGCACGGGTGCGATATCACTGCGATCGGCGATGCGCCGGAAGGTCTGGAGCGCGTGATCGAGGCGGCCGAGGCCGCAGGTCTTTCCGAGCGAATTCACGCTTCGGTAAGCGGCATCGATGCACTCGCCGGCAACTGGAACGGGTCGGGCCGGCTTGCCGCGGTGATCTGCTCTCCCGACGCCTTCGCCGGGCTCTCGCCGCAGGAGCGCGCGCGGGTCATCAAGTCGCTGCAGCAGGCCACGAACGGCGGCGGTATTCATCTAATGGTAGTGGTGTCGGGAGCAGAAGCCGCCGACACCGGTGCCGCGCCGGTGACGGTAGAGGAGCTGCGTCGGCGGTACCGCGGGTGGGAAGTGACGGTCGGACCTGCGCTTGGCTCGGAACGGACCTTCTTCGCACGCAAGGCAGTGGCGTAACAATACGACACGCTACTCGCCTGTCGAGCGTGTCAGAAGACGACACCGCCGCCTCCACAGCCTGGGGGCGTTTTTTTCATGTCGTTGCGGTTCCTCAACTTATGGCAATGGGTAAGGATCGCTCAGCATGGCACCGGCGATGCTTTATGCGTGCGATGATACCAACCTCTCATCTGGTGAATCGCGAAATGGCGCATACTCATTGTCCGGACGAGCACGAGGAACCGCTTGGAATAGTGATCTCTCGAGGATCGGCAGCCCCGACCGAACCGCGCTTCTGGGCGTACGTATGGGGTCCGGCACCGGAACCGGAAACGGGGATATCGGCCCCGAGGGCTGCCTAGGGCCCAGCGGCCGGCAGACCGTCTGTTCGATGGAGATCGGACGGCGGCGGGCGCAGCGTGGTGTCGCCGGCCCGTTCCCGGCGACGCCACCCCCGCCGCGGGGAGTGCAACCGACAGAGAAGCTGGGGTCAGGTCTTGTTTTGACGCATC
>JBOHTO010000126.1:0-12070 GCA_050733695.1 Gemmatimonadaceae bacterium | reverse complement strand
GCGTGCAGCGTGGGGAACGGCGGCCGTCTCGTACCACCACCCGACGCCGCCGGAACGGCGGCGTGCGGGGGGCTCATGCGCTTACTCGACGCGGGTGATCTTCCCCGTCGCCAGGTCCAGCGTGAAGGCAATATCGTTGACCGTGAGCGGAACGAATTGAGTGCCGTTGAAGGTCACGACCACGCGCCGCGACGCGGTGCGCGAGACATCGGTAGCACCCTCGCGCGTCCTTGTCACCGTGACGTGGTGTGCGATGGAACCGGAGATCGGCCATGGATTCTCCGAGCGCGGCACCCCGACGACCACGGCCGACACGGTGCCCGTGGCCAGCTTCTCGTAGCGGCGGAGTCCCGCGTCGCTCACGTGCTCGGCGCTCACTTCGGCGCTGGAAGCTCCGTTCCAGCTCCGGCTGGTCTCGCTTCCTTCGAGTCCGGAGAGCGTGGCATCGGCGGACCGCGCGACCGTGGCGGTGTAGCCGTCGCGCTCCAGCGTTCCGGTCACGGTCGTGTGGAAGTCAGCGGAGGCAGTCGTGTGACGATCATAGTGGTCCTGCGCATTGCCGCCTGCGTCGTAGAGAGCGAACGAGCGGGTGATCGTCAGTCCCCTGTCCGTCACGACCGTGCAGTTGAAGCGGCCGCTCCCGCCATCGAATGTGCAATTCTCGCTGCGCCGGGCGGAGGCGTTCGCGGAACCGACGGAGACACTCGACGTCGCTCCGTCGTGAAGCGTCATCTCACTGCCAAGAAAGACGCCCACCTCGGTGGCGATTGCGTCGCCGGCGCTGACGGCCAGATCGCGGATGAGCTGGTCATCGGCGGGGCTCGGGTCGGTGGCGCCATCGTTGCAGGCAGCCAGCGCCATTGTCGCCAGCAGGACGGCGGTAGCGCGGCGTTTGTTCGCGTGATGCATCGTGCCTCCGAGTTGGGTTGAACGATCGGGCGGGTTCGGCCTTGCCGCAAGGGCGCGGCTCCGGCAGATGAGACGTTCGACTCGCGAGTTCGTTAAACTGCCTGTGGCGGAGGCGTCACCGCCGTCCTGTGCCGGATGCGTGACCGCCGTCACGAAGGCATCCCTCTTGCGCCGCGCCATGTCGCACCGGGAGTGCGCGGTCCGCCATACTTCGACCCGAGATAAAGTGGCCCCCCGATACTATCCGCGTACCAAGATCGTCTGCACGCTCGGCCCCGCGTCGTCCGGCTCGCCGGACGCGATCCGTGGTCTGATCGCGGCCGGGATGAACGTTGCCCGGGTGAACTTCTCGCATTCCACGCACGATCGGCACACGGTCGTGATCGACATGGTACGCAGCGTCGCCGACGGGATGGGTGAGCCGGTTGCAATACTCGGCGATCTTCAGGGGCCGCGCATCCGGATTGGCGAGATTGAAGAGCCGTTGACGCTGACTGCGGGGACGGATGTTGTCCTCGTGCCCGAGGGGTCCGAGCGCGACGGGGAGATCCCGGTGACATACGACGCGATCGCGCACGATGTGAGCGTGGGCGACAGGATACTCGTGGACGACGGACTCATCGAGCTCGTCGCGCTCGAGGTGGTGCCTCCGCGCGTCACGGCGCGCACGGTACACGGCGGCCTCCTCAGGCGCCACAAGGGGATGAATCTGCCGGGTGTGCAGGTGTCCGCTCCCTCCATCACGGACAAGGATAGAGCCGACATCGAGTTCGCCATCCAGCACGGGCTCGAGTACCTCGCGCTCAGCTTCGTGCGGCGCGCCGAGGACATCGCATCGCTGCGGGCCCTGATCCCGAAGCAGATGCACGTGGTGGCGAAGATCGAGAAGGATCAGGCGCTGGAGGCGATCGAGAGCATCCTGCGCGTGTCGGACGCGGTCATGGTTGCGCGCGGCGACCTGGGCGTCGAGCTGCCCTTCGAGGAAGTGCCCATTGCGCAGAAGCGCATCATCTCCCTCGCCAACCGGATGGGGCGGCCGGTGATAACGGCGACGCAGATGCTCGAGTCCATGGTCGAGAATCCGCGGCCCACACGCGCCGAGGCGAGCGACGTTGCCAACGCCATTCTGGATGGTACCGATGCCGTGATGCTCTCCGCCGAGACGGCGACGGGAGCGTACCCGGAGCTCGCGGTGGAGGCCATGCGCCGAATCATCACGGAGATCGAGACGCGGGGGGACGGGATGACGGCTCGCGGTCCACGGCCGAGGGAGTCCATTGTCGCCACCGAGGACGCGATCGCCGCGGCGACAGTGGCCGCAGCCGCCATGCTCGCCACGCCCGTGGTCATCGTCTTCACGAAGAGTGGATTCTCGGCGAAGATCGTGTCGTCGCATCGCCCGGGGGTTCCGATCCTCGCGCTCACGGATGTGCCGCGAACACACAGGCAGCTCGCGCTGGTCTGGGGCGTTATTCCCGAGCTCGTTCCGCATTGCGACGACTACGAGTCGATGGTGCGGCTCGGGATCGAGGCGCTGCGGCGGCGCGAGCTCGCGCGCCCGGGTGACCGCGTGATCGTCACCGCAGGGGTTCCATTCGACCAGCCCGGGACCACGAACGTGATGAAGGTGGAAACGGTTTGAAGCTCACGTTCCTCGGGACAGGCACGAGCTTCGGCGTGCCGCAGATCGGCTGCAACTGCCGCGTCTGTCGATCTCCGGACCCGCGCGACCGGCGTACGCGAGTCGGCGCCGTCGTGGAGACCGATGCGGGAACGCGGCTGCTGATCGACACGCCGCCCGAACTGCGATTACAGCTCGTGGCCGCCGGGATCGATCGCGTGGATGCCGTCCTGTTCACGCACGAGCACGCCGACCATGTCCACGGGATCGACGACCTGCGCGCCATCTCCGTGCGCCGCGGCGACGCTCCCATCCCCATGTACGGACCGCCCGACGCGCTCGATCGTATCGCGGCGCGATTCCCCTACATCTTCGACGAGTGTGCGCGACCGCTGCCGGGGACATCCAAACCCGAGGGACGCGCGCGACCGCTGGAGCCGGACCTCGCGGTCTCCATTGGCGGAACGGATGTCACACCGGTGCTCGTACCGCACGGCGGTGTCGCGGTGTACGCGTACCGCATCGGGCCGCTCGCGTACGTCACGGATGCGAAGTCGTTGCCACCCGCGGCCGTCCAGTTGCTGCGCGGCGCGAATGTGCTAGTGGTGAACGCCCTGTTTCATACCGAGCACCCGACGCACATGAGCGTCCCGGAGGCCATACGGGCGGCGCAGGAGATCGGCGCGGAACGTACTTTTCTCACGCACCTCACACACGACAACCTGCACGCGGACCTGGAGGCAGAACTTCCGCGCGGTATCTCGCCCGCATTCGACGGGCTCACTGTCCGCCTCGACTGACACCGAACCAACGAGATGACCCTTCGTCTGGATTTCACCAACATGATGGCCGCCGATGGCACCGCGCCGCGGGCAGTCGACGGTGCGCCGGAGGCAGTCGCTGCCATCCCCGAAGATGACTGGAAGGGAGTGCGCGCCCACGTGCGTACCGTCCACGATGCCGTACTCGCGCTGCACGCCGCAGGCGAGCTCGGCTTCCTCGATCTTCCGGCGGACACGGCGCTTCACGATCAGACCACCAGCTTCGTGAGCGGTGCGGACGGCAAGTTCCGGGATGTCGTGCTGCTCGGGATTGGCGGCTCTGCCCTGGGCCCCCTCGCCCTGCGCGGTGCACTGCGCCAGCCGTCGTGGAACCAGCTCGGGCAGGCAGCCCGCGACGGCTTCCCGCGACTTCATGTGCTCGACAACGTTGATCCAGCGACCATCACGGCGTTGCTCTCACGACTCGACCTCGAGGATGCCCTGTTCGTCGTGATATCGAAGTCGGGGAGCACTGCGGAGACGATGGCGCAGTATCTCGTCGTGCGCGGAGCGCTGGAGAGAACGGTCGGTGAAGACGTGCGCAGACACCTCGTCTTCGTGACCGATCCTGAGAAGGGCGCGCTGCGAGCGATTGCCCGGGCCGAGTCGATTTCCGCGCTCGACATCCCGGCCAATGTCGGCGGGCGATTCAGCGTGCTCTCGCCGGTGGGCCTGCTCCCGGCGGCGCTCATCGGCATCGATACAAGCGCGCTCCTTGCCGGCGCGGCGGACATGATGGCGCGGTGCGAGAGCGATGACCTCCGCGACAATCCAGCCGCCGCGTTCGCCACGCTGCAATGGATGGCCGACACGCGCCTGGACCGCGGGATTCACGTGCTGATGCCCTACGCCGACGCCCTCCGCGACATGGCCGCCTGGTTCGTGCAGCTCTGGGCGGAAAGTCTCGGCAAGAAGGCGAGCGACGGCCGCTCCACCGGGCCAACACCGATCGCCGCTCTGGGGGCGACGGACCAGCACAGCCAGGTGCAGCTCTTCATGGAGGGTCCGCCGAACAAGACCGTCACCTTCGTCGCAATCTCCAACCTCGCCGAAGATGCAGCGATTCCGGAATTGCACGCCGGGTACCCGGAGCTCGGCTACCTGGGCGGGCACAACCTTGGCGAGCTACTGGACATAGAGCGACGAGCGACTGCCGGAGCGCTCGCCCGCCGTGGCCGTCCCAACATGACGATAACGCTCGACCGCCTTGATCCCTGGCACATCGGCTCGCTGATGATGCTCTTCGAGATCGCGACGGTCTACGCCGGTGTGCTGTACGGCGTGAACCCGCTGGACCAGCCTGGCGTGGAGCTGGGCAAGCAGTTCACCTACGCCATGCTCGGTCGCCCGGGCTCGGAGGGCGCCAGGCGGGAGTGGGATCTGCTGCCCGGAAGCGACCCGCGCTGGGTTCTCTGAGTCTTGCGACCAGCGTGGGAGCAGCCCAGCTTGCGGAGTGGGCGGAGTGGGCGGAGTGGGCGGAGTGGGCGGAGTGGCCGGGTTGGGGGGGGCTCGCCCGATCACACGTCGGACGGCACGCCGCGGGCGCGATCCGTCGCAACACGAAGAGGCAACCAGATGAAGGATACGGTCGAAACGCTGAAGGGCACCTTCGGCGGCGACGTGGTCGTCGAGGACGACCACGTCAGCGTCAGGCGCGAGATAGCGCTGGCAACGCCGCACATGGATCGTCTCGTTCGCGCCGCTGTCTTCGGCGGTGAGGACGTGCGCGACTACGCCCGCTGGATGATCTGGGAGCTGGGGCAGGAGGTTGGTGTGCGGCCGGCGTCGATCCACGGGCTGTATCTCGCGCGCGGACGAGGTGAAACCGGCGGCTTCACGGTGCCCGCGATGAACGTACGCGCGATGTCCTACGACACGGCGCGTTCGATATTCCGTACAGCCATCCGGATGAAGGCGGGGGCGTTCATTCTCGAGATCGCGCGCTCCGAGATCGGGTATACGGATCAGCGACCGGCGGAGTACGTATCGGTGATGCTCGCCGCTGCGATGCGGGAAGGGTTTCGCGGCCCGGTGTTCATTCAGGGGGACCACTTCCAGGTGAACTCGAAGAAGTTCGCTGTCGATCCGGTGAAGGAGATTTCCGCCGTCGAGCTGCTCATCCGCGAGGCCGTAGCCGCCGGCTTCTACAATATCGACATCGATACCTCGACTCTGGTCGATCTCTCCAGGCCATCGCTGGATGAACAACAGCGGGCCAACTACGAGACGGGGCTGGATATTCTCGGGACGGTGCGCGCGCTCGAGCCGGAGGATGTTACGATCTCCGTGGGCGGAGAGATCGGAGAGGTGGGTACCGAGAACAGCACGGTCGAGGAGTTGCGAGCGTACATGGACGGCTTCACGCGCACGCTCGGCGTGCGCGACATGGAGGGCCTGTCCAAGATCAGCGTGCAGTCGGGCACATCGCACGGCGGCGTAGTGCTCCCCGATGGATCGATCGCGGATGTGCAGATCGACTTCGATACCCTCGACCGTCTTTCGCGGGTCGCCCGCGAGGAATACGGACTCGCGGGAGCGGTGCAGCACGGCGCCTCCACGCTTCCGGATGCGGCGTTCGACAATTTCCCGCGCGTCGAGACGGCGGAGATTCACCTCGCCACGAACTTCCAGAACATGATGTACGATCATCTTCCCCGAGGGCTGCGGGAGGAGATCTATGCGTGGCTGCGCGAGAACAGCGCGGACGAGCGGAAGTCCGGTGACTCCGACGAGCAGTTCTACTACAAGACGCGGAAGAAGGCAATCGGCCCGTTCAAGCAGCGACTCTGGGATCTCCCGGACGCGTTGCGAGCCGATCTGGGGCGGGCCTACGACGAGAAGTTCGGGTTTCTGTTCGAGCAGCTCGCGATCCGCGGTACCGCCGAAGCCGTGCGCCGTTACGTGACCGCGCCCGAGGCGAGAAGGCCGGTTCCGGAGGAAGGTGCGACTGCGATCGCGGCTGCGCCCGACGACACGTCGTTGAGTGACTGAGCCCTCGCGCGCTCCCGCGGCTGCGAAGGACTGCACGGGCGTGCTCTGGCTCGAGACGCTCGATGAAATCTCCCGGCGCGCGGGGCACGAATTGCGCGGCGCTCTGAACGGTGTAGCCGTGAATATCGAAGTCGTCCGGAGCCGCGCCGCGAAGCGGGGAGCAGAGAAGGGCGGGGGAGAGATGGCGGCCGGCATCGCGCCATTCGCGGCGGCGGCCGCGGCTCAGCTCTCGCTGCTCACGGAGATGGTCGAGGCGCTGCTCGCCCTGAGCGGCGACGCCCGGAGAAAGGGAGTGCAGCCCGGCGTTGCGACGACGGTCGCGCGACTCATCGCCCTCATCGGGGGGGCGGGATCGAGCGACCGCGCCCCCGAACGGACGGCGACTGGAGCGTTGCGACTGGACCTGGACCCGTCGCTGGACGGCGGAGCCACGACCGCATCGCCCGCCGTGGTGCGCCTCGTCCTTGCCAGCGCCATTCTCGCCGTTCCGGGCTCGGGCGGCGAGGTGGGCTGTCGTCTGCGCCGCGAAACTGCGACTATTAGTGTCGAGCTCGCGGGTGGCAGCCCCATACGCATCGCGGACGGGATTGCCGCACTGGCGGTCGAAGCCGGCATCGGCGTGAGGACGACGGACACGGGACTGGTCCTGTCGTTTCCCGCCGAATGAGCCCTGGCGAGCGGCTTCGTGCGGGCGTGGCCGAATCATTCGCAGCATTCATGGAGCAGCCGGATACTGAATGAAGCAGCCAAAGATACTCCTCGCTGACGACGAGAAGTCGATCACCGATGGATTGAGCGCGATCCTCACCGACGAGGGTTACACGGTCGAGATGGTAGCCGATGGCCAGAAGGCACTGGAGCGGCTCTCGGCCGGCACATTCGGGGTCGTGCTGGCGGATCTCAAGATGCCGAAGCTCGACGGGCTCGCTCTCCTGCGCGAGCTCCAGAAGGCGGAAATTGCCACGGAATGCATCATCATCACGGGCCAGGCGACCGTCGATTCCGCCGTGCAGTCGATGCGGCAGGGCGCCTATGACTACATCGAGAAGCCGCTCAACGCGGACAAGCTCAACCGCCTGAGGGCACTGATCGCCAAGGCGCTGGAGAAATTCGCGGTGCAGCAGAAGAACCGCGAGCTCGCGTCGCAGATCGAGGATCTCACCCATTACGGCGAGCTCACGGGACAATCGGAGCCAATGCGCAATGTCTATCGGATGATCGAGGCAGTCGCCCCATCCTCGGCCAGCGTTCTCATTCTCGGAGAATCGGGTACCGGCAAGGAGCTGGTGGCGCGTGCCATGCACTCCAAGAGCGACAGGGGGAAGGGGCCCTTCCTCGCGCTCAACTGCGCCGCGCTTCCAAAGGACATCCTCGAGAACGAGTTGTTCGGCCACGAGAAGGGTGCGTTCACCGGATCCACGAATGAGAAACCCGGTGCATTCGAGATGGCCGACGGCGGAACGCTCTTCTTCGACGAGGTCGCCGAGATGTCGCCCGACATCCAGGTCAAGCTCCTGCGCGCTCTCGAGAGCCGCTCCGTACGCCGGCTCGGCGGCAAGAAGGAGATCCCCGTCGACATTCGTGTACTCGCCGCGACGAACAAGGATCTCCAGAAGGCGCTCGCCGATGGCGATCTCCGCGACGATCTGTACTACCGTCTGGCCGTGGTGGAGATCTTCCTTCCTCCGCTGCGCGAGCGCGTGAGCGACATCAAGCTACTGGCTTCGGATTTCCTGGCACGCTTCGCAGCGGCGAACGGGAAGCAGATGAACGGCTTCAGCGACGAAAGCTGGGAATGGATCGTCTCGTACAACTGGCCGGGAAACGTGCGCGAGCTCAAGAACGCCGTGGAACGCGCGGTAATCATGGCGCGAACGGAGAACATCGAGGTATCCGATGTGGCCCCACCGCGGCACATGCGCGCGGGAGCCGGTGTCCAGCCGGCAGGTATCACGCTTCAGATCGGCGCGAGCATGGCCGAAGCGCGACGCGAGCTTCTGCTCCGAACGTTCGCTTCGACCGGGGGCGACCTGGGCCGAACATCCGAGCTCCTGGGCGTGCCGGCGCGCGACGTGCGGACTGAACTCTCGGGATTGCTCGAGCGAAGGAGCGGGGGTGGTGCTGGGGCCACGGGCGGCGTAGATGCGAGCAGCAACGGCAGCCGCGGCGGAAGAGCCAGCCCGGCACGCGCGACGAACCCCGGCAAGGGTGCGAAGGCCGAAGGCCCGAAGTCCGCAGGCAGGACGAAGCCGAAGCCGAAGGCAAAGCCGAAGCGCAAGCGCTGAACGCAGAACGCAGAACGCAGAACGCAGAACGCAGAACGCAGAACGCAGAACGCAGAACGCAGAACAGGGAGACTGACATGCCGCAGTATCAGTTCGACGACGACGAACCGTACGTGATCATCGAGAAGCATGAGGGGAGCATCGGCTCCTTCCTCGTGGGGCTCGCAGTTGGGGCAGGCGTCGCCCTTCTGCTCGCGCCCGACGCAGGGGTCGAGACCAGGCGCCGCCTCGAGTCACGCGCGCGCGGGGCGCGCCGTGCCGCGCAGAACCTGGCCGAGGACGTGACTGACACCGTCGCCGACACGTTCCAGCAGGCGCGGCAGAAGGTGGAGGATCGCATCGAGTCCGCGCGCGAGGCCATCGAGATCAGAAAGGCGCAGGTCACGCGGGCGATGGAGGCCGGCCGTGCCGCGGCCGACGACGCGCGCGACGAACTCGAGCGCCGCATCGCGCAGAGCAAGGCCGGCTATCGCAGCCGCCCGCAGCCGGAGTCGGAACTCGCGGCACCCGGCGTGGCCGCGAACGATGAGACATAGATGAGGCATAGATCGAGCTGACAGGCGCGGCTCCGCCCCCGCCACCGGGCTCGCACCCGACCCCCGGCGCGCTCGCCAGGTAAGCGCGGGCTGCTGAGGGGCACACCCAGCCATGGCCACACGCCCACTCGTCATCCGCCTCGGATGGACGCTGCGCGACTATGCCAAGCGAGTCTTCGACAACGCCGGAGAGGACAACGTGTTCTTCCTCGCTGGCGGAATCGCGTTCAACATCCTGCTGGCGGCGGTGCCGTTCGTACTCCTCCTCATTTCGGGGCTGGGTTATGTGCTGAACCAGTCGCCCGATGCCGCTTCAGCGGATGTCTGGGCCCTGCTTCACAGGTTGCTGCCGCCTCACCAGGAGACGGAGGACTCGAATGTCCACAAGCTGCTGAACGACATCATCCGGGCGCGCGGACAGATCGGATTCTGGAGTCTGGTGACGTTCATCTGGTTTTCCACGCGGCTCTTCGGATCGCTGCGCTCCGTGCTCTGCGAAGTGTTCGACATTGAGCAGGATCGCGGGATAGTCGCGGGCAAGGTATTCGATGCCAAGATAACGGTCATTGCCACCGGGCTGTTCGCGGGGTACACGGCGGTGTCCGCCTACCTTGCCCTCGCGCGATCGCGGTGGGACCGGCTCCTCGCAACCTATGGCGTCCGCCGCGACCTGATGGGCGAGATCGAGTTCCGATTCGGGCAGCTTCTCGCGTTCGCGTTCATCGTCCTCATGTTCTTCGCGCTGTACAAGTTTCTTCCCAACCGTCGTGTTCGCTGGCAGACGGCGCTGATCGGGGCCGTGTTCACCAGCGTGCTGTTCGAGCTGGCCAAGGCCGTGTTCACGGAATGGGTGAACCAGTTCAATCCGGGGAGCATCTACTCGGGCACCCTGTACGCGATAGTGATCGTGGTCTCGTGGGTCTACTACGCGGCGACGATCTTCGTCCTGGGCGGTGAAGTAGGGCAGGTCTACGAGCTGCGACGGGTGAGGCGCCTGCAGCGCGAGGTGCTCGAGCGGGCCTGACCCTTCGGCCAGGCCGGCTTTCGTCGTGGCCTGAAGGTTGCCACTGCAACGGCGTACGCACAAACCGGGAGGCAAGGTGCAGAAGATTTTTATCGCACTTGCGTTCGTGGCGATCGCCGCGCTCGCCTGCGAGAAGACGGGTGATGGGGAGTATCAGGTGCAGACGCCGGACATCGACATCTCCACCGATACCGATACCATCAATCTGCCGGATATCGATGTGAACATGCCGGACGTGGACGTGGACGTGGACGAGGATACGGTCCCTGTCGTCGAGGTCAATCCGTAAGGGGAATGGCCCGCCAGGTGAGCTCTCCCGGCCCGGAGCACTTCGCTCCGGGCCGCTTGTGTCTGGTCGATCAGGCAATTCCCGGTTGCCGCGAAGACGCTTCCCGGCTGGATTCGTCGGAACGCCGGAGATAGTCAACGCGGGAGGAGCTGGTGGCCCCGGGGTGGCGGGACCACGCTCACGGGCCATCTTCCGGGCATGCCGATCGATCTGCGAAGCGATACCGTCACCAGACCCTCGCCCGAGATGCGCCGGCGCATGGCCGACGCCGAAGTCGGTGACGACGTGCTGGACGGCGACCCCACAGTCAGGCGCCTGGAGGACGCCGTCGCCGAACTGCTCGGCAAGGAGCGAGCGCTCTTCTTTCCGAGCGGCACCATGGCGAACCAGACGGCGGTGTGGCTCCTCGCGCGTCGCGGTACGGAAATCCTCCTCGACGCCGATGCCCACATCGTGCACTGGGAGATGGCAGGCGCGGCGGCGCTTTCCGGAGCGCAGATCAGGCCCGTGCGCGGGAGCGGCGGCGTCATCGACGCCGCATCCGTGCGTGCGGCCGTCCGGCCGCCATCGTCCAGTGCGCCGGCCGCAAGCCTCGTCTGCCTCGAGAACACGCACAACGGTGCGGGCGGGAGAGTAACTCCGCTCGGCGAGATGCGAGCGCTTCGCGACGCGGCGCGGGAGCATTCGCTGCCCGTTCATCTCGACGGAGCGCGACTCTGGAATGCGACGGTCGCGAGCCAGACGCCGCTTCGCGAGTTCGCTGCCTGCGCGGACACCGTGATGGTCTCGTTCTCGAAGGGCCTGGGCGCGCCCGTCGGAGCCGCGCTCGTCGGATCCGATGCGCTCATGCGCGAGGGGTGGATTGCACGCAAGCGATTTGGAGGTGGAATGCGGCAGTCCGGAATACTGGCCGCCGCGGCGCTGTACGGTCTCCAGGAGAATTTCGGTCGGCTGCTGGAGGATCACCGGAATGCCCGCCTTTTTGCGCAGGCCGTGGATGGTGTCGGTGGTGCCCGGGTCGTTCCACCTGATACGAACATCGTCATGATCGATATCGCTCCTCTCGAATCGGGAGAAGCACCGGGCGCGGGGTCCGGGCGGGTGTCCGGGATCATCACGCGTGCCCGCGAGGCAGGCGTGCTGTTCACACCATGGTCGGCTACACGAATGCGGGCGGTCACGCACCTGGATGTCAGTGAGGCCGCGGTTCGGCGTGCAGCCGACGTGTTGACGGAAATACTCGAGTCGGTGCAGGAGCCGATCGCTTGAGAGCCGTGGCCGGCCGCGTTAGATTCAATCCTGTCCCAGGTCCCGGAGAGCGTGAGCCCGCTAACTCCGTCAGGACCCCGAAGGTAGCAGCGGCATGTGGTGTCTTGCGTTGCTTCGTCAGGCCTGGGGCACCGCGCGGCGGTCTGAGTTCGGGAGCAGTAGCGCCGCGCGGCAGGGAAGCTCGAATTCGCTTCCGTCGCGAAGCACCGGCTGGCCTGACGGAGGGCACGATCGACCAGCAGGCCCGCGCGTGCGAGGCCACCTTCCACCGTTCCCCGCCCTCCTCGCCCACCCCCACCCCCACCCCCACCCCCACCCCCACCCC
>JBOHTO010000125.1:0-3661 GCA_050733695.1 Gemmatimonadaceae bacterium | reverse complement strand
CGGCACGGCATACGTCGAGCAGCTTCTCGCGCTCGCGGAGGTGCGGTCGTGATGATCGCGCATGCTGGCGTGGTGGGCATATCGGCGTGCATCGCGGTCGGGGGACTGTGGGCATCGGGAAACACGGACTCCCGCCCTCGCAGGCATGACGATGAATTACTTCGCGGAATTGGCGACGTGGAGCTTCGCAGGATTGGCGACAGCGGGCTTCGCGAGAACGACGGGGCCAGAAAACCCTACGACGCGACCCAGGATAGCGCGGCCGCGCGTACGACGCCGGATCGGCCAGTCGTGGTCGCTTCGAAGCCGTTCGGGGAGTCGTACATACTCGCCGAGATGTTCGCGCAACTGCTGGAGTCGCGCGGCTTCGATGTGGAGCGGCGGCTCGGCCTGGGCGCAACGGAGATCGCATTCCGCGCCCTGCGCGCCGGCGGGATCGACGTCTACCCGGAGTACACCGGCACCGGGCTCGTCGCCATTCTCGGCGCCGAGCCCGTCTCCGATCCGCGCGAAGTCTACCGCCGCGTCGCGGGAGAGTTCGAGCAGCGGTTCGGAGTGCGCTGGCTCCCGCCCCTCGGCTTCGAGAACACGTATGCCATCGCTGTTCGACGCGAGACGGCAGAGCGCTACGGGCTGCGTACGATCAGCGATCTCGCACGCGTGGCACCCGAGCTGGTAGCCGGATTCACGCCCGATTTCATCGGCCGCGCTGACGGTCTGCCCGGACTGCGCGGGGCGTACGGGGGAATGGAATTCGGCGAGGTGCGCTCGCTGCTTCAGGCCGTGAAGTATCGAGCACTCGCGGAGGGCGCCGTCGACGTCATCGACGGCTACTCCACCGACGGTCTCATCGAGCGTTACGATCTCGTCGTTCTGCAGGACGACAAGCGCTTCTTCCCGGCATACGAGGCGGCCGCGATCGTGGGCGCGCGCGTGCAGCGTGTTCAGCCGCTGGCCGTCGCGGCGCTCACCGCGTTGAGCGGGCGGCTGGACGAGGAAGCGATGCGCAGATGGAACGCGCGTGTCGAGGTGGACGCTGAGTCGGTGCCGCTCGTGGCTGCGGACGCTCTGCGCGAAGTGGGCCTCATCGCGCCCGACGGCGCCGCAGCGCGGGACGCGTCAGACAGAGCAGAGAATCAGCCCCTCGCCGCGTATTTTCTCGCGCGCCGGAGCGAACTGCTCGCGCTCACGCTCCGCCACCTGATACTGGTCGCCGTCTCGCTCGCGGCCGCGATCATCGTCGCCGTTCCACTCGGCCTCGCGCTGGAGCGAGCGCCGCGAGGCGCGGAGGGCGCAATCCGCGCCGTCGGCGTTCTGCAGACGATTCCGAGCATCGCGTTGCTGGCGTTCATGATCCCTCTGCTCGGCATCGGCGTCGTGCCTGCGCTCACCGCGCTCTTTCTCTACTCGCTGTATCCGATCGTGCGCAACACGTACACCGGCGTGCGCGATGCCAGCCCTGATGCATTGCGCGCGGGTGAGGCGCTCGGGATGACGCCGGCGCAATTGCTGCGCTATGTTCGGCTTCCGCTCGCGGCGCCGGTGATCATGGCCGGCATACGGACCGCGGCCGTGATCACCGTCGGCACCGCGACGCTGGCCGCGTTCATTGGCGCGGGAGGGCTGGGCGATCCCATCGTCGCGGGGCTGGCGCTGTCCGACACGAGGATGATCCTCTCCGGCGCGGTGCCGGCGGCCCTGCTGGCGTTGGCGGTGGATGCCGTGCTGGGCGTGTGCGAGCGGGTGGTGCGGCCGGGGCTCTGAACGGGTCCTCTGAACGGGGTCAGGTCTTGTTTTGCAACATCGAACGCACGCGCCCCGAATCCTCTGAACGCCGCGTAAACGACGGGGCACCAGCGGCGTCGGAGTGCCGCGGGCGAGCGCGGGCTGCCCCACCCAATGGACTCGATCAGTGACGGCGAATTGACATCGCGCCGATAGCGTCGCTCGCATGGCTCGCCCGCTCCGCCTCGAGTTCCCTGGGGCACTCTACCACGTCATGGCACGAGGCAATGCTCGTGAGCCGATTGTCCGGGACGACTACGATCGCGAACAGATCATATCGGGCCTCGGCCGCGTGTGCGCCCGGCTTGGCTGGTGCGTCTGGGCTTACTGCGTGATGGACAATCATTATCACATCGTCGTCGAAACCTCGGCCGGCAATCTGTCGCGCGGCATGCGCGACCTCAACGGAGTCTACTCGCAGGCGTTCAATCGTCGTCATGAGCGTGTTGGACACGTATTCCAGGGACGCTACAAGGCGGTACTTGTCGACAGGGATGCATACATCCTTGAGCTGTCGCGCTATGTCGTCCTCAATCCCGTACGGGCCGGCCTGTGTCGTACCGCCGGTGACTGGCAATGGAGCAGCTACGGCGTGGCAATGGGGAGCCGTCCAACGGCTGCCTGGCTTGCTTCCGAATCGATGCTGGGATATTTCGGCGCTACGCGAGATGACGCGCGTCGAGCCTATGCCGCGTTCGTTGCGGAAGGAATCTCGGCCCCTGCCCCGCTGGCGGCGAATCCGGGCTCGCCCTTCCTCGGGGATGAGCGATTTGTCACCCACGCGACCGCGATGGCCAAGGGTGCTTCCCCGGAGATCCCGAAACCGCAGCGGGCATGGCTGTCCCTCGCACAGTATCACCGCCTTGAATGCAGCCGCAATGCGGCGATCAGGGCAGCATATGCGAGTGGCGCCCATACACTGCGGTCGATCGGGGACTACTTCGGCCTGCACTACGCAACGGTAAGTCGAATCGCGCGGTATAAGGATGTGTCAAAACAAGACCTGACCCCCACCCAGGGCTAGCAGCGTTGGCCCATGGATTTCATGACCGCCCGCGAAGCGGATCAGGTGGTGGGGCGTGCCGGCAGCCGCAAGCCGGCTCTGCTCGCGCTCGATGTCCTCGGGCGGGAGCTGCGGATCGTGATCGCCCGCTACCAGTGTGAGTCGCGTGCGCGCGAAGAGGGACTCGGACGCGTGCAGGTCGACCTCGGGCGGAAGATGCCCCGCCCACACGATGAGATGATCCGCAACCGCGCTTCCCCGCGTTATCCAGCGCGCTGCCGTCGCCGCTCCCTGCGAGAAACCGAGCACGTGGACTGTCACCCGCTCGCGCGCAAGCCGGCGGAAGAGATCATCGTACAGTGCATCGAGAAACCCTACGTAGTTGTCGATCTCGCCGAGCCGGTCCTCGCGCGTCATCCAGGACGCGCCTATGCGTCCGCCCGCACCGTCCAGGTAGAAGCGCGAGAGTCCTTCCGGGGCCAGGATGAAGCGAGTGCCATCGTCGAGTGGGGCGAATCTGCGGATGAAGCGCGCGGCGAGCTGCCCGTAGCCGTGGCATACGAACCAGACTTGCGACGGTGAGGCGGCCTCGTCGCCCAGCGTGCAGTAGCGCGCGGTACGGCGAACGGTGATGTGGTGCTCATGAATCATGAGGCCATCGCTCAACGGCAAAATGGATTCCCGGCGTTCTCGGGAAGACACGCATCTGCGTCACCTAGGTGGAAGCCGGAACGGATGCTCGCCCGCGCGAGCGTGGCATTCGCGCATGGACCCCCCTCTCGCGGCAATGACGAGGATCCCCGCTCTCGCGGCAATGACAAGGATCCCCGCTCTCGCGCCAATGACAAGGATCCCAGCACTCGCGGCAATGAC
>JBOHTO010000124.1:0-2316 GCA_050733695.1 Gemmatimonadaceae bacterium | reverse complement strand
CGGTGTCTGCGTTATCTTACGCATGGCGGTGGCTCCTTTCGTACGGGCACTCGGCCCGTGGTGATTGCTCACCCGAAAGGTGTCACCGCCTTCCGCCTATTTCCACACCTTTTGAAGCTACCTCCGTACGGATCCCTACGTCGTCAATCACCAGGATGAATGGTTGAAGCTCCGAGTACATCGCGATCCGACCTGCTTCATCCATCTCAATACCCGAAAGTACAAATGAATCCGGCAAGACGTACGATCCGACCTCCCGTAGCTCGATCGCTTCCTGTGGAACGGCTATCGGCACGTTCAAACCGAGGGCGGCGGTTGCTACCGCGAGGCAAGAGTAGGAGCGAATCGGCAAGTGAATGCGTGGCGCGGTTTGAGTCGATCGGGATCCTATGCCAAGTGTGCCCCCCCCCCGCGCTCGCCTGTCAAGTGTCTTCTTGAGCGCGCCTCCCCCTCACGCTCCCGCCCGCCACAGGTCCCGGTTCAGTCGCGCGATGAAATCCACGCTGATGCTCTTCGGGCACGCGAGCTCGCAGGCGCCGTGGTTGGTGCAGTGACCGAACGCCTCGTCGTTCATGGCCGCGACCATGTCGAGCGTGCGTCGGTCCCGCTCCGGCTGCCCGTGCGGCAGCAGGTTCAGATGGGAGGTCTTCGCGGCGGTGAACAGCATCGCGGACGCGTTCGGACACGCGGCGACGCACGCGCCGCACGCGATGCACTCGGCCGCCTCGAACGCGAGATCGGCATCCTCCTTCGGCACCAGGATCGAATGCGCCTCGGGCGCCTGCCCAGCGCTCACCGAGATGTAGCCGCCCGCCTGGATGATGCGGTCGAACGCCGAACGATCGACGACCAAGTCCTTGATGATGGGGAACGCCTTCGCCCGCCACGGCTCAATCCACAGCTCCTGGCCATCCTCGAAGACCCGCATGTGCAGCTGACATGCAGTCGTCGCCTTCATCGGCCCGTGCGCGACGCCGTTGATCATCATGCCGCACGTGCCGCAGATGCCTTCGCGGCAGTCGTGATCGAAGGCGATCGGATCATCACCGCGCTCGGTGAGCCGCTCGTTCACGACGTCGAGCATCTCCAGGAACGACATCTCCGGCGAGATGTCGGGCGCCTCGTAGGTGACGAACCCGCCCTTCGCCTCGCGGTTCTCCTGCCGCCAGACATGCAGCCTCAAACGCATCCCACCCCCCTGCCGTCTGGCCCCCGACCCCTGCGCCCTGCCCCAACCTCCAGCCTCCAGCCCCCAATCTCCGTCATTTGTAGCTCCGCTGCGACGGTGTCACGTACTCGAACCCGAGCGGCTCCTTGTGCAGCCTCGGCGCGCGCCCGGCCCCGGTGAACTCCCAGACCGAGACGTGCGAGTACTCGGCGTCGTTCCGCTTCGCTTCCCCTTCGGGCGTCGTGTGCTCGACGCGGTAGTGCGCACCGGCCGACTCGTCGCGTTGCAGCGCGTCGTGGCACATCAGCTCGGCGAACTCCATGAAGTCCGCCACGCGGCCGGCCTTCTCGAGGGACTGGTTCAGCGACGCGGCGCTGCCCGTGACGCGCACCTCGCGCCAGTACCGGTCGCGCAGCTCCGGGATCCGCTCGAGCGCCGTCTCCAGGCCGTCGCGGCTGCGCGCCATGCCGCAGTATTCCCAGACGATGCGGCCGAGCTCGCGGTGGAAGTGATCGACGCTCAACTTGCCATCCACAGCGAGCAGCGCGCGGGTGCGTGCGACCACCTCCTCCTCGACTTCGGCGAACGCCGGATGATCCGTATCCGGCCGGCCGTTGCCGGTCCTCGCCAGGTAATCGGCGACGGTCGGCGGAATCACGAAATACCCATCCGCCAGACCCTGCATCAGCGCGCTCGCGCCCAGCCGATTCGCGCCGTGGTCCGAGAAGTTCGCCTCGCCCGCGACGAACAGACCCGGGATCGTGCTCATCAGATCGTAGTCGACCCAGAGACCACCCATCGTGTAGTGCGGCGCGGGGAAGATGCGCATCGGCGCGCGGTACGGGTCGTCGCCGGTGATCTTCTCGTACATCTCGAACAGGTTGCCGTAGCGGGCGGCAATCTCGGCGCGGCCGAGCCTCCCGATCGCGTCGCTGAAGTCGAGGTAGACGCCGTTGTTCAGCGGGCCCACACCCTGCCCCGCGTCGACCATCTCCTTGGCGCGGCGGGACGCAATGTCCCGCGGCGTCAGATTGCCGAATGACGGGTAGAGCCGCTCGAGATAGTAGTCGCGCTCGGCATCGGGGATCTCGGCGGGAGCACGCTCGTCATCTTTCCGCTTCGGGACCCAGATGCGGCCGTCGTTGCGC
>JBOHTO010000123.1:0-30852 GCA_050733695.1 Gemmatimonadaceae bacterium | reverse complement strand
CCCCCCCACTCAAAATCGATGAGGCAGTTCACAGATGCATTCCGTGACAAGTACGCTGGCCGCGCTGATGACTCTCGCGCTGCTCGCTGCATCCTCTTCCGCGCTCGCGCAGCACGAGCAGATGGCCCCAATGCACGACATGACCGGCACGGTCCACCGCCCGCTCGGTATCCCCATGACGCGCGATGGCTCCGGCACCACCTGGCTTCCCGATGCGTCGCCCATGAATGCCTATCACTTCACTGTGGGTGCCTGGGAGCTGATGGCGCACGGTGTCGCCTACCTGCAGTACGACCGGCAGTACAGCGACCGTGGCGACGACCAGTTCGGCAGCATCAACTGGGGGATGCTCATGGCCAGCCGCAACGTCGGTCGCGGCTGGCTCCAGCTCCGCACGATGCTCAGCGCCGAGCCATGGACGATCGGCTCCGAGGGGTACCCGCTCCTGCTTCAGACCGGAGAGACGTTCAACGGGGAGCCGCTGCACGACCGGCAACACCCGCACGATCTCTTCATGGAGCTGGCCGCGCTGTACGAGCGGGAGATCGCGCCAGGCCTCGCGATGCAGTTGTATCTCGCACCGGTTGGCGAGCCCGTCGTCGGCCCCGTCGCGTTCCCGCATCGGCCCTCCGCGACCAGCGATCCGTTCGCGCCGCTCGGTCACCACTGGCAGGACGCCACGCACATCACGTTCGGAGTGATAACGGCTGGGATTTTCACGCGCAGGACCAAACTCGAGGGTTCCATCTTCAACGGACGCGAGCCCGATGAGGAGCGTACGGGTTTCGACTACGACGGGCGCAGTCTGGATTCGTACGCGGGCCGTATCACCGTGAATCCGTCGGACAACTGGAGCATGAGCGCATCGTACGCGTTCCTGGAGAGTCCCGAGGCGCTGGAGCCTGAGGAATCGGTGCATCGTACCGGTGCTTCGGTGCTGCACACCCGCCGACTCGGCGCCAGGACGTGGGCATCGGCGCTCGTCTTCGGCGCCAATCGCCACGAGGGCGAAAACCGGTGGGAGCCAAGCGTGCTCGCGGAAACGATGCTAGCCCTCGACTCGCGGAACACGGTGTTCGGCAGAGTGGAGTACGTGGAGAAGGGCGCGGGTGATCTCGTGCTCGGTCCCGATGTAGCGGCGGAACACGTCGACATCGGCTCGTTCGTGGCTGGCTACGTGCGGGATCTCGGGGAGCGAAGCGCGTTCGGCATCGCAGCGGGCGTGCGTGGGTCGGTCAACATCATACCAGCGTCGCTGGAGGAGACCTACGGCACGCGGACGCCGGGCGGCTTCACCATTTTCCTGAGGCTGCGGCCGCCGCGAATGCACATGGTGGCCGGCGCGGGTCACGATGGGATGAACATGCAGGGTGAACCGGATCACCGTTAGCGTCCGCCGGGTCTGCACGGTCCGCGATGGGGTGCCGGGTCGGCGTGGCATTGTTGACTGGGCGCTGACGGACCTGCTACGTTACGGCCGAGCGAGTCTCGCGGGCGTAATTCAGTTGGTAGAATGCCAGCTTCCCAAGCTGGACGTCGCCGGTTCGAGTCCGGTCGCCCGCTCTGGGGACAGTTCGACGCAGGCAGGTCAGCGCGCCAGGTGCTGAACGGTCCAGGTGCGTTCCTGCGCTGAGCCGCTTCCTCAAGGACCGGATTGCTCATGCGTCCAATGCGACGTGCGATGGTGCTGCTGCCGGTCGCGTTCCAGGGAGCGTCCCTGGCTCCGTCGCCACGATCACGAAAGCCCCGGTCCGCTTGATGGACCGGGGCTTTCGCATTGGCTCAGAGCGCACACGCAAGCCGGCTCGGCTCGGGGAATACCCCGGTCGCCGCGGCTCGTACCGGAAGCGCCACTCTACGGTATGATCGCAGTGGTCTCAATCGGTGATTCTGCCGCCAGCACAATGTCTGCTGCTTCCGGTGCGGACAGGACGATGAGCGGCGTTGCGCCCGCGCCCAGCGTCAGTCCGGATGTGCCGAGGAAGGTGAAGCCGGCCACGCCAGCGGTGATCTGATGCGACCTGATCCCCGACGCCGCGATCGCGAGCGGAGATGCGAACGTGCCGAGCCTGAACGCCAGCGGCACTCCCAGTGCTGCCAGCAGATCGTTCTCGATACTGACGCCGTCGCAGTAGACGAGGTTGCGTTCGGGATCGCAGTACTCGCCGAAGAAGACAACCCTGCCACCCTCCGACGCGAATGTCTTCAACGCGTTGATCTCGTTCACCGTATACGCCTGAGTCGGCAGCACAAGGAACACGACCTTGACGTTCGAGCCGAGCGTCGTCAGAGGTGCACTCGTCGCCGACGAGGAAGCGTCGGTCACCGTGAAGCCAAGTCCTGCGATCGCGGTCTTGAGCGCCGCAAAGCTCCCGCACAGGACGTCGACCGGCGGGCTGCCGCAGAACGAGTCTTTCCCGTGATCGAACAACACGCCCGTGCCCGCGCCTCGGCCCGCGCCCGAAAACTGCACGAGGTTGCTGATGAGTTGCTGATGGTCCGGCGCGGAAGCCAGCGAGGTGAACGGGTTTACGTCGTTGAAAACCGCGATCGATCCCGCGTACTGTGGACCATCTGGTGGCGAGACTGCTTCGATGGAGTAGCTCACGGTCGCGTCGATGTCGGCGCCTGTCACCGCGAGCGTGTTGCTGGAGGGAGCGCTACCAAGCGTCCAGTTGACGGCGACCATGCCGGTCGCATCGCTGGAGACCGTGATCGTGTTCCCGCCGCCCTCGCCCCCGACGGTACCGCTGCCGCCAGTGACGGTGAAGGTGACAGATATGCCCGATAGCGGAACCGGTCCGCTCACCTCGCCATCGGAAATGCTGCCATGCACGCTTGTAACCCGTACGGCGATGGGTACTATCGCGTCGACGGGGGCGCTCTCGTCGAGAGCGGTAACGGCGTCAAGCGTGCCGTCGGCACCCCAGCCAAAACTGCTCAGCCCGTCGCCTGCCTTGACCTTGCCACCCAGACCCAGGTCGATTGCGTGCAGTGAGCGCGGCTGAGCAAGTCGGACGAGTTTGCCGGTCAGGCGACCCAACTCCCTCGTGAGTTGCCCGATGAGGCGCGTCGGCGACGCGGCGGGCGTACCAGTGAACCCCGTACAGGTAGCGTCGAAATCGGCTATGCCCGTCGGATCAGCGTCTTCGAGCGCCTGGAGGCCACGCTCGTCGTCGTCCGACTTGAAGAGCTGCAGCCCCGCCCGGAGCGAAGGAGATACGTTCTCGAGGCAGATGGCCACGATGACATTGTTCGGGCCCTGGAAGCCACCCAAGGGAAAGAGCTCTGGCTCGGTTTCGAAACGGTAGCACCCTTCCAGCTCGATCGTTGGCCGATCGGTCGTATTCTCGGCGTGACACCGATTATCAGCGCCAACAGGCAGGCGCTCGATGGTCAGCGTGATCTCGTCGACACCGCTCGGCAGGACGCCAGCGGGGAATCGAATCGCTGCATGGCCGCTCGGCGCGGCAAAGTCTCCACCATTCTGCCCGACCTGAGCCTTGAGGCAATCCTGGTCGTGTTCACAGAGTCCGTCGTTCTCGATCCGGAACTTGACAGGCAGCGTTCGACCGTCGGTGAGCGGAATGGCATCGCCCGTTCTGGCGTTCCTGGGATTGGATCCGCGGGCTACCGGGTCCACATCGGCAAACCCGAGCTCCTGATTGCCTACCGAGACCATGATCCGATAAAACTTCGCGACATCGAGTTCCGGCTCGCCGGTATCCCAGTTGACGTGGTAGTGCTGGTCCGTGGGCGAGACGCCGATCTCGCTCGTTGCGAACTCCCTGATGGTCGAGACGCAGCGAGCGATGGAGAGCTGGGAGATGTCCTGGGCGTCGAGCTCACAGATGCGCACGACGGGTGACAGGTCGGATCTGAACACATCGTCATTGAATTCGCTGTCGCCCCCCGGGTGGGCGACCATCGGGGGAAGAAAGAAGAACCCCGGATTGCCGTTCGCGTTCGCACCATCGGAAATGCCGAAGTGCGGAGGACGAACAGTGGGTGATCCCGGTGAGGTCAGCGGGCCCCCGTCGCCGCAGCCGACTGCGAACGCGATTGCGGCGAGCCCGGATACGGCATGGATATATCTCATGGGTGGACTCCCTGGAAGCCAGCGGCTTCCGACCAAACAGGACGCAACGCGCAGCGAGTGCGCCCATGATTGCAGCCGACTCCGGGGCGCGTCGGTCCCTGTGTTCCAGATGAGCCCGTGGGCGGCGTCGCCCACGACTGCGCATCGCGCGATCAACCTCTGCTTCCCACCAGCTCCCTGAACCGTGGATCGTCCTGTAGCGTGCGCCACCACCAGGTGTTCGCGCGGGTGAATCCCTCGCGATGCTCCGGGTGAGAAACCAGGTATCGCCGCAGTTGGCGGATGGCTTCCTCCCTGTCGCCAATCAGCGCGCGCACCAGCACTTCCTGCCCGATCAGCTCCCCGCCCGGGTCGACGTCGCGGCTCGCGCGCGATCGCTCAATCACGCGCCGCGCGCTATCGAGGAGACCGGCGCGCGCGATCGGCACCGCCACCAGCATCTGATACTGCAATCGCGCCGTTTCCCAGGCACTCTTCGGCACGAGCTCCCCGATCTCGTCGAGGGTCCGCCATGCTTCGTCCACGTCAGGCGGCAGTTGATGGCTCGTCATGATCCAGAGCCGGCAGGCCACAAAATCGGGATCGTCAGGGTAGCGCCGGTGTCCGAGGTCGCACCATTTCACGGCGCTCGAGATCTCCTCGAGGTCGTAGGACGTCGCGTACAGGCGCCATAGTATCTGATCCGCGTCCCTGAGGTACGCGTCCGCTTCGTACGCGCGCTGGGCCGCCACGTTCGCCTCCAGCCGATCGTACTTGCGGTAAAGCAAAAGGCTGAGGGTGTTCCAGGCCGACGCCCGCGTCGGGTCGATGTTGGTGGCTCGGCGGAGATCCTGCTCCGCCGACCGGAGCAGAGTGGCAGCCTCTACCGGGTCCGGCGCGAGTCCGTAGTAGTGCCTGTAGTAGAGCAGTGTCCCGCGCCATTCAATTGCCTCAGCGTTCTCCGGATCGATGGCCAGCGCGCGTTCCGCATGGCCAAGCCCGATGCGGATGAGCTCCGCGCGCTTGAGATCGTCCGGCGCTCCGCGCGTCTGGCGCACCTTGAGGCCGGCGCGCGCGAGGACAGGCGCTGGCCACAGCGGGTCGACCGTTTCGGCGGTGGCGAGCAGGGAGTCGGCGAGGGCGACGCGTCGCGCGGCCTGCTCCGCACTGTCGGCAGCGTTGAGCGCCCGGGCATCCTTGATGGCGCGCCCCGCGCGCTGCACGAGAGACCATGCATCGGCGCTCGTCGTTTCCGCGCGGTCCCGGCTCAACGTGATCTCCTCGCCGAGTCTTTCGCGGAGAAAGCGCGCGACCTGCTCGGCCAGCGTGTCGCGCACGGCGAGAAAGTTCCCCTTCGGCTGCTCGAAGCTCGCGCGCCGGAAATCCGCTCCGCTGTTGCCGTCAACCAGCCTTACGGTTACGCGCACGCGATCGCCAATGGCTTCCACAGCGCCACGAACGAGAGTGCCCGCCTGGAGCGCCTCCGCGACGCTGTCCATGCTCGCTGCCGCATGCCTGAAGGGCTCAACCCCATCGGTGGATACAACGTCGAGAGGCCTGACCTCTCCGAGCTTGTCGATGAGCGTCTCGGTGAGCCCGTCCGCCAGATAGCCGAGCTGGCCGGCCGCGCTCTCGTCGTCGAAGTAGAGCACGGCCACCCGGTTCGGTTGGTAGCTGAGGCCGAGGATGCCCGCCGCTGTCTCCCGCGTCGGACTGCTCCGCAGCCACCACGCGCCCGCTGCCGCGGCCAGGAGTGGCACGCCGATGATGGCCGCGACATCGATCCGACGCATTCTCGGGGAGCGCCTGCGGCGGCCAGTCGACCTGCGCGCTGTCGAGCGATAGGTTGGGGTGGTCGTATCCGCGTCGCACAGCGCGGTCGCGAAAGACGCCACGGACGCGAACCGGTCAGCAGGCACCTTCGCGAGCGCCCGCATCACCGCATCCTCCATTTCAGCCGATATGGTGCCACGAACGGTCGTGAGCGGGGGCACATCGTCGAGAGTGTGCCGGGCGATGATCGCCTGAGCGTTTGGCCCCGTGAACGGCGGTTGGCCGGCCAGCATCTCGTACAGCACGCACGCGAGGCTGTATGTGTCACTCCGTCCGTCGATCTCCCGCTCTGCCGTCGCCTGTTCGGGACTCATGTAGGTCGGAGTGCCGAGCGTCACGCCACTCTGGGTCAGCCGGTCGCCGCTCGATTCCCTCACGGCCCGCGCGATCCCGAAGTCGGCGACGATGGCGTGACCGTCCTCGAGGAGGATGTTCTCCGGCTTCACATCGCGATGTATCACGTCGTGGCGATGGGCGTAATCGAGCGCGCCCGCCACCTCGCAGGTGATCCGTACCGCCTCCTCCACCGGGAGCTGGTGTTCGCGTGCCAGCTTCTGGCGCAGCGATTCGCCCTCGACGAACGGCATCACGAAGTAGAGCGATCCTGCTGCCTCGCCGGAGTCGTAGACGGGCAGGATGTGGGGGTGTGTCAGGCGGGTGGCGATCCTGATCTCGCGCCGGAAGCGATCGGCTCCCATGGCGGCGGCGAGATCGGGGTGCAGAACCTTTATCGCGACATCGCGGTCGTGCTTGAGATCATGCGCGAGGAAGACAGTCGCCATCCCCCCACGGCCGAACTCGCGCCCGACCGTGTATTGACCGGCAAGATCTGCCGCGAGACCTGAGATGAGATCGCTCACGAGCGCATCGTCCTTGCCCGCGATGGTCACGGACCGTCACTCTGCCGCTCCCCAACGGAACAACACTATACGCTCCCGGAAGGATTCCCGCCAGACAGCCGGTGGCCGGAGGCGACCCGGGACCGCCTATGCCGCTCGACCCACCGCAACCGCCGGCCTCGATTCCGCCTCCGTCCCGATTCGCATCCGGTAGAACGAGCGCCAGACGAACACGAGTGCGACGGCGAGAAACACACCGGCCAGCGAGTGCGTGAGCACGGGCCCGCGGTCCGCCGTGAGCGATACGGCCAGCTCGACGGCCAGCAGTCCGAAGAGCGTCGTGAACTTGATGATCGGGTTGAGGGCGACTGACGACGTATCCTTGAACGGATCGCCCACGGTATCGCCCACGACGGTGGCCGCGTGCAGTTCCGTCCCCTTCTGTGCCAGCTCCACCTCCACGATCTTCTTCGCGTTGTCCCACGCGCCGCCACTGTTCGCCATGAAAATCGCCTGGAACAGACCGAACAGCGCGATCGAGATGAGATAGCCGATGAAGAAGTACGGCTCCGCAAACGCGAAGGCGAGCGTCGCGAAGAAGACCGTGAGGAAGATGTTCATCATCCCCTTCTGCGCGTAGCGCGTACAGATCTCGACGACCCGCTTGCTGTCGGCTACGGACGCTCTGGTCGTCGTCTCCAGCTCGATGTTCGCCTTGATGAACTCGACTGCGCGATATGCGCCCGCCGTCACCGCCTGGATGGACGCACCGGTGAACCAGTAGATCACCGCACCACCGGTGACGAGTCCGAGCAGGAAGGGGGGATGCAGCACGGACAGGTACTGCAGATACTCCGGCTGCAATCCCCGGGTGAGCGCGACGATGATCGAGAAGATGAGGGTCGTCGCCCCGACGACTGCGGTGCCAATCAGCACGGGTTTCGCCGTCGCCTTGAACGTATTACCCGCTCCGTCGTTCTCCTCGAGCAGGTGCTTCGCGGTCTCGAACTGCGGATCAAAACCGTGGTCCCTCCGGATCTCCGCTGCCACGCCCGGCGTCTGCTCGATCATCGACAGCTCGTATATCGACTGCGCGTTGTCCGTGACCGGCCCGTAGGAGTCCACCGCGATCGTGACGGGGCCCATGCCGAGGAAGCCGAACGCAACCAGCCCGAAAGCGAAGACGGCCGGCGCCATCATGAGTGTGCCGAGGCCGGCGGTGCTGACCAGATACGCGACGGTCATCAGTCCCATTATCGCCATTCCGAGCCAGAAGGCGCTGAAGTTTCCGGCGACGAGTCCCGACAGGATGTTGAGCGAGGCGCCTCCCTCGCGCGACGACGTGACGATCTCGCGCGTGTGCGTTGACCCGGTCGAGGTGAACACCTTGACCAGCTCGGGGATGATGGCGCCCGCGAGCGTGCCGCAGGTGATCACCGTCGACAGCTTCCACCAGAGCGAGCCGTCACCCAGGTCGGGGAGCATGAGGTACGAGACGACGTACGTGAGCCCGACGGACGTGAGGGAGGCCAGCCATACCAGCGACGTGAGCGGCGCCTCGAAGTTCATCTTCAGCACACTGGCGTAGCGGGCCTTCGCCACTGCCTCGTTCACCAGATACGAGAGTCCGCTGGACACGACCATCATCACGCGCATCACGAATATCCAGACGAGCAGAATGACCTGGACGGCCGGGTCGGTCACGGCGAGTATGATGAACGTGATGAGCGCGACTCCGGTCACGCCGTACGTCTCGAAGCCGTCCGCGCTCGGGCCAACCGAATCGCCCGCGTTGTCGCCCGTGCAGTCGGCGATCACCCCCGGATTGCGCGCGTCGTCCTCCTTGATGTTGAAGACGATCTTCATCAGGTCGGAACCGATATCGGCGATCTTCGTGAAAATCCCGCCCGCGATCCGCAGCGCGGCCGCACCCAGTGATTCGCCTATTGCGAAGCCGATGAAGCAGGGACCGGCGTAGTCGCCCGGGATGAAGAGGAGGATTCCGAGCATGATCACGAGCTCGACGCTGATGAGCAGCATCCCAATGCTCATCCCCGCGCGCAGGGGAATCGCGTAGCACGGATACGGTTTGCCGCGGAGGCTCGCGAACGCCGTACGGGAATTCGCGAAGGTGTTCACCCGAATGCCGAACCAGGCGACGCCATAGCTGCCGGCGATCCCAACGAGACTGAAGATCAGTATGATCGCCACCCGGACGGCTTCGAAGTCGAGCAGAACGCCGAAGTAGAGCAGGATGACGAGTCCAATGAACAGCTCCAGCACGAGAATGAACTTCCCCTGAGTGACGAGGTACGTCTTGCACGTCTCGTAGATGAGCTCGGAGATCTCGCGCATGGCCGCGTGCACGGGGAGCCGCTTGAGCTGGCCGTAGATCACAAGACCGAACAGCATTCCCAATGCGCATACGACGAGGCCCATCATCAGGAGCGAGCGTCCGGGGATGCCGAAGAACTCGGCCTGCGCCAGATCCGGGATGATCAGATTGGCCTCTCCACCGGCGCGATGCGTCGCGGCGGACTGCGCTGCCTGCTCGATTGCCGGAATCGAATCGGCCTGCTGGGCCGGAATTGCACCCGGCATCGTGAGGGCGCCGGCGACGAGTAACAGAAGCGCGATGCCGTGCGATCTCACGTGATCGCGCAGGCGTGCCGTTCGACCCATTCGCGGAGTTCTCCGAAAGTGGCGACCGAGCGCGGGCTACCGGATTCCCGGACCGCATTGCTCCCGGATCGTTGTGATTGCTGCTCTGCCCGGGACGCATACGGTCGACAGGCGCTGGCGAAAACAACGCCTCGCGCGCGCCAGCGCAAGGACCCGATGCCCGGCCCGGGAGCCCTGATCCTCGGGGGCCGGATCCCGGTGATCTGCTTCGGCGATGCGCGCCGCTGTAGATTCCGGGGTGCGATCGGATCCGCTTACCGAGGTCGTCGACGAGTTCGGCGACATACTGGGAGAGAAGGGAGTGCACGCTGCCCTGCGCTTTCTCAATGCGCGCACATCGCACCGGTTCACAGGCATATATCGCTTCGATCCGCCGACTCTCCGGAATGTCCGGCTCTACGACAAGGAAAACCCCCGCCTCGATGTTGGGGCGGACGCGCCCATGCGGGAGACCTACTGCTCGATCGTCGGCGAGACGCGAGGCCCGTTCGCTACAGGAGACACGCGCAGCGATCCGCGGCTCGTTACCCACCCGGCTCGCGAGAGCGTGATTGCCTATTGCGGCGTTCCGCTCGGGTCGCAGGGAACGCTGTGCCATTTCGATCTCACCCCCCGCCCGACATGCGAGGACGAGATCGACGTCCTTCAGGCCGCGGCCCCCCTGATCGAGTCCCGGCTCATGAAGGACGGAGCGTTCGCGCCCTAGCGGCTCCGGCGATCCATGATCTTGGAACGACTGTACCGGCCGGACCTCGCGCAGGCGAGCTACCTGATCGCCTGCCAACGCAGCCGCGAGGCGATCGTCATCGATCCCAACCGCGACATCGAACGCTATCTCGACGCCGCTCGCGCGACCGGAGCGAGCATCACCCAGGTCGCCGAGACACACGTGCACGCCGATTTCGTCTCGGGGAGCCGCGAACTTGCGCGCCGCACGGGGGCCCGCCTCCTGTTGTCCGGCGAAGGCGGCGATGAATGGCAATACGCCTTCGCCCCGGAAGAGGGCGCCCGATTGCTGCGCGATGGCGATTCGTTCATGATTGGCGATGTGCGTTTCGATGTCGTGCATACGCCCGGGCACACCCCCGAGCATCTGAGCTTCATCGTGACGGATGCCGCAGCCACGCACGTTCCCATGGGCCTCGTGAGCGGCGACTTCGTGTTCGTTGGTGACGTTGGGCGCCCCGATCTCCTGGAGCGCGCGGCGAACGTGCCCGGCACTGCGGAGCAGGGCGCGCGGCTGCTGCACCGCTCGTTGCAGAAGATCGCGCGGCTTCCGGATCACGTACAGCTCTGGCCGGGACACGGCGCGGGTTCCGCCTGCGGGAGAGCGCTAGGCGCCGTTCCGTCCTCCACGCTCGGCTACGAGAGGATCACCAACTGGGCGTTCGGCATCGCGGACGAAGCCGCGTTCGTGAACGCGGTACTGGCGGGCCAACCGGACCCTGCGCCCTACTTCGCGGAGATGAAGCGCGTGAATCTCGAAGGGCCGCCGGTGGTTGGCGAACGGGCCAGTCCCGCATCGCTATCCGCGGCGGAGCTCGACGGGATCGTGGATAACGCAGGAGCCACAGTGATCGATATCCGTAGCGCGCAGGCGTTCGCCGCAGCTCACGTTCCCGGTACGCTCAACATTCCGCTGGGCCGCTCGTTCGTGGAATGGGCGGGTTGGCTCGTGCCGCGTGGCAGCGACATCAGTCTCATCGCCGACGGACTGGCCGCGGAGCACGTCGATGAGGCGGTCCTCACGCTGTCGCTGATCGGGCTCGATCGCGTGCTGGGCTTTTTCGGTGACGGCGTGCTGGAGGAACGGGCGCGGCTGGGCGGCCGCGTCGAGGCGATGCCGGAGATGAACATCGTCGAGCTTGGTGACACGCTGGGCAGCGCAGACGGTGTTTCGGTGGTCGATGTGCGGACGCCCGCCGAGTGGCGTGCGGGCCACCTTCCTGGTGTCGCGAACATTCCGCTGGCGCAGCTCGCGCAGAGAATGGCCGGTCTCCCCAGGGACCGCCCTCTGCTCATCCACTGCCAGTCGGGTGGCCGGTCGTCCATCGGAACGAGTCTGCTGAGAGCGAGCGGCCTCACGAACGCCGTCAATCTCTCGGGTGGGTTCGCCGCGTGGCAGGGCGCGGGGCTACCCGTGGAGCGCACGCAGGAAGGAGCGGTCCGCGCCTGAACCGGCCGCGGCCGCGCTTCCGTTACCGCTATCTCGTGGTTGTCTCGCTCGCGGTTGTCATGCCCGCGGAATCCAGAATCGCGGTGCGTTGTGCGTCGAGATAGATCATCTCCCCCCGAAGCGTGGCGACGTTTGCCGCGCTCAGGCTCCACTCCGACTGCACCGACGCGAGATCCGCCGGAAGCTTCCTGAGCACGCCTGCTACAGCGACGGTCTGTCCGGGCTCGATCCTCATGTGATCGTCGTGAAGATTCTCCCCCTCGTCGATGGCCACGAAGAGCTGCCTGTCAGCGGCCGGCCCGACCCAGAACGCGTGGTCGCTCACGACTGTCTGTACCTTGACGCCGATCAGCGCGACCGAGCGCCCCGCGAGAGCGACGCGATCCGGGGCATCCACGATGATGATTTCATCGACGATCGGCTCGACGACAACGGGCTCGAGTTCGGGTATCGGGGTCACGACCGCAACGGGCACGACATCCGTGCGCGCGGTGAGGTCTATCTCACTGGCGATGATGACCGGTCTGTTGTCCGACATGTTCTCGAAGAGATCGTCATCGATGTCGATGTCGAGATCGTCCTCGATCGCATCCTCATCGAACATGCGAACCATTCCGGTGACCTGGACGATATCGTTCATGAGTTCCGTGGTGTCGTCCATCTGTTCGACGATCGACGGAAGTGAACTCATCCCGAACACAAGAAGCTCGGCACCTTCGAGAAAATCATCACCACCAATGGAGAACATGTGCGGACCGTATATGCGGTTGACCTCTCCGCTCACGGTGACGACGCGCCCTTCGACGCTGCGCGGCGATTCGGTGACATCGTTCACTGTCACGCCTATGTTGGGCGGGGCGGAATTTCCGCTTGCGCAGCCCGCCAAGACGGCGATGACGACCGCACAGCATAGCGCGGGGATCGATCCTCGTCCGGGTCGGCGAGGGCCGCCGGTTGTACCGATGCGATGAAGCATTATGCAACCTCCTTTACTGACTGATGAAATGATCCTCCCTCAGGGGGTTCGTCCCGCCCTCTGTGCGCTTCGCGTTAGGCGCGTCGAGCGGGACCTGCGTTGCAGCCCGAAGGGGCGCCGAAAACGCGGCGCCATTCGTACTGTCGAAGGCTTGCAAGGGCCGTTCCGGTGGAGACATCCGCGATGCGAGCATCCACGGGTCGAGCCCGCGCGGCGCTCCGCGTCAGAAGGTGCGCGAGATGATCACGCGCACGCCACCGCGTCCGTCGGGCACGATGGCTGTCGAGAGGAAGATGTCATCCAGCCAGTTGCCGGGGCGCGTGTGGTGGTAGCGCACCACCCGTATTCCCGTGAGTGTGCCGAGGACCGCGCCCATCGGTATGTCGCTCGCCCAGTGCTTGCTGTTGTAGACGCGGGCGATGCCGGGCAGTGCACCGATGGCGTATGCGATCGGCGCCACGTACCAGAGCGCTTCGGGATTCCGGTATGCCGTCTCGGTGGTGAGCGCGGCGGCCACGGAGAAGCCGGCCGACGCGTGGATCGATGGAAAGGCCCGATAGCCGAGATCGCCGAAGCCCGAGAAGGGATCGAACAGGAAGGCGTCATCCCCGTTCGAGATGAAGGGCCGCGCGCGCCCCAGCGTGCCGCGAAGAACAGTGTTGACCGCGCTCGAGATGATGAGCGCCTCGGTTGCGTGGAACGCGATGTCCGCCAGCGAGGGTGCATCGGCGAGCTTTCCCACCGCGTAACCGACGACGCCGAGCGCGAACAGGCTCTTCTCGTTCAGAAGGGCGATCAGGTCGGCGCCGTCGCCAAGAAACTCATTCCCCTGCAGTGAGGAGTCCGCGAGATAGTCGAAGATCCTCTCGTCGTACTGCATGATGACGATGGACGCCCCGGCTGCAATGCCCGTGTAAACGGCGTCGCGGGTCGTGAAGACGGGCGCCGGCTCGACCTCCGCGCTGTCGGAGGGGATCCGCTGAGCGCTTGCGACCTGGGCGTTGGCGAGCAGGAGACAGACGAAGAGTCCGGCGACCCGGCGCGAGTATGGCACGTTGCAGATCACTGAGTGGTGGCGCGTGCTCCTGTGCTGTTGACGGCCGAGCGCAGCGTGCGCGCAATCGCGGCCGGCTCGACAACGGCCCAGAAGTGCAGGAAGAAAAGGCTCGGCTCTTCGTCGATGAGGTGATTGTGCAGCGCCGTCTGCACGACGCCCCCTTCCAGCAGCCGCGCGATCACCGGCTGCACTTCGTCCTCCAGCAACACGAGATCTTCCATGACCGTCGTCGCCTCGTCGTCGGCGAGAAAGGAGACCCATGAGCCGAGCGCGAGCGCGGGCTCGATGGGTACACCGTCGACGGTCACTTCCAGGTCCGTGCGCGGCATGTCGAAGCGGTAGACGTCGCCCGTCCGCATGCTGCCACTGCGGCCCATCGTCAGGTTGATCTCCGGTGGCATGCTCGCACGAAGCTACACCGCGCCGCGCGCCGCGGAAGCCCCGCTCATGTATTCATCGTGGGTTCGCTGTCATCGTCCTCCAGTTCCACCTTGAGCGCGAGAAACTCGAGCAGATCGCGCAGTGACAGTATGCCAAGAAGCTGCGCGCCCTCGGCCACGAGAAGCCGTGAGACGCCGTTCCGCCGCATGGACGTGAGCGCCTGCATCGCGTCGACTTCGGGGCCGATCGTATTCGCCACCGAACAGCTCGTCGCGACATCGCCCACGGTGCGATAGGGCCAGGACTCGCGCGGTACGTTCTTGAGGTCACGCGTCGTGATGCAGCCGAACAGACGCCCATCCTCGGCGACCGGATAGAGCTTGAAGTGATGCTTGTAGACGTAGTCGTCAACCAGCGACTGCAACGTCAGCGACCGCGGCACGGTCACCGGATCGGACTTCATGAAGCGGCGCACCGGCTCACCCTCCAGCGCACGGCGCACGACAACCTGCTGATACGATGCCGTCGCGGCGCCACGCAGGAACAGCCCGATCAGGAACCACCACATGCCGCCGATCAGATCGCCCTCGATGACGCGAAGGACCGCTATCACGATGAGCACGAAGCCAAACCCGCCGCCGATGCTCGCGGCCACGCGTGTCGCGCGGCGCATGGAGCCCCAGTGGTGCCAGAGCGCAGCGCGCAGCATGCGCCCACCGTCGAGCGGGAATCCCGGAATCAGGTTGAACACGGCGAGCACGAGGTTGATCGTGCCCAGATATCCGATGACCGCGAGGACCGGCGGGGTGATCAGCCCGACGGCCAGTGCGGCGATAGCCAGGCAGATGGCCCCGATGAGGATGCTCGCAAGCGGACCCGCGCCCGCCATCAGGAACTCCGCCTTCGCGCTCGGCGGTTCCGCGTCCATCTCTGCCACGCCGCCGAATATGAAGAGAGTGATCCCGCGCATGGGCATGTCGAATCGCCGTGCGACGAGCGCGTGGAAGCATTCATGGATGATGATGGACATGAAGAGACCGAGCGCCCCCGCCACGCCCATCGTCCAGTAGAGCGACGGCGACAATCCCGGATGCGCGCGCGGAAAGAATCCGACGGCAAGCGTCCAGGTCACAAGCACGGCCAGAACGAGCCAGCTCGCGTCGACTCTGATCCTGAAGCCGAAGAGTGTGAAGAGATCGAAGCGTCTGCCGAACATGCTGCTCCGGGAAGGCAAGGAACCAGCCGGGGACGGTCCCGTCCGGAACAAGTTACAGCGCTTGCAGAGTGACGGTGCTCATGGGCGCATCGTCCCTGATGGGCATCAGCTCCCCGTTCCCCCTACCCCTCCCGCACGCCCCCCCCCCGCCCCCCCCCCGCCGGGCGCGTCCTGCCCAGAGGTCTGTCGTCTCGATGCCAGCAGTTCTACCAGCCGATATCGCAGACCGCTTCAGGGCATTCAACCGTCGTCGGCTGTTCGTGATCGCGGTATTCGGGGCGCTGTACACCGCGGCTGCCGCGATCATGGTCGACCTCGACGCGGGTGTAATGGTGGCGCTCGCCGGCTGGATCGCTGCGACGCTGCTCCTGCACCGCGCCGCCCGGCACCCGCGCACCGCTGCGAGTCCGCATGCGATTACCACGGCGGCCTTCTGTTCGGATGTCACCTTCCTGACGTGGATCATCTACCATCTCGGCGGTGGATGGTGGATGGGGGCGACGTTCTATGTCTTCATCGTGATGCCGGCGAGCGCCGTGCTTCCGCGTCAGCGGGCCGTTGGCGTGAGTCTTTTCGCGGCGGCGACCTTCGGCGGGCTCCTGCTCGCTGAAGGAGCGGGTTGGGTGCGGGCGCGCTCCTTCCTGGGATCGCCGGCCGTGGAGGGCGATCTCCGATTTGCCGTGACTACGGCCGTGATGGGCGTGACGGCTCTCCTGCTCATAGCGTGGCTGCAGCAGGCCCTCGTGCGAAACGCACACAGGAAGGAGCTGAGCCACGATCTCCTGCTGAACGTCGCCACCGACGTGATCTGCACACTGGACCTGGACGGGCGGATACGGGCGGCGAACCGCGCTGCGCTCGAACACACAGGCTACGCGCGCGAGGAACTGATCGGCCGGTACGTGCGCGATTTCATCGTGCTTCCGGAACCTGGTGCAAACCACGGCGAGCTCCAGGAAGGAGAAGGCGCATTGCTGAAGCACGCGCCCCGGCGGTACGAGGTTCGATTTCGCAGAAAGGACGGCGCTGAGCGGTGGCTCGCAGTGGCGAGCTCTCCGGTACTGGAGCACGGGCGCGCGACGGCTGTGCTGGTGATAGCACGCGATGTCACGGAGCAGCGCGAGTCGGTGGAGGCGGCGCGTGCGAGCGAGGCGCGGAAGGCGGCCATCCTCGCGTCGGCGCTCGACTGCATTGTGACCGTGGACGACGCGGGGCTCGTTACGGAGTTCAATCCCGCGGCGGAGACCACGTTCGGATACGCGCGTGCAGACGCGATAGGGCGGTCGATGGCGGAGCTGATCATTCCGCCGTCGCTGCGCGAGCGGCACAGCAGCGGGATGGCGCGCCTGCTCGAGACGGGCCAGCCACGCATCCTTGGCCACCGGCTCGAACTATCGGGGATGCGCGCCGATGGCAGCGAGTTTCCGATTGAACTCACGGTGACCCGGATCCCGCTGGAGGGTGCACCGAGCTTCACGGCCTACATCCGCGACATCACAGCGCGCAAGGATTCCGAGGCCGAGCACACGCGGACGCAGGAGGAGCTGGCGCAGTCGCGCAAGATGCAGGCGGTTGGCCGGCTCGTTTCGGGAGTTGCGCACGAACTGAACAATCCACTGGCGGTGATCCTGAACTACACGGAACTGATGCGCGAGGACGAGCGGTCCCCCGAGGATCTCTCGTCGCTCGGCGTCATCGCGGATCAGGCGAGGCGGAGTCGAACCATCGTGCGTGATCTGCTCGCGTTCGTCGGCCGGCGAGCGGAGCGCAGCCGTGAGCCGCTGGACCCCGCGGCGGTAGTCGCAGGGGTGGCGCACGCACTCTCGCCACAGGTGCGCCGCCTTGGTGCTCGCCTCGAGGTGAGCGCCTTCGAGACGATCACGCCGCTCATGGCGGAGCGCGACGGACTGGAGCAGGTACTCACGAACCTCGTGATGAACGCGGCCGCGGCTGCGGGTTCGGGTGGTCTCGTCCGACTCTGCGTTCGTTCGTGCGGGCCGGACGGCTGTGAGATGACCGTGGAGGATGATGGCCCCGGCATCGCGCCCGAGATACTCCCGCGCATCTTCGAGCCGTTCTTCACGACGAAGCCGACGGGCTCGGGAAGCGGGCTCGGACTGCCAGTGTCGCTGGGTATCATGGAGCGGCATGGCGGGACGCTGCGCGCGGAGAATCGCTTCCACGACACGCACGCCACGAACGGGAGTGGGCACCGGGGCGCCGCCGCCGCCGCCGATGTGTCAAAACAAGACCTGACCCCCGCCGCCCCTCGCGGGCGTGGGGCGCGGTTCACGATCTGGTTCCCGTCGGCCGACCAGCAGAGCGCTGGCGGCGCACCCGGCGCGGAGCAGTCGGCGCAGGAAACGGCCGCGACAGGATCGCCGCGTCTTGAGCTGGTACGTGACGATCGCGTGCGATCGCGCGGCCAGTCCAGGGAGCCACGCAGCTCGGGGCGACTGCTGCTGGTCGACGATGAACTCTCGATACGCACGGTGCTGGCCCGCTATTTCGCGCGGCGCGGATGGCAGATCGACGAGGCCGCCGATGGGCGGGTCGGTCTCGACAAGGCGCTATCGGCCGGCGCTGAATCCGGGTACGATGTGATCATCTGCGACCTCAGGATGCCATTGCTCTCGGGTGTCGAGCTGCACGATCGTCTGCTCGAAACACGTCCCGCGCTGCTGGACCGCGTGATCTTCTCCACGGGGGATGTCGCGTCGCCCGAAGCCGCCGCGTTCGTGGCGCGCACGAGCTGTCGCGTACTGGAGAAACCCTTCGAGCTGGGTGAGCTCGCGACCGTCGTGCAGACCGTCATGGCGGCCGCCGGGTGATTCGCCCGCGGGCGTTGAGAGGCGCCGCGCACCGGCAGGCCCCACAGTGAGTCCGCTCGCGCTCGCACTCGGGCTGCTCATCGGACTCACTCTCGGCCTGCTCGGTGCGGGTGGGTCGGTGCTCACGGTCCCCATCTTCATCTACGTCCTGGGAATCGAGCCGAAGCCGGCCATCGCGATGAGTCTGGCCGTGGTGGGCACGACAGCCTTCGCCGGGTGCCTGGCGCAATTGCGCGAGGGGCAGGCGCACGTCCGGCTTGCGCTGACATTCGGCATCTTCGCGATTGTCGGAGCGCTCGCCGGGGCGCGGCTCGCCCTCAGGATCCCGGAGACCGTGCAGCTCGTCCTCTTCGGTATCGTCGTGATGACGTCGGCGCTGCTCATGCTGCGTAGCGGGAACACTGACCGTCGCAACGCGCGGGATGGCGTCGATTCGCCTCGCGCCGCCGATGCCGCCGCGGTTGGTGCGGAAGGCGCGAGAGCCCCGGAAGAGGGTGGGGGTGTATTCGTGCTCCCGCGTGGACGCCGCCTGGCGTTGCTCGCGGCGCAGGCGCTTGCAATCGGTGTACTCACCGCGATGATCGGCGTTGGAGGGGGCTTTCTCATCGTGCCATCCCTGGTGCTGCTGTACGGCCTTCCCATGCGAGAGGCAGTCGGCACATCGCTGCTCGTCATCACCATGAACGCGCTCAGCGGCTTCGCGGGTTACGTTGGCCATGTCGCGATCGATTGGGGCGTGGTGCTGCCCTTCATCGCGGCCGCGATCGTCGGGATACTCACCGGCAGCCGCCTCGCGCCCCGCGTGCCGCAGGCGCTTCTCAAGCAGGGGTTTGCGGTGATGCTGCTGGCGGTGGGCGTGTACGTCCTTGTGCGCCGCTGACGCAGCGGTGGCGCTGACAGGCCGGCGGCAAGCTTCTCCGGGCGCGCGGCCGCGGGGTCGCGAGCGTGTGACGGCTGGCGCGGCGTCGGCGTCATCCGTGCAGACTCCCACAAGACCGCCATGACCAGACCTGACTCGAGACGAGGTTCATCCGCCGCGGGTGGCAAGCAGGGGGGCGCGCGTCGTTCCGACGCCGATTGGTACGCCGAGCTCGATGCTGGCGCGCGATCGGCGACCGGCAGGCGCGGCGTCGGGCCGGCATCGGCGCGCGACAGGCGCCGCGGGCTCGCGCGGTACGGCAAGATTGGGACAGCACTCGCCGTGGTGCTGGGAGCCGGAGCGACCGGATTTCTGCTGCTGTACCGCGGCCCATCCGACTGTCGCGTCAACCCCGAGCGCAAGCGCGCGTTCGAGATGGTCACGGCGCAGCAGGTAGCGGTAAGTGGCGAGACGGTGAAGCGCCGCTTTGCGGGCGAGGCATTCCGCTGCGCTGATCTCGCGGAACCCGCGGGCGTCCTCGTGACAGTGAACGAGGACACCGGCGACCCGATCATCTGGTTCGTGGATGGTGCCGGTGCGCACAACGTCAATCTCCTCGCGCAGGCGTGGACGCCGGCGTTGACTCCCGCGCCGCCGCTTCCTGGCGAGGCGCTCGCGCCGCTCACGCAGTAGCGCCCTGCCACCGAGGGTGGATCGTCGCCATCTTTCGACGATCCATGGATCAGCCAGCACATCCCCCGGAAACCGTCGAAGGGTGGTACGCCCTTCACCAGATGTTCCAGATCGACCGTGTGGCCCTTGGCGCGCTGAGCGGCGGCGGTGGTTGGGGGTCGGGCGGACTCGTCGCAGCAAAGGAGCGAGGCGTGGCGACCCTGCGCGCCCTGTGCGCACCCGAGGGCGAGGGCTGGAGTGCCATCGCACCGCTCGCCAACTCCACGGCCGACGTCATGCTCGTGCACTTTCGCGCGACACTCGACGAGATCACCGCGGCCCGACACCGGCTCGTGGGCGATTCGCTGCTGCGCGTGCTGCGCCCGGTGTATTCCTTTCTGAGCGTGACCGAGGCCGGTCTCTATCACGTGACCGCCCGGCTCGCTCGCGAAGCCGCGGAGCGCGGCGGCGCGGTGGGCGACGAGGAGTATGCGACGGCTCTCGATGAACGTGTGCGAGCGGAGATGGAGAGCGAGCAGATGCAGCGGCGGCTGCGGCCGACGCTGCCAGCCGAGAAGCCGTACATCTCCTTCTATCCGATGTCGAAGAAGCGCGAGGTGGGTCAGAACTGGTACACGCTTCCGCTGGACGAGCGCAGCCGGCTGATGTACTCGCACGGCATGGTCGGCCGGCGCTATGCCGGGAAGATCGTGCAGGTGATAAGCGGTGCGACCGGGTTGGACGGGTGGGAGTGGGGAGTGACGCTCTTCGCTGCCGATCCGCTCGAATTCAAGAAGCTGGTGACGGAGATGCGCTTCGACGAGGCGACATCGAAATATGGAGAGTTCGGTGCGTTCTACGTGGGGCGCGTGATGGAGCCGGAGGAATGGGTGGCGGGGCTGTGACGGGGAGGCGCACGTGTGGGGAGTGATCGGCTCGCTGCTATGGAAGCTGGTAAAGGGCGCGATCGTGGCATTCCTGCTGCGCATCGTGCCCGGGCTGCTGCTGCGCTCGATCTGGTGGCTCGTGTTGCTCTTGCCTCTCGCGCTGCTGCTTGCCGTGGTTGGGGCGCCGCTCCTGGTCGTGCTGCTTGTGGTCGGGTTACCTGTGCTGGTCGTGGTTGCGATCGGCGGGCTGCTGCTCGGACTCGTGCTGATGCTGGCCGCCCTCATGGTGGCGGCGGCGGTTGCGGGCTGGGTGGGATCGGTGGTGCTGCGGTGGTGGCGCTCGCGGCGGTGAGAGTTTCTGGTGGTTGAAGGCGGGGGTGGTGGTTAGATTGGGGGACTGCCCGCGGTGAAGCCGCGGACGGGACGTGGCGCAGCCCGGTAGCGCACCTGAATGGGGTTCAGGGGGTCGCGGGTTCGAATCCCGCCGTCCCGATTATCGATGTGAAAGCACCGTTGGCACTTGGCCGGCGGTGCTTTTTCGTGCGGACTGCCGAGGCGCTGTTTGTGGTGCCGTTTCTCAGCTCTTCACCGGGGCAAGCGCCGCATCGCGAACCTTGCGCTGTTCGCTCATCACAGCGAGGAGCGTCTCGGTGTCGGGCTGCTGGTAGCAGGCGAGCAGCGTCTCCGTGTCCTTCAATGCTCCGCTCGTCACCGACTACCAGGGCGGCAAGGTCCCCACCCCCAGCGGCGTTATGATCTTCGGGGTCGACGGCGAACGGCACTCTCCCCATGCCTGAATCCAGGCCGGACGTTTCGCAGGAAACGACAAGAGCCCGTATCATCGATCGGGCCGAAAGCCCGGGCGCTCCCAGCGCGCTCCATCAATGAAACGATCACCTTCATTGCCAGGCGTTCCGTGCACGGCGCCGAGATGGGGGCGGGGCGCCGGGCGGAATGGTGGAAACTGGCGCCCGTTGCAGTCATCAACGCGGTCGCCCCATGGCCGATTACACGCAGCGCGGCGGGCCGATTCGCGTCTCTATCGTGGATGATCGCCTTGGAGTCGAGAATCCCGGCCTGCTGGCGTTCGGTCGCACCGTCGAAGACCTCCAGCACGGCATCCCGCTCGGTGGTACGGACCAGACCATCGTCGATGCGCTGTCGGACCGCGGTGGTAGATTGACCAGCGACTATCGCCTCGCTCAATCTTGACGGAGCAGAAACACATTCGCGCCACCTCGAGGCCGATCGTTGAACTCGGAGACATGCCGGAGCAGATGACTGCCGCCCTGCGCACCAATCTGGACGCGTTCGAGAACAGAACGTCGGCCTCGGCCGATTTTTCCCAAGTATGCCTCTGACGCCCTCGAGGCGAATCACCACGGCCTCGCGACTCGGAACGCCGAAACCGCAGAAGCAAGGGACGAGGACAAGCACAGCGCCGACACCGAGTGCGCTTCAGCCTAAAACCTGACAACCATGGATACGCAGGTCCGCACCCCACAAGCCATCTTCATGCAGCCGCAACGGCTTCTCGTTCCGCTGTTCCAGCGTCCGTACGTCTGGAACGAGGAGCTGCAATGGGAGCCTCTCTGGAAGGATCTCGAGCGCGTGGCAACGCGGCTGCTGCATTCGTCCGGCACCGGGCAGGCCCCGCACTTCCTGGGAGCGGTCGGGTTGCAACAGCTACTGACGCAGACCAGCGATCTGCAGCAGCGAACCGTCATTGACGGACAGCAGCGGCTGACCACCCTTCAGCTACTGCTCGACGCCCTCCATTCCGAGATCGCGATGGTCGGAGCGACCATGCCCGCAGCGCGCCTGGAACCGCTCATCGCCAACGCCCACGCCTTCTGTCGTCACAGGGAAGACCGCTTCAAGGTCTGGCCGACCAACCGCGACCGACCGGCGTTCAACGAGGTGATGGACGCTTCGAGCCCGGTAGACTACGAGAAGTTGACGCACCGCGCATCACGCATGGCGAAGGCACACCGGTTCTTTGCGAAGCAGTGCCGGGAATGGCTGAATGCCGAGGGCCCCGAGAAGCTGAACGCCCGGGCCGAGGCGATCGAGAGGAGCGCTCGCGAACTCCTTCAGATCGTGGTCATCGACCTGACCGCCGCCGAAAACGCCCAGGAGATCTTCGAAACCCTGAACGCCCGCGGCGCAGCGCTGACGGCCGCGGACCTGATCAAGAACCTCGTCTTCCAGCGCCTGCTGGAACAGGGCGCCGATGTCGAGGCGGCCTACGAAAGGTACTGGGCGCAATTCGAGGCGGCGTTCTGGGAAGAGGAGGTCAGCGTCGGCCGAGTCAGGCACCGGCGATCTTCAGTGTTTCTCAACCACTGGCTCGTGTACCGCACCGGCGAAGAGGTGGTGGCTCGGGAGGTCTTTTCGCGCTTCAAGGCATTTGCCGACTATCAGGCCGGACAATCGATGCTCCACCTGTTGCAGGAGATCGATCGCGCCGCGGCGATCTATCGGAATTTCACCGAGAAAGGCAGAAGTGCTGGACGGTCCGCTGGATCGGGTGGGGCTGTTCGTTTACCGCATCAGGACACTGGAGAGCGAGGTCATCAAGCCGGTGCTTCTCGCGCTACTCGACCGCAAGGGCGGGCCGGTGCCACAAGAACAGATCGCGGCCGCGCTCGACGTGCTGGAAAGCTGGCTGGTGCGCCGAATGCTCATTCGTGCAACTGCCAAGTCCTATAACAAGATCATGGCCGATGTCGTTTCCGTCATTCGCAACTCGGGGCCCGAGAACGTGGGTGACACATTGAAGGAGTATTTCCTGTCTCAGCACGTTGAGACGGCGTACTGGCCCGATGACGACGAGGTCCGACGCGAGCTGGAAAACATGCCCGTCTACAGGAAACTGAGCAGAGCTCGCGTCCGGATGGTGCTCGAAGCCGTCGAGGATCACTGGCGCGGTTGGATCCCGGGACAAGTCTCCGCCGCGGGAATGCGCATCCGGCGCGGCAGCTATGCCATCGAACACGTCATGCCACAGGCATGGGTGAAAGCATTGGTCGCGCACGACGGGTGCAGCGGAGGTGGACCGCGATGCGCGAATCCATCGCTTTGGCAACCTCACTCTGCTGACGAGCAAGCTCAATGCGACGGTCTCCAATGGCCCATGGCTGGGAGAGGGCGGCAAGGCCGCTCATCTGCAGGAGAAGGATGTGGTGCTGCTGAACAGCAAGCTCCTGAAGGAGTATTCCGCGAGACAGTGGGATGAAGCGGGTGTCGATCACAGAACTTCGCGAATGATCGACACCATTCTCGCCATCTGGCCGGTACCTGCGGGACACAAGGTACAGATCGACCGTGAGCGTGCGGACGCTTCCGTGACCGTCGAGGTCGCGGACCTGATCGGCGCGGGCCACATCTCGGCGGGGCAGCACCTCTACTCTCGCCCCGGGAAGTACGGCGGCCACCTCGGAACGGTTCTGTCAGACGGGAGAATCGAGGCCGCGGGACAGGTTTTCGACAGCCCGTCCAGGGCCGGCATCTTCATCCGCAAGAGGGCCACTAACGGATGGGACTTCTGGCGCCTCGAGTCGAACGGCCGCCGCCCGCTGAAGGACGTGCGCGCCGAGTACCTGCGAGTGGTGTCGCCGGATGAAGGCGATGGAGACGATCCAGCACGAGCCGACGTTGATTGACCACAGGAGCAGCCAGTGATCACCGGCGACATCAGGAATCAGATCGACCGCATCTGGGACTCGTTCTGGTCCGGCGGCATCTCCAACCCGCTGGAGGTGATCGAGCAGATAACCTACCTGCTCTTCATCCGCCGACTGGACGACCTGCATGCGCTGGAGGAGAACAAGTCGGTCCGGCTCAGGAAGCCGATGGAGCGCCGGATCTTTCCCGAGGGCAAGGATCCCCGGGGCCGTCCATACGAGGACTTCCGCTGGTCGCGCTTCAAGCACTTCGCGCCCGCCGAGATGTTCACCGTAGTGGGCGAGCACGTGTTCCCGTATCTGCGCACCGATCTCGCGCGCCAGCTCGGCAATGGCGACTCCACCTACGCGCACCACATGAAGGACGCGCGCTTCACTATCCCGAAGCCGGCGCTGCTGGTCAAGGCGGTGGACCTGCTCGACAAGGTGCCAATGGAGGAGCGCGACACCAAGGGCGACGTCTACGAGTACATGCTGGCCAGGATCGCCACCGCCGGTGAGAACGGGCAGTTCCGCACGCCGCGCCACATCATCCGGCTGATGGTCGAGCTGACGGCGCCGCAGCCGACTGACGTCATCTGCGACCCGGCCTGCGGCACGGCCGGCTTCCTGGTAGCGGGGGGCGAGTACCTGCGCGAGCGGCACCCGAACCTGCTGCACGACAGGAAGCTCAACGAGCATTTCCACCACCGCATGTTCCACGGCTTCGACTTCGACAACACCATGCTGCGCATCGGCAGCATGAACATGCTGCTGCACGGCGTGGAGAGCCCGGACATCCGCTACCGCGACTCGCTCGCGCAGGACCACGCGGGGGAGGAAGAGAAGTACACGCTGGTGCTGGCAAATCCTCCTTTCGCAGGCAGCCTGGACTACGAGAACACCGCCAAGGACCTGCTTCAGATCGTGAAGACGAAGAAGACCGAGTTGCTCTTTCTCGCGCTCTTCCTGCGCCTGCTCAAGCCCGGTGGGCGCGCGGCCGTGATCGTGCCCGACGGCGTGCTGTTCGGCTCGAGCAAGGCGCACAAGGAGCTGCGCCGCATCCTGGTGGAGGACCAGAAGCTCGACGCCGTGGTGAAGCTCCCCGGTGGCGTGTTCAAGCCCTACGCGGGCGTCTCGACCGCGATCCTGGTTTTCACCAGGACCAACTCCGGCGGCACCGACTTCGTGTGGTTCTACGACGTCGAGACCGACGGCTGGAGCCTCGACGACAAGCGCACGCCGCTCCTGGCCGAAGACAAGCTCGGCCCGACGCCGCAGACCGCGCTTGCCCAGGACGAGCACGCGAAGAACAACCTCCCCGACGTGCTCGCGCGCTGGGCCGAGCGTCCCGGCGCCGAGCGAGAGCGTCCGCGCACTGCGCAGAGCTTCTGCGTGGCCAAGGCCGACATCGTTGCGCAGGGCTACGACCTCTCGCTCAACCGCTACAAGGAAGTCGTGCACGAGGCGGTCGAGCACCGCCCACCGAAGGAGATCCTCACCGAGCTGGCGAAGCTGGAGGAGGAGATCCAGCGGGGGATGAAGGAGCTGGAGGGGATGCTGGGATGACGGCTGTTCGATGGGTTGCTCTTCAGGACGTCGCGACGATTGAGCGCGACATTGTCGAGCCCGCGCAAATCAGGACCGGCACCCTGTACGTCGGCCTGGAAAACATCGAATCGGGCGGCCGCATCGTAAACGTGCGCCGCGTTGACGCTGGCGAGTTGGCCAGCAATAAGTTCGCATTCACGACGCGGCATGTGCTCTTCGGGAAGCTGCGACCGTATCTCGCGAAGATAGCCCGTCCGGATTTCGTCGGGATTTGCAGTACCGATATTCTTCCAGTGCTGCCGGGAACAGGACTCGATCGCGGCTACCTCTCGTGGCTCTTGCTCGCGCCGGAGATGGTCTCGTTGGCCGCGTCTCGTGCTACCGGTGCGAACCTGCCACGTCTGAGTCCGAGTGCCTTGGCGGAAATGAAGATCCCGCTCCCACCCCTCCCCGAGCAGCGGCGGATTGCGGAGATCCTGGACAAGGCGGACGCGCTGCGGGCCAAGCGCCGCGCCGCCCTCGCCCAGCTCGACACCCTCACCCAATCCATCTTCCTCGACATGTTCGGCGACCCCGCCACGAATCCGAAGGGGTGGCCGGTACGGACCATCGGTGACCTTCTTGAGTCGGTGTCCTACGGTACGAGCGAGAAGGCAGAGGTGAGCGGCGAGTTTCCGGTGTTGAGGATGAACAACATCACGCGTACCGGAGAGATGGACTTCACAGACCTCAAGTACATGGATCTGCCGGAGGTCCGACGCGAACGATATCTGGTCCGAGCGGGTGATGTGCTGTTCAATCGGACTAATAGCGCTGACTTGGTTGGCAAGACCGCCATCTTCCGCGACCCGAGACCGATGGCTTACGCCGGTTATCTGATCCGTTTACGTGTGAACGGAGCGAACGATCCTGAATATCTTGCCGCATTCTTGAACACTGGATTCTCGAAGCGTGTGCTTCGTGGAATGTGCAGAAGCATTATTGGCATGGCCAATATCAACGCGACGGAGCTTCAGGCGATCAGGATTCCGCAACCAGTCTTTCAGGCTCAGCGCGAATTTTCTCGCCGCGTAAACGCTGTCAGAAAGTTGAGGGCCATCCAGCGCGCCTCTCTCATCGAAGAGGATGGTCTTTTTGCCGCGCTCCAGCATCGCGCGTTCCGGGGCGAACTTTAGGACATCCTTGCATTTCTGGAGCGCCGCTCCATAATTGCACGGATGCTCCCACGGCGCCTTCTCCCCGCCCTCACCACCGCCCTGGCCGAATCCCCGGCCGTGGCGCTGCTCGGTCCGCGCCAGGTGGGCAAAACCACCCTCGCCCTCGAGATCGCCAGGAAGCAGCCCGCCGTCTATCTCGATCTGGAGTCCGAGGCCGACCGGGCGAAGCTCGCCGAGCCCGAGCTCTATCTGCCGCAGCACCAGGACAAGCTCGTGATCCTCGACGAGATCCAGCGCACACCGCAGATCTTCCGCAGCCTTCGGGGACTGATCGACGCCGGCAGGCGGCGCGGCCGGGGCAAGGGGCGCTTTCTCGTCCTCGGCTCGGCGTCGATCGATCTGCTCAGGCAGTCGAGCGAGTCGCTCGCTGGGCGTATCCGCTACCTGGAGCTCGCGCCGCTCGACGCGGGCGAGGTCGGTCGCGAACGCCTCGACGCCCTCTGGCTGCGGGGCGGATTTCCCGAAAGCCTGCTGGCCGGTTCCGATGCGGCGAGCCTGCGCTGGCGCACGGATTTCATCCGTACCTGCCTCGAGCGCGACATCCCACAGCTCGGGCCGCGCATCCCGGCGGAGACCCTGCGCCGGCTCTGGACGATGCTCGCGCACCAGCAGGGGGGGCTGCTCAATGCCGCCGCGCTCGCCCGCGCCCTGGCCGTGGACGGCAAGACGGTCGCCGCCTACCTCGACCTGCTCGTGGACGTGCTGCTCGTGCGCCGCCTTACCCCGTGGCACGGCAATGTCCGCAAGCGGCTGGTCAAGTCCCGCAAGGTCTATGTCCGCGACAGCGGAATCGTGCACGCGCTGCTCGGGATCGCCGACCGCGAGGCCGTGCTCGCGCACCCGGTGGCGGGCGGGAGCTGGGAAGGCCTGGCGATCGAATCGCTGATCGCCGCCGCCCCGGCCGCCGCCGAAGCGTACTTCTTCCGCACCGCGGCGGGCGCCGAGATCGACCTGCTGCTGAAGCTTCCCGGCCGGCGCAAGCCCTGGGCGATCGAGATCAAGCGCGGGCTCGCGCCGCAACTCGAACGCGGATTCCACCTGGCCTGCAACGACGTTCGGCCGGAACGGCGCCTCGTGGTCTATGGCGGCACGGAGCGCTTCCCGATCGCCGAAGGCGTGGAGGCAGCCTCGCTCATCGACCTGTGCAACGAGGTATCGGCCGCATGAGCCAGTTCGCCTTCCTCCAGCGCGAATGGTCCGCGGCGTTCCTCAATCAGCTCTTCCCGTTGATTTATCTTAGTGACGTATCCTAAAATAACGGCCCTTTTTGTTTGAGGTTGCTTGTCACGATGCACAGACGACCACCTGGAACGTATGTCGAGGTCGCTACGACCGGCCAGCGGTTCAAGGCGTTCGTACCGGCGCCACTACCGCCCAAGCCGCCGGTCGCCTGGTCGCCTGCGCTGCGGCGGCGCTTCGACGATGCGCTGGTAGCGCTGGGTCGGCTGGACGCGCTCTCGGCACATCTGCCCAACTCCGCGCTGTTGCTCTACAGCTTCATTCGCAAGGAGGCGGTACTGTCCTCGCAGATCGAGGGTACGCAGTCCTCGCTTGCGGATCTCTTGCTGTACGAGATCGACGAGCAGCCGGGCGTACCGGTGGAGGATACGCGTGAAGTGAGCCGCTGCGTCGCGGCACTCGAATACGGACTGAAGGCGTTGCGCGGCGGGCTGCCGCTCTCGATGCGGCTGCTGTGCGGCATGCACGAGGTCTTGCTGTCGCATTCCGGCGGCAGCGGGAAGACACCGGGCGAGGTGCGGCGCTCGCAGGTGTGGATCGGCGGCACGCGGCCGGGTAATGCGGCGTTCGTGCCGCCGCCGGCCAACGCCTTGGCGGACTGTCTCAAGCCCTTCGAACAATTCCTGAACGACGTGAACGAGCCGACGCCACCGCTCATCAAGGCGGCGCTGGCGCATGTGCAGTTCGAGACCATCCATCCCTTTCTGGACGGAAATGGCCGCCTCGGGCGACTGCTGATCGTGCTGCAACTGGTGGCCGACGGAGTACTGCGAGACCCGATGCTCTATCCCAGCCTGTACTTCAAGGCGCACCGTGCACTGTACTACGAACTACTGAACGAAGTGCGGCTGCATGGCGACTGGGAGCGCTGGCTGGACTTCTTTGGCGAGGGCGTGCAGGTCAGCGCGTCGCAGGCGACGGCCACGGCGAATGCGCTGTTGGGGCTGGTCAACGCCGATCGCGACCGCATCGCAGTGCTCGGACGGGCGGCGCCATCTGCCCTCGCTGTGCATCAGGCCATGCAGAAGCAGCCGCTTGCGACGTCCGCAGCACTCGTCAAGGCTACGCGGTTGACAGCCGCGACAGTCAACAAGTCGCTCGCGCATCTCGAGCGTCTCGGCGTTGTCGCCGAATTGACCAACCGGCCGCGTGACCGAGTGTTCAGCTACCGGCGCTATGTGGACGAACTTGCGGCGGAACTGAAGAGCACGCCATGAGCCAATTCGCCTTCCTCCAGCGCGAATGGACCGCCGTCTTCGAGGCGGCGTCGAAGGCGGAAAGCGCGCTCCACGCCGATCCGCGCACGTCCTGCTTCTACGCGCGCCGCGCGCTGGAGCTGGCGGTGAGCTGGGCCTTCAAACACGACCCGGGGCTCAGGCTTCCCTATCAGGACAACCTCTCCGCGCTCATCCACGAACCGAGCTTCAAGCAAACGGCGGGCGAGGCGGTGTTCACCAAGGCCCGGGTGATCAATACGCTCGGCAACCGCGCCGTGCACAGCGATCGTCCCGTGCCCGAGGCGGATGCCCTGGCGGCGGTGCGCGAGCTGTTCCACGTCGCCTACTGGTTCGCCCGCACCTACGGACGCACGGGGCGGCCGGCTCCGGGCATCGCCTTCGATGCGGCCGCGCTACCGCGCCCCACACCGGCACCGGCACAGACTGCCGAGCAGTTGCAGGCGCTGGAAGCGCGCCTGCGCGAGAAGGACGAGAACCTCGCGGCGCTGCTGGCCGACAAGACCGCCCTCGACGAAGAGTTGAAGCGCCTGCGCGCGGCGGTCGCCGAGGCAAAGAACGCCGCGGCCGCACAGCCCGACACGCACGACTACTCCGAAGCCGAGACGCGCGACTATTTCATCGACCTGCTGCTCAAAGAGGCGGGATGGGCGCTCGACCAGGAGCGCGACCGCGAGTGCGAAGTCAGCGGCATGCCAAACGCCGAAGGCAGGGGCTTCGTCGACTACGTGCTCTGGGGCGACGACGGCAAGCCGCTCGGGCTGGTGGAGGCCAAGCCCACGCGGCGCGACCCGCGCGCCGGGCAACAGCAGGCGAAGCTCTACGCGGACTGCCTCGAGCGGCAGTTCGGCAGGCGGCCGGTGATCTTCTATTCCAACGGCTACGAGCACTGGCTCTGGGATGACACCCGCTACCCGCCGCGCCGGGTGCAGGGGTTCTACAAGAAGGCGGAACTTGAGCTCCTGATCCAGCGCCGTGAGACACAGCGGTCGCTCGCCGAGGCGCCGATCAACTCGACGATCGTCGAACGTCACTACCAAACGCGCGCTATCCGCCGCATCGCCGAGGCGTTCGAGCGAGATCACGACCGCAAGGCGCTGTTGGTGATGGCAACCGGCGCCGGCAAGACGCGCACGGTGATCGCGCTCTGCGACCTGCTCATGCGCTGCAACTGGGCCAAGCGGATCCTGTTCCTCGCCGACCGCGTGGCCCTGGTGAACCAGGCGGTGAACGCGTTCAAGCGCCACCTGCCCGACGCTTCGCCGGTGAACCTCGTCTCGGAAAAGGACGCCGAAGGGCGCGTCTTCGTCTCGACCTATCCGACCATGATGGGGCTGATTGACGAGACGGCAGACGGCCAGCGCCGCTTCGGCGCCGGGCACTTCGACCTGGTGATCATCGACGAGGCGCACCGCTCGGTGTTCCAGAAGTACCGCGCCATTTTCGATTACTTTGACT
>JBOHTO010000122.1:0-16714 GCA_050733695.1 Gemmatimonadaceae bacterium | reverse complement strand
CCGATAATAGCGAAGACCGATAATAGCGAAGACCGATAATAGCGAAGACCGATAATAGCGAAGACCGATAATAGCGAAGACCGATAATAGCGAAGACCGATAATAGCGAAGACCGATAACCAATGATCTCGGGGCTTGAAGCACTCGAACGGCTGCGGGAGGGCAATCTCAGGTTTGCGTCGAACGTCCGCGGCACCGACGCCTACCTGAGCCACACCCGCCGTGCCGACCTGGCCACCAGACAGCAGCCGTTCGCGATCATCCTCGGATGCTCGGATTCACGCGTTCCGGCGGAGATAGTGTTCGATCAGGGGCTCGGCGACCTGTTTGTCATTCGTGTTGCCGGCAACATCGTCGCCCCTTCCCAGATCGGCAGCGTCGAGTTCGCCGCCGCGCGCTTTCGCACGCCGCTGGTTGTGGTCCTCGGCCACTCGCAGTGCGGAGCGGTGTCGGCTACCCTCGAAGAGCTTCGGAGACCGCGGGACAACCAGTCCGACAACGTTCGCGCGATCGTTGACCGGGTGCGACCCGCCGTGGAAGGACTGCTCGCGTCCGAACTCAGGCACGACGCTGATGCACTCATGACGCAGGCGGTTCGGGCCAACATTCGGGCGTCCGTGGATCACCTGCGACATGGTTCCCGTCTGGTCGAACAGTTGATCCAGGATGAGACGCTGCTCGTCGTCGGCGCCGAGTATTCACTGGAGACGGGTGTGGTCGAGTTCTTCGATGGGCCGGTGGGGAAATAAGCCGAGCCAGAGAGCGAGCACGAGGCGAAGGACGCGCGACGTGCACCGCATCCGGGTCCTCGCTGTCGACCTCTCCCTCGTGGCGGTCGGGTACGGCGCCCACGATCGTCATCCAGGGCGCTTCGCCATGCTCGACGCCGAAGCGCACGCGGCGGCCGAGCGCGCCACCGTTGTCGAGATAGCGCCGGACAAGGCTCTCGTTCACGATCGCAAACGGGAAGCATGCGCTCGCGATCCTGCAGCGTGAAGTCGCATCCCCTGGCATCTGATTACCTTGCGCGGGCAGCGTCGGCCCATCCATCGAGACCATCTCATGAGAGACTTGTCGAGCACCAGGGGTGCGATTCCAGCCGGTCACACATGGATTCCCGCTTCCGCGGGCATGACGGCTGTGCGTGGTGGCCTGGAATGATGGCTGTGTGCGGCGGCCTGGGAATGGCGACTTCTGCGGGGCGGTCTGGGATGACGACCGTGCGCGGCCGCGTGGCAACGATCGTACTGCCCGCACTGCTTGCGTCGGGTTGCGTGTCGCCGCCGGCGCCGCGCCCCCGCCCGGGCGTACCGGTTCCACCCGTCCTCGTCGCACCCGCGCCCACACCCGCGCCAGTTGATCGCACGGCGACCATGCCGCCAGCCGTCGCGCGCGAGTTCCGCGGCGTGTGGGTCGCGACCGTCGGCAACATCGACTGGCCCTCGCGCCCCGGGCTCTCCTCCGCCGAACAGCAGCGGGAGCTGCTCACCATTCTCGACCAGGCCCGGGCGCTCAACCTCAACGCGGTGATCCTGCAGGTGCGGCCCGCCGCCGACGCACTCTACCAGTCGGAGTACGAACCGTGGTCCGCGGTTCTCACGGGGGAGATGGGTCGCGCTCCGGACCCGCTGTACGATCCGCTCGCGTTCGCGGTGCGCGAGGCACACCGACGCGGACTCGAGCTGCACGCATGGTTCAACCCATTCCGCGCGCTCACCGCCGCCAACGGCTCGGCGATCGCGGCGAACCATGTCAGCCGCACGCGCCGTGATCTCGTTCGCCGGTATGGACAGCATCTCTGGCTGGACCCCGGCGAACCCGACGCGCGCGCACACGCCGTCCGGGTGATAATGGATGTCGTTCGCCGCTACGAGATAGACGGCGTGCATCTGGACGACTACTTCTATCCGTACAGGGAGCGCGACTCTACCAACCGGCTGGTTCCGTTTCCGGACGACGCCTCGTGGGATCGTTACGTGCGCTCGGGCGGGCGGCTCTCACGCAACGACTGGCGGCGGAGCAACGTCGATGTCTTCGTGGCCGCGCTGTACGAGAGGATCAAGGGCGAGAAGCCGCGCGTGAAGTTCGGCATCAGTCCTTTCGGCATCTGGCGGCCGGGCAATCCTCAGGGAGTGAAGGGACTCGACGCGTACACGGAACTGTACGCCGACGCGCGCAAATGGCTGCTCAACGGATGGGCGGACTACTTCACGCCGCAGATATACTGGACCGTGAACCAGCCGGCGCGGAGCTATTCGAGTCTGCTCGCCTGGTGGGTATCGCAGAACCCGCACGGTCGCCACATCTGGCCCGGCAACTTCACGAGCCGTGTCGGTTTCACGACGGACACGACGTGGAGCGCCGAGGAGATCGTCGAACAGATCAGGGCAACACGGCTGCAGGACGGCGCCTCGGGCAACGTGCACTTCAGCGCCCGCGCCCTCATGAACAGCCATGACGACCTCGTGCCGCGGCTCGCTGCGGGTCCGTACGCACGCAAGGCGCTGGTTCCGGCATCGCCGTGGCTGGATTCGATCGCACCCGCGCGGCCGCGCGCCGCGCTTCGCACGGATAGTGCAACGGGTGACCTCATCGCCGAACTGCTGCCGGGCGATGCTGAAGCTGTCTGGCTCTGGGTGATCACCGCACGCGCTGATGAGTTGGGGGGCCGGGGCGGGGGGGGGGGCGGGGGCGGGGGCGCATCGTGGTCCACCGAGATCGTTCCGGGGTGGCAACGCACGCACGTCCTCGCTGCCGGCCGCGAAGCGTTGCGACCCGATGAAGTCGCGATCTCGGCGGTCGACCGAACCGGTAACCAGGGAGCGCCAGTGACGCTGTGGCCGAAGAGCTCGGCCTCGATTGACAGAGCGACGCGGACGCCCGCGACGGGCGGGAGGAACTGAGCGATGACCGTGTACCAGAAGGAACGCGCGCATCTGGAGAGCGCCGAGGATCCCAGGACGGAGATGAAGAAGAAGCCGCCGGGCGAGATGACTCCGTTCCAGGCCGTGAACTACAACTTCGACAGAGCGGCGGATCATCTCCAGTTGAGTGAACAGGTGCAGGTCGCGCTCAAGACTCCATACCGCGAAGTGATGGTCGAGCTCCCCGTCTGGGGCGAGGACGAACGCGTGCGCACGTTCCACGGATATCGCGTGCAGCACGACAACGCACGCGGACCCATGAAGGGCGGGCTGCGCTATCACCCGGACGTGAATCTCGACGAGGTGCGTGCGCTCGCCTCGCTCATGACGTGGAAGACAGCCGTAGTGGACCTTCCTTTCGGCGGCGCCAAGGGCGGAATCGACTGTGACCCGAAGACTCTGACGCCGCGCGAGCTCGAGAGCATCACGCGCACGTTCATCGAGCGCATACATCTCTTCATCGGGCCCAACCAGGACATACCGGCGCCGGACGTGAACACGAATCAGCAGGTGATGGCGTGGATCGTCGACGAGTTCGCGAAGTTCCACGGCTTCACTCCTGCCGCAGTCACGGGCAAGCCGATCGTGCTCGGCGGGTCCGAGGGCCGGCTCGCCGCGACCGGGCGCGGCGTGTCGATAGTGACCGAGAGCGCGGCCGGGGATTTCGGTGTCGACCTCGACGGCGCGACGGTTGCGATCCAGGGGTTTGGCAACGTCGGAAGCTGGACGGCGCACCATCTCGCCGCCGCTGGCGCGCGCATAGTCGCCGTGAGCGATGTGGAGGGCGGAGTGTTCAACGGCGACGGCTTGGATCCGGCGAAGCTCATGTCGGAGGTCGAAGCGAGTGGCTCCGTCACCGGGATCGGCGGCGCGGAATCGATAACGAACGAGGATCTGCTCGCGCTCGATGTGGACGTTCTCGTACCGGCGGCGCTCGGCGGCGTGATCGACAAGGCGAACGCGGGCGACGTGCGCGCCCGGCTCATCGTGGAGGGGGCGAACGCGCCGTTGACGCCGGAGGCCGACGCCATCCTGGCGGAGCGCGAGATTCCGGTGCTCCCCGACATCCTCGCGAACGCCGGCGGGGTGACCGTCTCGTACTTCGAGTGGGTGCAGAATACGCAGCGCTTTCGCTGGTCCGCCGAGCGCGTCGACGAGGAGCTCGTGCGCACGCTGCACGGCGCCTATTCGGACGTGCGCAGAGCGGCGGAGGAGTTCGATGTGCCGCTGCGGGTAGCGGCGTTCATTCTGGCGGTGCGAAGGGTGGCGGCGGCGACGCAGCTCCGCGGGCTGTGAGCCTCGCTGCCGGCATGGCGCCGCGCCGCGCCGGCGAGTGCGGGCCCGAACCCTCTGGTTCATTGACACTCCCGCCCGCCGCTGGTACGTTAAGGCACCGACGGGCCCACTGAACTCGGTGAGCCGGACAGCTTTGGACAGGACCGGGGACCCGGCATTCGCCGTGGTTCCCTTTTTTGTTCGCGGGCAGGGCAGGGCAGGACAGGGCGGGGCGGGCGCGTCAGAAACTCGAGCGACGGGAGGGAGATGCTGCAAGCTACTTCGTACATCCGGGGAGCGCACAGGACACATGGCTAAGGAAGAAGCGATCGAGCTGGAGGGAACGGTGACTGAAGTGCTCCCGAACGCGACGTTCCGCGTTCATCTCGTCAACGGTCACGACGTGCTGGCCACGATCGCAGGAAAAATGCGCCGCTTTCGCATCCGTGTGCTCGCGGGGGACAGGGTGACCATCGAGGTATCACCGTACGACCTGAGTCGCGGGCGGATCACGTTTCGACACAAGAATTAGTAGAAGGAGTGGTCGCCGAGGAAGGCATCTCGCCCCGGCGGCCATCGACGACCTGCATGCGAATCTCCACGAAGTAATGGCGATGTTGCTCGAGGATCGGGAGCCGCCCCTTGCAGCGGGGTTTCTCGGCACGCAGACGATTCTCGTCTGGTAACGCGGCGGCGAATGCGTGCGGCGACTCCTTCTCGTAGGCGGTGGGCACGCGCACCTCGAGGTCGTGCGCACGCTCATCCGGCAGCCGCTCGATGGCGTCGAGCTCCTGCTCATCTCACGTTCGAGGCAGCATCACTATTCGGGGATGATCCCCGGCTACCTCCAGGGTACATACGACGAGCATGAGCTCGTCTTCGACCTTCCGGCCCTCTGCTCGGCGATGGGTGCCGGCCGCGCACGATTCATCGAGGCAAGTGCAGAGCGCGTATCGCCCGTTGATCGAGTGGTCGAGGCAGGCGGAGAGCGCTACGAGTTCGACATCGCATCGCTCGACGTAGGGAGCTCCGCCATCGGCCGGGAACTGCCGGGCGTCGAGGAGTACGCGCACACCGTGATTCCCATGAGCGGCGCGACGGCGCTCAGGGATCGCGTCGAATCGCTCGCGGCGGAGCGCAGTGGTCAGACTGTCGCGGTGTGTGTCGTCGGGGGTGGCGCCGGTGGCGTGGAGGTGGCGTCCGCACTGCACCGTCGGCTCCGTGAGGCCGGCGCAACGGCGCGCGTGACGCTGATCGAGAGCGGGGATGCATTACTCTCCGAGTTCACGCCGCGCGCTGGCGAGATCGCGCACGATGTTCTGAGCGAGCGCGGGATCACAGTGCGAACGGGTACATCTGTGGCGCGAGTAGAGAGTCGCGAGGTCGCGCTCGAATCCGGCGAGCGTATTGCATCCGACCTCACCGTATGGCTCACCGGAGCGGCGGCGCCACGGCTGCTCACCGCGTCACCGCTCAGCCGCGATGCGGATGGCTTCCTTCTCGTGGACGACAACCTGCGATCGGTGGACGGCGCGCCGCTGTGGGGCGCGGGCGACTGCGTCACGCTGCGCGCGCATCCTGATACCCCGAAGGCCGGGGTGGTAGCGGTCCGACAGGCGCCAGTGCTGGCCGCGAACCTACGGGCCGCGGTCGGCGGCGGCGGTGGTACTTGCGGTGGTGGTGGTGGGGCACCGCGCCGCTACGAGCCGCAGCGGCGGTTTCTCGCGCTGCTGAATACTGCGGACGGGCGCGCGCTCCTCGCATGGGATCGCATCGCGGTACATTCGCGCATTGCGTGGCGGCTCAAGGACTACATCGACCGGCGGTTCATGCGCCGGTATCAGGGTCTGGAGGCGTAGTAGCGACCGGAGGAAAAGGATTCCCGCGTGCGCGGAAATGACAGGGCGTCAGCCGTCGGCCGCGAAGGCGATGGTCGACAGAAGCGCGTTCTCTGCCTGGCGGCTGTCGAGCCGGGTGTGCTGCACCACCACCGGGACGTCCGACTCTATCACGCTCGCGAAGTCGGTGTCGCGCGGAATCCCGGTGGGATCGGATAGATCGTTGAAGCGCACGTGCTTCGTGCGCCGAGCTTCGACGGTCAGGCGGTACGGCCCCACCGGCTCGCGATCCGCGAAGTAGACCGTTATCTCGACGTGCGCATCACTGTCGGATGCGTTGAGCAGGCATACGGTCTCGTGACTCGTCATCTGCGGCTCCGGTCCCGTACTGCCGGCCGGGATATAACCCTCGGCAATCGCCCAGCGTCTGCGTCCGATCGGTGTGCTCAATGTCGTTACCTCCGGTTGGCCTGACTGTAGACAGCAAACGGCGGGAGCTTGTCAGTGATTTCCGGCCACAGCGCCTCGAGGCGGGCGCCGAGTGTGTGCGTGCCCAGGGCGAGTGCTGACAGACCACTGACTCCAGTCGCCGCTTCGCGCGTGCGCTCCAGCGCCGAGAGCACCGCGGCGCGCCTGGTCCATGCGTCGACCCACGGCTGGTCCGAGTGCAGAATGTCTGGATCGATCCAGGTGAGCATGCTGAGCGCGCGGAACGCCGTCATCGCCGCCCAGGCACGTCGTTCCACCGAGTCGTCGCGAGGTGCGGAGTTTCCGCCGGCAAGCGCGGCGCGGTAGTCCCGGCGCATCGCCCCGACTACAGCGGCCGGCAGCGGGCAGAGCACGTTCCACGCCGTGATATCGTAGTACGCGTGGCGACAGGCCGCATACTCGAAGTCCAGAATGCGTGCGCCGGCGGGGGAGATGTGGGTATTGCCTGGCGCCGGATCGCCGTGCGTGAGGACGAGAAATCCTGCCGGTTCCGCGTACGTGTGCGCGACGCGACCGATGCACTCGCCGAGACCCTCCGGCACGTCCACGCCGACGGCCGCGAACCATGCGCCGATCTTCCCGGTGCCGGCGAGCAGTCGCCGCGCCTCCGTTCGCCGTTCCGGCTCGGTGGGCGGGTGGGGAAGCATTGCGCGGATCTCGTCGAAGCGCTCCGTAAGGTGCACCGTGGCGGAATGCAGCCGCGCATACCCGGTGGCGAGCGAGCGCAGCGCCGCCGAGCAGGCCGCGACGGTGCCGGTGCGCAGAAGATCGTCCACGCTGAGGGCGCGTCCGAAATCCTCGAGAACGAGGACGCCGCAGTCCGCATCCCCCCCGAGGATGCGCGGCGCAATCGCAGCGGCGCGCGACGCACCGATGAGGTCCAGCGCAGCCCACTCCGTGAATCCGCGATCATGGTCGTGGAGCATGCGCTTGACGATGACCGTCAGCGGCACCACGCGACGCGTGCGCACCTCGACGCGCGAGACGACGTGACGCGGGCCCGTTCTGATGAGCTCGGACACGCCGACGGATGCACCGGCGCCGAACTGCCGGCGAATGACCGGAGCGGCAAGCCGGGCGGATTCAGCGACGTGCCACGCGTCCCGATCAGCGACCGCTGTCGTCGGGGGAGGACCGTCCACGAGCTGACGCGTGGCAGGCAATGCCGGGATGGTCACCGGTGGCACACGTCGCTCTCGCGACGCGAGCCGGAGCGGCAATCGCGGCGCCGCCCGTGACGCCGGCGATACGTGCCGGAGCTTGACGGATCCGTTTCGCCGTCAAAGATTGGAGCGCCTGGTGTTTCTTGCACCGGCGTTGGTATCGGATCGGAGTGATCAGTCCGGCACACGTCAGCGGGGTGGAACCGATGCAGGGAGTTTCCGGGGGAAGCGGGGGACGTTCCGGCGACGCTGCGGCGACACTCCCCGCGCTCACCGGCGAATCCGAAAATATTCTGCGCGCTGCACTCCGCGCCTACATTCGGCAGCCGGCGAATATTGGCGATCTCCGGCTCGCATTGCGCAAGGTCGTGCGAGAGGCGCGAGCCAGACAGGTGCGCGCCGAGTCCGTGATAGTGGCCTGCAAGACGGTGTGGCACGGCCTCCCGGAAGGGATGCGTCTCCAGCAGCGCCCGGATCAGGCGACGCTCATCGAGCCGCTGGTGACCATCTGCATTGAAGAATACTATCGCGAGTAACACGCCCCCGCTCACGATCGATCCGCGAATCGGGGACCTTCTCGGAGGCCGACTGCCTTCCGGCGTGCCACCGGCCGCTGTCATGCTGGGCTTTCCATCCGACGAAGGCGTGCGCAGGAACGGGGGTCGCGTTGGCGCGGCTGCGGGACCGGCCGCCCTGCGCAGGGCGCTCTACCGACTGGTTCCCGACGCGGAATCCGGCGAACGCTTTCTGGATATTGTCGGTCGAACGCTGGACCTCGGCGACCTCGCCGTGACAGGCGATCTGGAGGCCGACCAGGAACGCCTCGGCGAGACGCTGGCGCCGCACATCGCGGATGGCGCGGTTGCCATCGTGCTCGGTGGCGGGCACGAGACCGCGTTCGGGCACTTCCTGGCCTACGTTCGCGCTCATCGGCGCGTTGAGATCCTCAACTGGGATGCGCACGCGGACGTGCGCGAGTTCACGAGTGGTGCGCACTCCGGCTCGCCCTTCCGGCAGGCGCTGCTGCACGCGTCCGGCGTGTGTCGCCGCTACACTGTCGCCGGTCTTCAGCCGCAGTCGGTCGCGCGCGCGCATCTGGACTTCATCGCGGAGCACGGCGGCTCGCACATCTGGCGCCGCGATGTCACGCGGGATTCGATCGCCGGGTTCTATTCTGACGGCGGGCGAGGGCCGGCGGAGATCGGCGTGAATGGTGCGGCTTCGCGGTCGTTGATGGTGAGTTTCGATCTCGACGCGGTCGATGCGGCGAATGCGCCCGGAGTCAGCGCACCTGCAATCGGCGGGTTTTCGGTGCAGGAATGGCTCGACGCCGCGCGAGCCGCTGGCCGGTGTGCCGCGATGTCATCCGTCGACATTGTGGAATTGAACCCGCTGCTGGATGTCGACGGCCGAACAGCATCGATCGCCGCGCTCACCGTCTGGACGATCCTCAAGGGCATGGCCGAGCGAACGTAGAGTGTGGCGAAGACCGGCCTCGCACGGGTCAGCAGTGCCCGGGCGGAACCGTGTCATCGAGCACGCCGTCCACGCAGTCGCGCGATGTCCCGGCGATCCTTCTTCGAAGGACGGCCGCGTTCATGCCCGGTTCCCTGCGACATCAGGCGCAACTGGTCGGCCACACGCTGCCGCGCTTCGCGGCTGGCCGCTGTCTCCTCGTACAGCCTCGCGGCCTCGGCCGCGGGACCCCGCCGCGGCGAGAGCCCTGTCACGGCGATATGACGCTCGAAGGGACCGGAGCGAATGGTGATACTGTCGCCGGCTTTCACCCGCGCTGCGCGCTTGACGCGCTCACCGTTGAGCTGAACACGACCCAGCGCGATCGCTTCCGCAGCGAGCGCGCGCGTCCTGTAGAACCGCGCCGCCCAGAGCCACTTGTCCAGCCGCGGCTCGATATCGACGGGCGGTGTCTGATGCCGGTCATTCGTCACAGTCAGAGGCAGCTCAACGTACGCGTGCACTGGTCGTTGCGTCCGGATGCGCCGAGCGGTGATTGATGCAGTGGCCGACGCAGCGGCCTCCCGCTATACTGCGTTTCATTCGGGCGGAGTTCCCGATTTCGATCACCGACCTTCGAGGCTCTGCCATGAAGATGATCGTATCCGTGATTCTGTTGTTCGGCGTACTCGGCTGCGGGGACGATCCGGTCGCACCCGACATCACATCATATACCCTCGTATCGATCGATGGCGAACCACTCCCGATCACGGTCGCGGACAATGGGACGACCCGCGTCCAGTTCACCGGCGGGCGCATAAACCTCGACAGGGACGGCACCTTCTCGGACCGCATCGAGCTTCGGTTCACCACGAATGGAGTCGAGGACGAAGACAGCGATACCATCGGGGGTACGTACACGCTGAACGGTACGACGATCAGGTTCGACTACCAGGGCGACCGCCCCGTTGTGAGCGGTATTCTCGAGCGAGCAACGCTGACGCAGCACACCAGCGATGGTCCCTGGGTGTACGAGCGATAGCGCCCCCTCCCTTTCCCCGTCCGCGCGTCCGGCTAGCCGTGCTGCGACGTGCTGGCGGTTCGGGCCAGCGCATTCGACAGAAGGCGCTCCAGCTCGGCATCCCCTGCCCGAACCGGTCCCACGTGGCGCCACAGGAGGGTACCGTCGCGCGCGATCAGAAATGTCGCCGGCACTCCCACGGTGTAGAACATCGCCGAGATGCGTTCGGCCGGATCGCGCCAGATATCGTAGGTCACGCCGAACTCATCCAGGAAACGTTCGATCTCGTCGCGGTTCCCGGCCGCATCAACGCTCACGCCAATGATCTCGAGGCCTTCGTCCGCGTGCGCCTCGTGCAGCGCCTGCAACACGGGAATCTCGTCGCGGCACGGGTGACACCAGGTCGCCCACACGTTGAGCAGCACTACATCGCCGCGCTCGGCGTCCAGCGATACCGAATCACCGGCGAGGGTGACCGCCTCGTATGCCGGTACGGGTTCGCCGATTGTCGGGGGTGAAGGAAGATCGGCCTGACCAGCGCACCCGGCGGCGTTTGTGCACGCAACAATGAGTGTGATGCGACTGCGGATGGCGTTTCCGGACGAGCTCCGGCCCCGCTGCGCGCGCCCGGTTGGGTGCATCACGGTTGATCCCTGAGCACTACTCGCGCCGTGCGAACGCGTGCCGGCTCCGTTGGCGCGGTCCAGGCGAAGACAACAGCGTCATCGGTCCGAACCATCTGCGGAAAGCCGCTCGCTCGCGCGGCGGAGGATGCGGTGACAGTCAGCGCATCACCCAGCGAACCGTTCGACATCACGCGGCGCGCGAGAACCTCGGCGTTCTCGCCGCCCGTGCGTTCGACCCACGTGACAATCGCTCCCGCCTCCGGGGTGGCGGGGTCATCGACGCGGCCGCCCAGCGCAACGTCGACACGACCGGCCGGTGTACCTTCGTCCACGCGGATGGGCGCACCAAAGGTCGCACCGGCGTCATCCGAGAAAGCAACGCGAACGCGCGCCGTGTCGCCCGCGCCGGTGAACCAGGCGACCACGACGCTGTTGCCGCGCGCGGCGATTGCGGGCCCGTTCACCGGGCAGGCAGCGATGTGCCAGCCGTCGGCATGCACGAGTGCGGGCTCTGTCCAGTGGCCGTTGACGTTGCGGATGATCGAGATGTCACGAATCTCATCCGCACTCCTGTCACGGTACACGACGGCGAGCCCGTCGGGGATCCGGGCAGCGGATGTCTGGCAGCAGTCACAGATCCGAGTGTCGAGAATTCGCTCCTCGCCAAGCGATCCGTCTGGCGCGATGGTCGTCTGTGCGAGCTGCATCTCCTTCGTGCCTTTTCCCGCGTACTTGCGCCCGTCGAGCCAGACAACGCCCAAGGAGTCGCCGCCGGCGGCGTAGAACGAGACGAATCCGTGCTCGCTGCTGGTGCCATCACGATGCGGGGTCACCGGCTCGCTCCACGTCGCGCCGCCGTCTGCGGACTGCGTGATGCGCACGTCGTACGTGTAGGTTCCTTCCGCATTGCGCTCGAGCCAGTGCGCTGCGAGGCGCCCGTCGGGGAGTGCAACGATCGACGGAAAGTCCGCCCAGTTGACGAACCAGTTGGAACCTGTCGCGATCGTGCGCGGTTCCGACCATCCGCTGTCGTCGAGCATCGCGAAGCGGAGCGTGTGCGCCGAATCGCCGGCCGCTTCGAGCCAGGAGAGATAGATGCGTCCGTCGGGTCCTGTCGCGAGATTGGGCTCGCCGCTGCGATCGCCGGCGGGGGAGGGAAGGGTCTCGACCGATGCGAGCTCGAGCTCGCGGGCATCGGACGGCTGGCAGGCGAGCGCCGTGACGGTGAGCGCGGTGACGGCGGGGAATGTCAGCGTTGCGCGCTGCCAGCGCGAGGTGCGGTGCTCGGAGCAGGGCGGGTAACGACGTCGGGTTACGGGCACGAAGCTGCCTCGGTCGAAGGTACTCTGAAGATGGTCGATGTCGGTCCGGTACGGAATGAGAGAACAGGAGAATGGATTCCCGCTTTCTCGGGAATGACGATCTCGGGATCGCGGGAACGACGACCTGGGGCCGCGGGAATGACAACCTGGGATCGCGGGAATGCCGATGTCAGAGGCCGAACCAGTAGTTGACCTTGAGGATGAATATATTCCGCGGTGCTGTCCGGAAAAGCGCGCCCGCCTCATCTCCCAGGTCGAACTCGTTCGCCAGACCGTCCTCATGGTCGCGGCTCTGCTGCCATACGAGGAAGATAGTCGATCCGGGGCGATACTCCCATCTGAGAACGGCATTCCCGCGGAGGGAGCGCACGCGGAAGTCCTCGTCCTCGAAGGTGAAGTCCGTGTTGCCGTCGCCGTCGAAGTCGACTTCCTGCATCTCGCCGCGCCGGCATATCTGTCCGCCGATGCACGTGGTGGGCGTCATGCTCACGCCCTCCTCGAGATCGTCGAACGCAAAACTCTCCGCCCGCGCGAGCTGCTTGTACGTAACGTAGTCTCCGGAGGAAAGAAGCGGTTGCGCGAAAAGCTGAAGGGTGAGCGTGGGGGAGAAGGCGACGTTCAGCCGCGTCTCGAGCTCGAACGACTGCTGCTCGAGGTCGGCAAAGATGTAACGCGGGCCGTATGTCGGCGCGTACCCGACATCATCGGTTCGGGTCACGTACTGCGCGGGGTCGTGCTCGTTCTCCCAGGAAGGCTCGATCTCGACTTCCACTCCGGCGGCGGGCCGTGCGGAGATCCCCAGCCCGACATCCCATGACGCGCCACCACCGGTCAGCCTGCGGTTGAGGCGAAAGGATGGCTCCAGGCTCAACCAGCGGCGGCTGTCCGTCCGGACGTTGGCGGAGAAGCCAACGCTCGCGGGTTCGATCATGAGTGGTCCACCTCGCGTCATCACGTCGCTCAGAACCTCGAACTCGTAGCGCGTTCCCAGTTCCGCGCTCCAGTAATTGAGAAGCGTGACCTCGGCATCGACATTGATCGACCCAGCCTTGTGTGCGCGCTGCCAGGAGCCGGCGGCGAACGGGTCGTCGAGGGCGGCGTGTCGCCAGTTGTGGAACGTGAATGCGGAGATCGCGTAGTCGCGCAGGACGCTCCCCGGCTCGATCTCCGAGTAACTCACGCGAGCACCGCCGTCCAACCGCTCTCCTCCGCGGACGAAGCCGAAGTCGTTCGGGTCGAAACCGGGGGTTCGCTCGGCGACCCATAGCGCGCCCGTCCAGTGCAGGCCGCTCCGCCGTTCGAGCTGCAGCCGCCACTCGGCGCCCGCGATCGACGTGGCCGAGCTGTCCACGTCGAGCCCAAGCGCATCGGGACGCTGAAAGTAGTGATTGCTCGACCGCTGGATGCGCGTTATCGCCTGTGAGGAGCCGCTGACACGTGTTCCGGCCATGAATCCCCATAGCGCCCACGCCCGATCGTTCCACGAATGTTCGAAGTCGATCCCGCCGCTCACGGCGGACCCGGGCAGAAAGTCGAACGATCCGTCCTCCGGCGTGTCCCGATGCAACCCCGTGAGTATCGCGCCAAACTGCGAGCCGCCATCGAACAGATCCTGTCTGGCGCGCAGCACGCCGAAGCCTGTGCGCGGCTCTGCGATGAACGTGGCCAGACTGTCGCTTGATGTGCTCTCCGATCCGGCGAAGAAGGCGCGGGCATCCTCTTCTGCAGTCACGGCGGCCAGGGCGCCGATCGACAGACCACTCGTCGTGCGACCCGTGAGTTTCGCCGCGCCAAGTATCGTGCTCTGCGCGGGAGCGTCGGAGAAGTCCGCGTCGTCAAGGTCGAGTCGATGTGGCTCGCGCCCAATGCGCCTGCTGTAGAACAACCGGCTCTCGCGCCCGGACAGGCTGAAATCGAATACTCGCGCGTCCTCGACGAAGAAGGGGCGCCGCTCGGGAAAGAAGGATTCGAACGCGGACAGATTGATCTCTGCGGGGTCGACTTCCACCTGTCCGAAATCCGGATTGATGGCCAGATCGAGGGCGAAGGCCGAGCCGATTCCGTAGCGCACGTCGAGCCCCATGCTGCGGTGCATCTCGGAGCCATCGAAGAACGGATCGCCCGGCTCGGCGCGCGCCGTGAGCGCCCGCGCGAGAACGTAGGGGCGCAGCTCCAGTCGGCGCGCCCCGCCGGCGAGACGCAGTCCGCCAAGCTCGCCGAAGACGCTGACGCGGCCGTGCCTGCGGCGCGATTCGAGTGCGAAGTAACTGTATTCGTTCGACGCAACACGGCGGCGAGCGAAGTTGACGCCCCAGGTCTGCGCGGCATCGGACGGTTCGAAGCGGACCTGAGAGAGCGGGATGCGAAGCTCGGCGGTCCACCCGCTGTCATGCACCTGCACGGCCGACGCCCACACGGCGTTCCAGCTCTCATCCTCGCGAACATCATCGAACAGATATGCGTCACCCTGCACGCCCGCTGCGCTGATCCGGAACTGATAGCCCGTGCGCCGGTCGCGATCCGGGTCGAGAGATACCTCGAAGTAGTCGAACTGCCCGCGTTCGTCGCGCCGCACGAGCTGTCTCGCTATTCCTGCCGGCTCGTCGTCCTGCATGACAGCGCCGACATAGAGTGCATCGTCGTCGAAGAGTACGCGTACCGTCGTCGCATGCTGCGCCGGAATTCCCTCGAGGGGCTGTCCCTGCACGAACTCGCCGGCTATATCGGCCTCATCCCACGCGGTCTCGTCCAGCCGGCCATCCAGCTCGATGCTACCATCGCGCTGCGCTGCCATCACGCCGGGCAGCGTTCCGGAATCGCGCCCGACAGGGTGGGTTTGGGCCTCACGTTCATCCTGCGCGCCGACGGCATTGCGCGGCAGCAGGTGGAGCAGCAGGAACGGGATCGTGATGCTGATGCGACCGGCAATTCTCATCGGCGCAGTGATGGATAACGTGGAACGAGGCACGCTTCGGCGAGCGCGCCTCGAGGGCAGTGGAACGACGACCGGCCATGTGAACTACGTACGGCGCGCCCGGGGCGTTGAGCTCCCGTGATCGTCCCCATAGATACCCGGGCGCCGTACAGACGCGGCAGTCTCGTGCGCTGGTGGCGGCCGGCGGGCATATTCTCTCTGTCCCGATCGCGCATACGTCAACGCGAGAACGATACCATGCAATCGCAGAAGCTCGAATTCGAGGGTGCGACCGGCGAGGCTCTCTCGGCGCAGCTCGATTTCCCCGCCGGCGAGGAGCCGATCGCCTTCGCGCTCTTCGCGCACTGCTTCACCTGTTCCAAGAACTACAACGCCGAAGTGAACGTCGCACGAGCACTCAACCGCGAGCGAATAGCCGTCCTCCGGTTCGACTTCACCGGACTCGGCGAAAGCGAGGGAGAGTTTGCCGAAACCAACTTCACCTCCAACATCGGCGATCTGGTTGCCGCAGCGCGTTTCCTCGAGCGGGAGTACGAAGCGCCCCGCATCCTCATTGGCCACTCCCTGGGGGGTGCGGCGGCCCTGAGGGCCGCTCGCGAGATCCCTTCGGCCGCGGCGGTTGTGACCATAGCGGCGCCATACGATCCGGCGCACATCGCGAATCTCTTCGCGGGATCGCTCGACAGGATCGAGCAGGAAGGCGAGGCCAGGATAGAAATCGCAGGGCGGCCGTTCCGGATCACACGCCAGCTCGTTGACGATCTCTCGCGCGCCGGGACGGAGGGCATTCTTACCGGACTCGGCCGCGGGCTGCTCATCTTCCACTCGCCCGCCGACGAGGTTGTGAGCATCGACAACGCGGCGAAGATATACACGGCCGCGCCGCATCCCAAGAGCTTCATCTCCCTTGGGTCGGCGGACCACCTGATATCGGACGAGGCAGACTCCCGCTACGTGGGTGCCGTGCTTGCCGCGTGGGCGACGCGCTACATCGAGTCGCCTCAGCCGGAGACCGTGGAGCAGCTCAGGGAGGAGGAGCGCGTCGTCGCTGTCACGGCTGCCGGTGGTTTTCGCACGGAGATCACGACACGCGGACACGGTCTGGTGGCCGACGAACCGGTTGCACTCGGCGGGATGGATCTCGGTCCCTCGCCCTACGACCTGCTCGCCGCCGCGCTTGGCGCCTGCACTACGATGACGGTGCGCATGTACGCCGATCGCAAGCAATGGCCGCTGGAGGAGGTGTCCGCGCGGCTGCATCATACGAAGGTGCACGCCGAGGATGAGGAGAAGATCGAGGGGGAAGAGCCGGCCAGGCTCGATCACATCGATCGCGAGCTGACGCTCACGGGCGATCTGGATGAGAAGCAGCGCGCGCGATTGCTCGAGATCGCGGAGCGTTGCCCGGTTCACCGCACGCTCGCCGCGGGGGTGGATGTGACCACCCGTCTGGTGTGACAGCGTTGGCATTCCCCAACAACGCCGTCATTCGCGAGATGCCCAACGGTGTCGTCATGCCTCCGCCGTTCGCCTCACGTCGTCATTGCCGCGAGTGCTGGGATCCTTGTCATTGGCGCGAGAGCGGGGATCCTTGTCATTGCCGCGAGAGCGGGGATCCTCGTCATTGCCGCGAGAGGGGGGTCCATGCGCGAATGCCACGCTCGCG